>JABEVB010000069.1 GCA_013044165.1 Phycisphaerales bacterium
CGCCAGCACGCAAACATGGGCCGTAGCGCAGCGGTACGTGTATTCGCCTTATGGCTCGCTGACGGTATTGAATGCTGATTTCAGTGCAACACCGAGCGGGACGCAGCCTATCAGTGATTATCTTTATCAGGGCATGTCGCTGGATTCCATCACGGGCCTTTATTACGCAAGGAATCGGAATTACAGCCCGAGTTTGGGCGTATGGATCAGCCAAGACCCTGCCCAGTACATCAACGGGGCCAATACGTATCAGATGGAGGGCTCGGGGCCGATCGGCAAGCTGGACTCATCGGGATTGGACTATTTTTTCTACAAGGTGGAGCATGTTTCGGGATTTGTCAACTACAAGGTTTTCCTGCATCACTCCTGGTGGAAATGGCCCTTCATGTCATACGATGAGCTTATTAAAGAAGTGCCCCTGAAGGTGCACAAGTGCCCGCCGGGCCTGAGCGCTACGCAGGAGCGGGTCATGCAGAATTTGGTATCGGGTCTGGTTGATGGCTGGAATCAGCTTTTATGGACTGAGGACGAGATAGCAGTTGAGCAACAGGCGGTGAGGGCGCTTGCGGTGACGGCGATATCCGCTGGGACCGGGTTCGCGGGTGATGCCCTGCTGGGGGCTATCGTGGCCAGGGCAGGTTTGGGATCCGCTGGCGCCGCCAGCGCATCAACTGGCCTGTTATCGAACGGTGCCGTTGGTGGGGAATTGCTTTCGACCGGTACTGCGGCGGGGACTGGGCTTTCGACGGGGATCGGCGCAACCGTACCACTGTCGACCGGGCTTCTGCCCGTTGGGGCGGCTGCGACCGGGGGCGGACTGGCCGGGTTCCTTATCGGTGGCGGAAGTTCTTTGGCGGGTGCCGCTGGCGGAAATTACCTTGGCGGGGTGCTTACTGGCGACACCGCTGGGCCGCTTATTGGGCCGACTGACATCGCTGGTGCTACGCTTGACGGCGTGGCTGCGTCCGCTGCCGATGGAAGTGGAGTCCAAGCGGCAGCGAGCGGCGGCTCGATTGCGCTAAGCCTAGCCTCGGACTTTGGGCTAACCCCATAATCACAGTGCCGCCGGGCTTGAGCTCGCGCGTGGCTTTGGGAGCACCCCACCGATGGCATACCCACAGAACACCTACGACCAGATGGTTGCGATGCGGTCAGCCTTGGTGCGGGTTGCGATCGTGATTCCGTTTATGGCGGCGTTCGCAGCGATCGCGGGTCTGCTGCCGTCGTTTGGGAAGCCGCAAACGGGACCCCAGCATGCCGCGGCCGCCGTCTTCCTTAAGGCCATTCTCTTTACGCCCACGGGAATAAATCCGCTCGGCCTACCCGTCATTTTTGTTTTGGCGCTATGGCTGGCTGTACTTGTGAGGTTTATTTTCCTTTGGCGCAAGGTTCGCCGCCTCCTTAGGTGAGAGTGTGCCGGCCCAGGTACGCCGTGAAAAAAAACCGGAGGGTGGCAGTAGACGCCAAGCGGATACGGGCCAATTGCATGATTTGAGCCAAGGTTGCGGCCATAGCATCAACAATGCGCCCGACGGCGGCGTTGGATATAAGCCGCATTTAAGTTAGCTCCGTCATTGGGCAGGAAGAACCATCATTTCAACCTGACGGATGGCATTATCGCCATCTATTATACCTTATGCGGCCAATAACTGAACCTTATCGAACATTTGAAAATTGAGCGTGAGGGTGGTCTTGAGGGTGTCTTTGTGGCGTGTGTTTATGGCATTAATGCTCTCGAGTATGGCGGCCTGAAATAGCTGGTGGGTCGGATAGTAGCGACCATTGAGACAGTCCTTTTTGATGAATTTCCACAACCTCTCGATCAGGTTGAGATTGGGAGAATAGGGCGGCAGGAACAGCAATCGTATCCCGCGTTTGGCAGCATGGTCCCGAACCATTTTGCAGTGTTGATAACGTGCATTGTCCAGCACCAAAGTAAGCGTATCCAGCGGATGCATGATTCGCAGTTTATCGAGTAAATCACAAACACTCTGGGCATTGACATAGGTGTGATTGACGACACTAACGAACTGATGCGTGACAGCGTTGAGCGCGCCGAGAACATTGAGGCGTTGACGGCCGGAGGGAGTCTTGATGAAGGTGCGGCAGAAACACCACACCACCGCCAGGAACGCTCCGTAGACGAAGTGCGCGGCATCGACAAAATAGACTTGGCCTTGGCCGGCCAAAGCCTCATTCAGCACAGGATCCAGCTTGTTTTTTTAAAATCCGCCTGGCGCATGGGGTCGGCTTTCCCAGGTATGGGCGACAGGCGACGCGGTGCTATCCCTAAGCCGCGCATGAATATCCGCACTTGGGTCGCCTGTCGCCGCACCCCAGTCAACTCTGCGATCCGATCCGCAGCCTGCGCCAAACTCCCAGGTGGATGGGCGGAGAAATCAGCCTTGATCACCTCGGCGTGTGGGTCCAAGGCCGAGGGCGGCCCTTCCCGAGCATCGGCTATCACCGCCGCCAGGCCTTCGGACTCGAAGGCGGCGGCAAACTTACGCACCGTATTGACGCTCACGTTCGCCAGCCGCGCCGCTTCCAACAGGGTCATCCCCAGCCCACGGAAATAAACGGCGTTGACACGACGATTGATCGCATCGGTCTTTTGACAAAACCGCGCATTATCAAGTATTTGAACTTGTGCATCGTTATAACGTAGGTGAGCCATGAAAACATCCTTGCCCAAAAGACCCCTCCACCGCGCGTTCCATCGCTCGGTCTATATTGATTATCGGATCAGGCCACCACTATTCCACAGAAAAACTATCATGTCTTAACCGTCGCCGGTATATTTGCTGTTTACTTGCTGCCATGATGCGGTTACATTTTCGGGTGGCAACGTCTTGGTAAATGGCGGCTTCGAGTTTGGAAGGGTGGGCTTTCGTGATGCGATTGATTGGCTCAACAATGCGAACCGGCGATGGATGGCGTTTGCCGGC
>JABEVB010000070.1 GCA_013044165.1 Phycisphaerales bacterium
AAATGCTCTGCTCACCGCAGAAATAACAACAATGGAGATAATTATGCTTCCAACCACATCAATGGTGTGGTGTACTCCAACGTACACGCGGGCCACCGACACGAGTACCGCCAAAATCCAGAGCACCACGCACAGCTTCTTATTCCAGAGCGTCCCAACCATCGCAATGGTTGATACCAGCAGTGCGTGATCCGAGGGAAACCCATTGTCTGGCGCGTGAGGTACCAGCGGCTTAAAGTGCCCCACGTCGAACGGCCGTGGGTCATAGTAGAGAAGGCCGCTGGCGACGCCGACTGCATAGACCAGCAACGCCGTCGGCACGGCGAAGGTGGCCATGCGTCTCCATGTTGATCTTGGTTGCATTAAAAAATAGATGCCGAGAATTACCAGCGGCAGCACAAATAAATACTGTGCGCAAAATATAAAAAACAGGTTCATTCGATACGTCGTTCCTCTTGCATCCAGCCCGATTGCGTTCGTCCGACGGGATAATGGCTATCATCTCCGATGCCGCAGCCTGACGAGGCGGCTTTGAGCGGCGGGTTGTGTACGATACAGAGCGAAGATGAAAGCAACATGAAAAATATCGCACTGCGGCTTTGTCGCGAGGCCTGCTGGGGCATGGACTTCAGATGCCGCCTGTAGATGCGATGAGAGATAACGACGCTTCGCTACTGGCCAACCCGCCAGCGTCGAGCAGCATCATTACGCTGACGGTCCTGCCCTTAACGACTCACACTTTTCATTTTGCCTTCACATTGGTTTGTTACCCTTGCCCTTAACACCTGGAACCGAATAGTGTGGCTGCGGCGAGTGTGTCACGCGCCAACTTGGAGAAAAATATTATGATCAATGATGAGTGCAGCGACTCTCGCAGAGCCACCTGTGGCTACAGGAGCCATGGCAGAGTGTTTTGTCACTTAAAGCGGCACTGCGGAAAGCTGCCTTGGGTTTGGACGCTGCTGGCAATGGGACTGGGGCTGGTCGCGGTTGCAGCCGGCCACTCTCGTTTGGCGCACCACCGAATTGTCGTGATTGCAATTGATCCGGGTCACGGCGGCAGGGACCCGGGTGCCGTGTCACACGGGCTGCAGGAAAAGAACATTACCCTTGCTATAGCAAAAGATGTGGCCGCATTAATTGATCGGCATGGCGGTCTGCAAGCCGTACTAACACGCCACAACGACCATTATGTCGGATTGTTGCGTCGTGTTGCCATTGCACGTCAGGCTGGGGCCCAATTGTTTATTTCCATCCATGCCGATGCTGGTAAGCCGTCATGGGATTGGGCAACAGTCTATACGCAGGAGCATGATCGCACGGCACTCGCATCCGACAGGCTAGCCGATGAAATCACCGCGTCCCTCCGCCGCATCGAGCGCACCGACCACGACCGCCACGCGAATTTTGTGGTACTACGCGAAGCGCGCGTCCCCGCGGTGTTGATAGAAACCGGTTATATCACCAACACTCATCAAGCCCATGAGCTTGCCAGTGCGCGCTTCCAGCATCGTATTGCCCAAGCCGTTTTTCGGGGCATCGAAAGTTATCTCTCGCAAAAATAGTACTCTGGACGCCGGATATTGCTGTCGGATGCTTGCAGCCTTGCATTGAACCATGACCCGGTGTGGGCCAACCGGCGAAGGCAACGGTACATCCGTTTCGCAACTATTCTGATCCGAAGACATGCTCCCTGGCTTCTGGCGCTAGGGTCCCATGTCGCCGCATCGGTAAATGGTGATGCCGGGGGTGGTTTTCCAGGGCATGGGTATTATGCCAAAAGGTTCCATCGCGGCGATGGCAGCAGGCGTTACCACGCGATCAAAGCCATACGTGCGGCGCAGCCGGGCGACTTCCATGGAGTCAAATATAAGGTAATTCACCCGATGGGTTATAAGCCAGTGTGCGGCGGTCTGCGGCCCTTTACGCAGTTGCTGCGCCAGCGGATTGCGGTCAAACACGGTGCTATAGATGACATTGCCGCGCACATAAAGCGGAGCCGAGTAGCCCTCCAGGTAAATGGTGGTGGTGGGGGTAAACGTTCCGGGAGGGATGTCTTGATCAATCCAGTCCTCCGGCAATAAAAAAATGCGACCCAGCGCCAGAGCGCGATTGGCTGGCTGCGGGCCAAAAAACAGATGTGCCTCGGGCCATAAAAGCAATCCGCAAAAGAGAGCCTGCAGCGCGAGCATTCCCATAAAAAGCCGAGACAGGCCGCCAATGGCATCAGCGGCCAAGGCGGTAAGCCAAACCAGCGGTACCGCCGCCGGCAGTAAAAACCTCGCTTCAAGCTGCGTGCAGGTAAGCCATGCCAGCACCTGTACAAATAGCACAAGCAGCATCATCAGTGCAATTCTGCCCCGCAGCAGTGCCACCAGCGCCGCGGGGAAAAATACGAGCCACAAAATGCCCAAGCGAGCAATCCAGGGTGTGCCGGGTGGAGTTGTGAAGCGGGGTTTATCAAAAAGTTCGGCAAAGGCCGCCGCCCCCGGCGACCACTGCCGATCCAGCAGCGACTGTTTAGCCAGTGCCCGCAAGTGACCGGTCAACCCTGCCAGCCGGGCAGGTGGGCGATGCCCACGATCAAAGCGATTGGCCAGCCGCGTGGTCCAGTGGTCCGTACCCAGCGTTTGAGCGAAGAGCGGAAACACGGGGTTGCCAAGACTTTGGCTCGTATGTGTGGCCGCCATACTCCGAATCATCCAAGGGCTGTACAGCGCCAAAGCCACCAAGCTGGTTATGAGCAACTTTTTCCAGTGGCGGTTGGCGAGCAAAATGGCGGCCACCGGCAGGGCAAACATGACGCCGGCGGTCATTTTGCAGCCTACCGCAAGGCCCAGCAGAATGCCCGTAAGCAGGCATGTTATAACGCCGTCAGACAGCCGCGGCTTGGCACGCTCTGCTATGCCTGCGGTGCCGGCGCCACATTCACTTTGCGGCCGCTCACCCACTGCAAGCGCCCTGGGCCATGACGCATGAAGCACTGTGGCCAGCGCCAAAACGCCAAACAGGCAAGCGCCGCCGTCGTTATAAGCCAGTGAGCCGGTCACAAGCGTCCAAGGTATTGCCAGATAAGCCAAAGCCGCCAGCAGGCGACTGCGCCGTGAAATGCCCGGCACCGCTATCGCAATCGCTGCGGCCGTCAGCAGTGTGATGAGCACATTAAGCATTTGGCTTGCATAAACCAGCTCGTAGAGGTCGGCCGGTGGAAGCGCCATTTTCCCCAAGCTGCCCACAAGCATATAAAGCATTTCAATATTCAGTGGCAAGTAAGAGTAAATGTTGCCCACCACCGGCATGATGTTGTTGCTCGCCAGGTACTGTTTGGGTAACTGCAGGTGATATTCCAATACATCGTAGCCGTTGCCCTCGGTATGCCACAGAGACCCCGCCGGGAAGCACGCCGCCACCAGCAGAGTGGCCACGGGTAGAGCCATCAGCAACAGCAGAATTATTTCGCTTGGCGTTAATCGGTCCGGTGGCTTGGGGATTACATCTTTAAGAAAGTCGCGCCCTGTAGGATAGCCCGCCGCCGCCAGTATCAGCAGCATAAGAGCAGGAATACCGTGGCTCAGCAGATGCAGCCATCCTAAGCCCAGGGTAGCCAGCGATTCAAAGCCCAAACCCAGGGCGGCCGCCAGAATGAGCCGATACGCCCGCGGAAAATCGTTGGTGTAAACCAGCGGGTGCTTTACGAGCGGGCGTGTGAGCAGCAGGCCGAACATTGCGGCCGGTACAAACACGGTCAAGGCCCACACCATGTTGCAGAGTGTGGCCAGCACCACCGGTATCAATGGCCCGGTAATGATCAGCATGACGCCAACCAAAGCCACCAGCGCCAAGGCTGCGGCGATAAAGACTGGACTCCAGCCGCCTGTTCTGACACCCCTTGGGCTGTGTGCAGGCGGCATCCTCAAAAGTTTTTTGCGTGTCATAACGCCATTCTCCGTGGCCTGCCGCCACCATTAACCGCGCACTATAGCAGCGCCTGCAAAAGGGCGACAGACAACAAGGCACCGGAAACCAAGCGATCGTTCGTGGTGTTAAACAGTGTGCACCACCGCCGTCACCGCGGCCGGCGCTGGGCAAGCAGCCTCTATATTTTCACAAGATGAAATGTTTTATCTGTAAAACGGCAGGTCCGCCGTGGCTTGCCCATCTGTGTTGTCAGTAAAGTTGAACAGCGCACAAGTATAGAGCGTATAAATTTGCACTAGGCGGCGTGAAGTATCTGGCATTTAAGAGCCGATAATATTTGCGTCCGCCTCCAATGGGCACGCTTTAGCTGTGCGCGGGGGTTGGTGTAGCAATAGCTTGCCCGCACGCGGCGACCTGCGATGATGGACAATGGGGCTGGCGGGCGGTAGCTAATTATGCAAGCGTCTGCTGGCTTGGCAGCCGGGGTGGTTGCATCTATCGTATGCGCTTAGCGCGGCGTGCAGCATCACCAAAATGTCCGGCTTGGACCCAGTGGGCGAGGCGGTTTGGGTGGAGCGGCTCTTGGTGCCAGTGCTGGGTCGGCAGGTTTGCGGATAGATGTTCATCCGCAGCCAATTTGGCAGAATATGGCAGCTTGATTACTCGATTCCTGTATTATTTAATCCGGAGCCAACGTGAGCGATACAACACACTCATCCATCGGTGAATCGCAGGTTGCCGGCGCAGCGCCGCACGAACACGATCACGAGCATGATCATGCCCACGATCACGGGCACGACCACAGCCATTCCCACAGCCACGACATGCCCGATGGCATTGCTTGCGCATGCGGGCACGACCATGGCGAGGGCGGCCACAGCCATTCAGGCGTGGGGCTTAACTTTCAGTTGACCGTCGTGGTGCCGCTTACCGTGGCACTGATTATTCTCGCGAGTATTTTGTACCAATTTCCCGCCCTTTTAGGGCTGGCCCGCGGGCTTGGCCTTTTGGCGGCGGTTATTTCCGGCGGTCCAATCATATACTCGGCAGCCAAGGGAATGTCCAAGGGACATACCAACGTCAACGAGTTGGTGGCGGCAAGCATTATTGGCGCGATTGCTCTTGGCTGGTTTATCGAAGCGGGCGCGGTGGCGCTTATTCTGCAAATTGGCGCTTTAATTGAGCAGGTTGCCGCAGAGAGCGCCCGTAACGCCGTATTGGCCCTGCAGAACTTGGCCCCCGTGCATGCCCGCGTGCGACGCAACAATGCCGATGTGGTTATCGGTGCAGAACAACTTCGCGTAGGCGATGTGCTGGTGGTGCAGCCCGGTGAGCGCATCGCCGGCGATG
>JABEVB010000071.1 GCA_013044165.1 Phycisphaerales bacterium
CATGAGCCGGGTAGACGATGGGTTTTTGCCACAGCGGCCACAAAGTGGTGCTATTACGCCCAATGCCCTTCGTGCGGCCCGGTTCCTGAATATTTTCCCATCCCTGGCATTTGGCGGAACCTGTCACAGGCCCGTTTTGCTGGGGCAAGTCCGCTCGCTGGACGCACGGCCCAGCGGCTCCCATTGCGCAAGGGCTGGTAGGAGGGCGGTGTTAAATATCTGCACCGCTGCCGGCGAGGGCGATTGCGTGCGTGCGAATGGCGATGTCGCCGGCATTATGAAACAGGCTCATGTAGCGTTCGATGACTGCGGCCTCATTAGGCGGCAAATATTGAATCTGGACGTTGGTTGCCGGGCAGAATGCCAGATATTCGAGTCTTTTTGCGTTGGGGTTCCATACGCCATGCGGGGTACCTGCGGGGACTACCACAACCGAGCCAGCCTTCACTGCGACAATATCTTTGCCGACAGCCATGTAGCCTTCGCCCGATTGGAACATGGTTATTTGCTCGACATCGTGCGTGTGCGCGAGCACTTTACCATCGGCGTCGCATACACTTCGTACGAGCGAGCCTTGGTGAGCGCCATGGGTGGCATCGGTCAATTGGGAGTATGTCCAGCCACCGGGCATGCGCTCGACAAGTCGGTCTTTGACGGCAATTGCACGCATAAAAAGCCTCCTGCGCAAACCGATGCCGGTACACGAGAATGGGTTCGCGTTATGTAACTGAATGCCAGGCGATAAAAAGTGCGTCTGCCTGGCTGCGGCTGAATAACACAGCCGCTATGAAATATTTTCGGGCAGATAAACCTCTTTTCGTGAATTTTAATGTGATGGCTGCGTTTGGCGAATTCACATCAAATTGTCGGCTTGAGCGTATGGGCTTGCAGCACCAGAGGCGATAATACGAGGGGGGGCGTGGTATTGGATGTTGGCTGACTTACGCCCCAAAAGCGTGCATTTTTGGCAACAAACCGCAGTCAAAGATGTTATACTTTAATTGGAAATGCTGTATCTTTGCGGCATGCTGCCCTTTGGCCAAGCCTCGCTACGCTTTTGGAGTAAGCAATGAGTGCCATCAATCCATCATCGCAAGGCATGCCGGGCGAATTCTATACCATAGCGCAACGACTGGAATCGGCTGGTGGGCAGTTTCGCATGGCGTGGTTCCTGGGCGCTTTTGGCCGGTTCTTTGTTGTGGTAATTCCGGCTGTAGTGGGTATTTTGTTTATTGCAGGCATCTTTGAGTTGCCGCATGTCTTGCGATGGGTTCTGCTGCTGCTGATTCCAGTGGTGATGGCGCTGGCCTACTGGCGATACCTGCACAAGGTGCTGTGGCAGCGGCCAGACTACGCCCAAATAGCCCGCTGGGTAGAACTGCACGCCACCGAACTCAACATACCACTTGAGAATCGCCTCATTAACGCGGTGTTGCTTGCCGCCGAACTTCAACGCCTTGGCTCCCAAACAGAGTTGGGGTCTCTTGCGGATACGCGAACTGATTGGATTCCCGCCGTGCTTCGCGAAATTGATGCCGGATTGGCCTCGCAAAATCTTGCGGCGGTGGTTCCGTGGAAGCGTCAGGCGCGGCCTTGGTTGGTGGCTGGGGTGGTTGGTATTGTTGCCATCGTGTTGGTGGCGCTGTTTCCTAACCAGATTTCACATGGCTTTGCGGTGCTCACGTCGCCGGGCGCGTTTGTGCCGCGGCAGGGCATTGCCAGCATTCTTTCTGTGACGCCCGGCGACGAGACCGTGCTGGCTGGTGAGCCGGTGGAGTTTACCGTTCATATCAGCACGCCCACGCATGAAATTGTACGCACCACCATCAGCTTTCACTTTAAGAGCGGAAAAAACAGACCGCGCAAATGGCCTTGTTTGGTGAGAACAATACTTCCTACCGCTATCTGCTGCCCAGTGCCGCGGAAGATGTCACGTACATGGTGGAAGCCGGCGGAACCCAAAGCCGCCAATATGCCATTCATGTGCTGCCCAAAATCACGATGGCTTCGTATGATCTCGCCGTGACACCGCCCGCTTATACGCTGGCTGTACAAAAGCCAACGAACATCGCCATTACCGGCGGCAACCTTACTTCTGAGGCTGGCTCTTTTGCCGCGCCTCTTGGCAGCCGTGTTGTCATATCCGCCGAGCTTAACCATGCTCTCCTGGGTGCGTCGGCGCTTATTGAGTTTGCCGATGGAAAACTTCTGCCGGTAAAATCTACTGATGGCCAGCACTTTACCGCGCATTTTACGCTTGCGGCCACACAAAAGTTTGATTTGCTCATTAACGATGCCGGCGGCCGGGCGCTGCAGCGTTTCCCCCAAAACCCGGTGGCTGGGGCGGTCGCCGGTGATAATCAGTTTACGGCCACGGCCATACCCGACGCGCCGCCTGCCGTGCATGTATTTGTGCCCCACAGCGATGTATCGGCCAGCCCTGGTGGCGGCGTGGCGCTATCGGCCAGCGCCTCGGACGATTACGGCCTTACCGATTTACAACTGCAGGTGGCGGGCAAGCCGAGTGCGGGCTTTGAAACGGTACGCAACTGGCAAATTCAAAATGCCGCCAACGGCAAGCCTGCCACCAATGCCACCATTCACTACATGCTTCAGTTGCCCGCCACCCAATACAAAATTGGCGATGTGGTGCGGTACCGCTTTACCGCCACCGATAATCGAAAAATTCAGGTAGCTTCGCTTGATTTAGGGCCGCAAACCACCACGGGCCGCGTCTATAAAATAACCTTGGCCGCCGCTGTGGCCGCTGCGCCCAAAAACCTCAGCCGCTGGGAAGCGCTGGAGCGCGACCTGGAACTCATGCTGCAGCAGCAACGCACCCTGCGAGATCAGGCGGATGCATTTCTGCTGCAAAAGCTCGCGCTATCCGCAGATCATACGCTGGCCGGCACTGTGCAGGCAGGTCAGCGGCGGCTGCGATTGAAGATGACCGATATGGTCGCCCATTTTAATTTTCCGCAGAGCATGGCAACCGTGCGTCAAGCCCTGGACGTTTTAAGCCATGGCGATGCCACAGGCGCCGTGGCCCGTGCCGGCGATTTGATGGCTGTTTCGCAGACCGGCGGCGTGGCGCTTATTGCCAACAAACTGCGCAGCCATCAGGTCAACATCATTAATGTGCTTAAGGCGCTATTAGCCATTGCGTCGAATCATATTACCCCGCTGGATTCCGTAACATCGCATCAGGGGGGGCGCTTTCCGAACGAAGAAAAAGCCGCCTGGAAGCAGCTATTACTTAAACTCAAAAAATTTGAAAAGCAGCAGCGCGATGTGCTTAATGCCACGGCCGCATTGGCGCGTAAACCCGTTAATCAATACGACGCCAACGACAAACACGAACTGGCCAAGGTGAAAGCAACCGAGGATAAATGGTCCAAGTTTCTTAATCAGGCGCTCACCAACATGAGCAACATTACCGAACAGGATCAGGCCGCCGCCTCGCTGGTGGATGATTTGGCCCAGATGAAGGTAGACCTGGCCATGACCAAAAACGCGCTCAAGTTGGGTGCCGTAAAAATTGCCACACCGCTGGAAGCCAATGGCCTTGAGGATGCCAAGAAAGAAACCTCCCACATAGAGCGGTGGCTCATGCAGCAGCCCGACACGAATCAATGGTCCATGGAAGAGCCGGTGTCGCAAAACGATGTGCCCGCTCCGCCGCTGCCTGATAAACTCACGGATATGATGGGCAAATTGCTCCAGAACGAAGAAGACATGACCAATCAAATGGAAGACACGGGCAGCAAATGGAACGACTCGATGAATAAGGGCCTGGGCTGGGCCGCCATGGACGGTCCCATCAGCGATATGAGCGCCCAGGGCGTTACGGGCAACAACATGCCGCACAACGATGAAATTCAGGGTCGCAGTGGTGAAGGCCGCGAAGGCCGCGCCAGCGGTGAAATGGTTGGTCAAACTGCGGTAGGCAAAGGCGGGCGCCGCACGCCCACGCGGCTTACCAACGATCCCTTCAGCACTGGCGTGGTTAAGGACACCTCCAAGCAACCGCCCGGCGGGGCCACCGGCGGGGGCAAAAAGGCGGGTTGGGGTGGCGAAGGCCTTGAAGGCCCGGCTCCGCTGAGCGAACAAAAAGACATCAAACGCATGGCTGGCCAGCAGGCGCAGGTGCTCAACAAAACCGAGCGGTTGATGCTGCAGATGCGCGCCGCCGGCTTTAATAACTTCAAGCTTATTGAGTCGGCTGTGCTTATGCAGGATGCCCAAAAAGAACTGAAAAAGTTTCACTACCACACCGCCATGCTGTATCAAAAAATGGCCAATGAAAGCATGTCTGCGGCCAAGGTGCTGACCGATGCCCAGGCTCAGGTTGCCTTGGAACGCACGGCCGGCGGCATAACCAAAAAGCGGCATAAGCTTTCGGACAGCATGATTGGAGCCATTCCCAAGGGCTACGCGGATCCCGTCAAGGCCTACTTTGAAAAACTCTCAAACGGACAGTAGGCTTTCAACGCGCCATGAAGTATTGATCGCCGCGCCGCTGCACAAAAATTGTCCGCTGCGCATTGCCTTCCAAAAGCCTGTTGGCCTGATTGGTGCCTCGCGTTAACATAATTAACAGGTTTGCAGATTGCAGGCGACCGGTCGGCGTTGGAGGCCGGCGCGTTTGGAGTACACATGCCACGTTGTCCGAGTTGTGGAATATTGATGACCATGGTGGAGGAGGATGGCATCACGCGCAAGACATGCAGCAGTTGCTTTGGCGACTGGATGCGACGCATTACCATGTTGCATGTTGTTCGCGGCCCGTTGCCGCCGGACGCGTTGCCGCAGCCTGCGGCTGGTGGGGCGGCTGATGCGGCCGGCGATGCAAACGCATCTGCTCCCGGGATCGCCGCTGGCGTACCCGCCGTGCCACCGGCACCGGCCAAACAGCGATCGGCGGCCTCGCTGGTTGACTTGGCGGTCCTCGTTAAAGAATCAAACACGGGACGACCGCTGCGCTGCCCGGAATGTCAGCAGCTTATGCGTATCGGACGCGTGCATATGATGATTCCCGTGGATGTGCAGTTTTGCGATCCGTGTCAGGGCGTGTGGCTGGATGTGGGCAAGTTGCCTTTGCTGCATCGCTTGTATTACGAACTGCTTCATAGCACGGATCCAAAAATTATAGAACTGCGTGAACGCCTGGCGCTGGCCGATCTTAAAGTTGAAATGACTAACGAAAAACTTGACGATGTCAAAAATCGCTTCGCCAACAGCTTCGGCCTGGGGGTGGGGCCGGGCAGTAATATTACCGATCTGAATGTGTCATCTTCTTTGAATGAGGTACTCTCCTTTTTGAGAATGTAAGCCTTGCCTGCGGCGGAGACGCCTGGCACGCGCTGCGGCGATGTGCTGCGACGTATGTGGCAAAGCTGGGGCGTGATTTGTGGATGTATTATGAAGCTTGGCCTTGGCCTGTACCGCCATGCGTTAAATCAGCAGAACTTTCGCTTTGCGCGGCAATGTGGCTGCACACATATCGTGGCACATCTCGTGGATTACTTTAAGGGCGCTTCGCCAGCACATGCGGACGATCAGCCCCTGGGGGGGCAGGGGGGCTGGGGCTATGCCGGCGACCCCGACAAACTCTGGACACTGCGGGAACTTAAAACGCTGGTACGAGCCGCCGCCGACGAAGGCCTTAAAGTTGAGGCCATCGAGAACTTTGACCCGGCGCACTGGCATGACGTGCTGCTCGATGGCCCCAAGCGGCAAAGGCAAATTAAAAATCTTCAGACCATCATTCGTAATGTTGGCAAAGCGGGCATTGCTATTATGGGCTATAACTTCAGCATTGCCGGAGTTGCCGGGCGGATGAGCGGGCCTTTTGCGCGCGGCTGCGCCACGGCTGTGGGCGTGGAAGGCCGCACCGACGCGCCGATTCCCAACGGCATGGTGTGGAACATGGTATACGACCGCCGGGCGCCGCAAGGCCCGGTTGAGGAAATTTCGCACCGGCAACTTTGGGACCGGATTAAACGCTTTTTGGATGATATTCTGCCCGTCGCGGAGGATGCCGGCGTTAAACTGGCCGCCCATCCCGACGATCCACCTTTTGCCACCCTGCGCCGCACGCCGCGACTTGTGTATCAGCCCGCGCTCTACCAGAAGTTGCTTAAACTTCATGCCAGCCCCAACAGTGGCCTGGAGTTTTGTGTTGGGTCTATCGCGGAAATGACCGAGGGCGATGTATACAAGGCGGTAGATACCTACAGCCGCCAGGGCAACATTTTTTATGTGCACCTGCGCAACGTCCGTGGCAAAGTACCGTCGTATCGTGAAACGTTTATAGATGATGGTGACGTGGACATCTTGCGGGTGCTGCGCATCCTGAAAAAAAATAACTTTGATGGAGTTATCATTCCCGATCATACGCCGCAGATGAGTTGCGATGCGCCTTGGCATGCAGGGATGGCCTTTGCGACCGGTTATATAGCTGCGGCAATCAAGTCGCTGAATCAGATTGCCAAGGCATGAGGCACTTATGATGCAGTATCAGCGCCGCATTGGCGGCGGGTCGTTGTTAGGCTTGGCCTTGTCTGCTTTTTGCATACACTATTGTCTTGACGCTTTATCTCCACATGGGGTGACGCATTAAACGCAAATTAGGCTACACCCGCCCTGAACCACCTGCGCAGCTACCCTCGATTTCCGCCGGGCCGGGCACGGAGTTGGCTAAAATCCTCGCGCGTTTTGGGTTTAAGGATCAGCCGGGCTGCAAATGTTCGCTGCATGCGGAAATGATGGATCGGTGGGGGAACGAACAGTGCCTGCGCCGGCTGAATGAAATCACCGCATGGCTGCAACAGGAAGCCCATGCCCGAGGTTTACCATTTTCTGCAACGCTTGCCCGCCAGCTCATAAAGCGGGCCATTGCCAAGGCTAAGCGCAGAAGCTCTTAAAAGGACGAGAACTTCTGCTGGCCTAACGATCAGCCTCGGGCGAGTTTGCCGCTAAAATGGGAGGGCACTCTTGTGCATTATGCCGATAAAAAATTGGGCGGTATTGCCGGCGCTCATTTGTCGAAATCTTGACGCCGCCCACACTAAAAGTTAACATTAGTGCTGGCAGAAAAGGTTGGCGTTATCGGTTGCGGTGCAGCTAGGCCAACCTGTCATGTTGGGTTGATACGGGGTGCGCGGCGTGGAAACGCCAATCCGGCTGGTTACTAAACTAAACGCCATTCGGATGCAGCATGCCGGTTTTTACGAGCGGCCCTTTTTAGAGAGGCTACTCGAACGTTCCGCAGCGACGGACGGATTATAGATTAACAGATGGTGAATTCGATGAACTGGCAAAAGCGCTATGTACTTTGCGCACAATCAATGGCAATGCCGTTGACTGTAAACCCGGTGGTAACAACCCACATCAGCCTGAATTTGCTCCCTCTGGCGGCACACAAGATGCCTCCGGCGGCGGGTGGGCCAGGCGGTGCCGGTGGACCACAGCCGGGCAAGGCGCACGTTTACTGCCCTATGACGGCCTGATTCGCGATCTCATCTGGTCTATGGATTCTTCTGCTGCTTCTCTGCGAAAACCGGATTCATTCCCCGGTCACTTTGACGCAAGTCAGGTGGCCGCGTAACGGCGATCCCATCAACCTTTTGTGCGGTTTGGATGCTGCGCGAAATGCTTAAATCTTTGCGGCGTACCGGCCTTTGCCTGCCACTGCGGGCAGGGGTGATCAGGTTTGCCTCAACTTTGGGGAGCTATCAATGGCGACATCCCTCTTAACGTATGGGGCCATCATGCCGGCCGTCACCAGCAGCGTGCTCACCATGGGGGCACTGGCGGCTGCGGGCTTGTTGTTGGGGTTTTTAATTGCGTTTTTAATTTTGCGCAGCGTACAGAAGGCCGCCCTGGCCCGCTCCAGGACCGATAACGACAAGGTTATTGCTGATGCCAACTCGCGGGCCGCGGTCATTATGCAGCAGGCGGAAATCGCCGCCCGCGATCAATCGCAGAAAATGCGGGCCACAGCCGAAAAAGATGTTGACACCATGCGTGAAGAAATGCGCAACATCGAGCAGCGACTCCTCAAACGCGAAGATATGCTCGATCGCAAACTCGACACTCTGGCCACCAAGGAAAAAAATCTTGAGTCGTTGGAAAAGTCTCTGGCCGAACGCACGCGCAACGTCGCCGCTAAGGAGCAGGACCTCGATAAAGCGATTACGCGTCAGAAAGAACTGCTGCTGCAAATTACCGGCATGAATCTGGAAGACGCCCGGCAACTGCTGCTGAGCCGGGTGGAAGGCGAAGTTCGCCACGACATGGCCGTCATGGTCGAAAAAATGGAAGAACAGGCCCGTGAAGAAGCCAAACAGCGTTCTACCAACATCATGCTGCAGGCCATGCAGCGCTACGCGGCGGAAGTAACCAGCGAAGGCACCACCAAGGCGGTGACCATTCCGAGCGACGACATGAAGGGCCGCATCATCGGTCGCGAGGGCCGCAATATTCGCGCGTTTGAGCAGGCTACCGGAGTAGATGTAATCATTGATGACACGCCGGGCGTCATTACTGTCAACTGCTTTGACCCGGTGCGCCGCGAGATCGCCAAAATTACCCTTGAAAAGCTGATTGCTGACGGTCGCATTCATCCGGCTCGCATCGAAGAAATTGTCGAGCAAACGCAGAAAGAAATGGAAAACAACATCCGGCAGCTTGGCAAGAAGGCCGTGATTGAAGCCAATGTCAACAACCTTCATCCCAAGATTATGGAAATGCTTGGCCGATTGCATTACCGCACAAGCTATGGGCAGAATATTCTGCGGCATTCCATTGAGGTTGCGTTTATCTCGCAGATGATAGCCGACGAACTGCGACTTGACGGCGCCATTGCCCGCCGCGCCGGTTTACTGCACGACATAGGCAAAGCGATGGATCACGACCAGGAAGGCGGCCACCCCGCCCTGGGCATGGAGTTCTGCCGCAAATTCAACGAGCCGGAAGCGGTGCTTAACGCCATTGGCGGCCACCACAACGACATTCCGTCCACCACGCCGTACACACCGATTGTGATGGCGGCGGATGCCATCAGCGGTGCCCGGCCGGGCGCCCGGCGGGAAACACTGGATCGGTATATCAAGCGGCTGCAGGAGCTGGAAGGCATAGCCACGAGTTTCGCGCCGGTGCGGCAGGCCTTTGCAATTCAGGCCGGCCGTGAGGTGCGCGTCATTGTGGACCCCGAGCGCTGCGATGACGCCACTGCCAAACTTATTGCGCGCGACATTGCCAAACGCATTGCCAACGAAATGACCTTCCCGGGTGAAATACGTGTGACGGTGCTGCGCGAGGTGCGGGCGGTGGAGCTTGCCCGCTGACGACGCTATGATGTTATCCTGACTCGCATGAGGCGCCGGCACGGTGCCGGTCGGGCCAATGGAGCGCCGCCATGTCAATGCTTATAGCCAGTTTGCTCCTGGCCGTGGTTGTGGGGCAAATTGCGGCAATTGTCATTATTTTAAGACACGAGCCATCGCCCTCGGCGCCGGCCGACATTGCAAACGAGTTGGCCGGGCCGCTTGCAGCCATTGAAAAGTCTGTGGATCAGGCATCGCAATTCAACCGCGAAGAACTCGCCCGCGCCCGCTCGGAAAACGCGGATGCGGCGCAAAAGGCACGCGCCGAACTGGCGCAGTCGGTTAAGGCGGCCAGCGATTCGCTGCTGCTGCAGCTGGGGCAAATCGCCCAATCCACCGGCACGCGGCTCGACTCTTCGCGTGACAGCGCCGATAAACGCCTTGGCGAAATGCAGGCGCTGCTGCATACGCGACTCAAGGACTCAGCCGATTCACTGGCCGCTCTGCTTTCGCAGATGGCGCAAAACAACATCCAACGACTGGAAAGCACACGCGAAACCGTCGAAAAGAGGCTCGATGCGGTGCGCGAATCCGTGGAACTTCGGCTCAAGGCCATTCAAGAAGACAACGCCAAAAACCTTGAAGTTATTCGTGTTACGGTGGACGAAAAACTCCAGGGCACGCTGGAAAAGCGGCTTGGGGAATCGTTTAAGCTCGTGAGTGAGCGGCTGGAGCAGGTTTACAAGGGACTCGGCGAGATGCAGAGCCTGGCGGTAGGGGTGGGGGATCTGAAGAAAGTACTGGGCAACGTCAAAAGCCGCGGAATTCTTGGCGAGGTACAACTGCAAGCCTTGCTGGAAGATGTTCTAACGAGCGATCAATTTGCGGTGGGCGTGTCTACGCGGGGCGGGCGCGAGCGGGTGGATTTTGCCGTCAAGCTGCCGGGCCGCGGGGCCGACAGTTCCAAGCCGGTGCTGCTGCCTATAGATGCCAAGTTTCCAATGGAAGATTACCAGCGCCTGGTGGACGCTCAGGAGCGGGGTGATGTTGCCGCCGTAGAGCAGGCCACGTCGCAACTTGCCGGCCGGGTGGACCAGTTCGCCAAAAGCATCAGCGAAAAATATATCAACCCGCCTGAGACCACAGACTTTGCACTGATGTTTCTGCCGACCGAGGCGCTGTTTGCGGAGGTCATGCGCCGGCCGGGGCTTGTCGAGACGATATCCAAAAAGTACAAGATGACAGTGGTTGGCCCGACGACATTGTGGGCTATATTACAGAGCCTGCAGATGGGCTTTCGCACACTTGCAATCGAACAGCGTACCAGTGAGGTGTGGGAACTATTGGGGCAGGTAAAAACCGAGTTTGGTCGTTATGGTGAAGTGCTTGCCAAAGTGCATAAAAAGCTTCAGGAGGCGTCGAACACGGTGGATGATGCAGCCAAAGCAAGTCGCAAAATCGAGCGACGCCTTAAGGATGTGCAAACCTTGCCGATTGCTGCGCCATCGCTCTTGCCCGCGTCCGAGGTGGTTGAGGAGAATGCCGGCGATGAGCAATAGTTCAACCGAGGCATGAGGGCGCTAATGACCTGCTGGCGAAAAAAGCAGGAGGTGGAAACGGCACCATAAAGTCCTATAACTTAAAATAATCCGATAATCTTTATGACAATATTAAAATAAGTAAATCATGTAAAAATGCGATTAATAATTCAAATTATCATAGTATATAATCGCATACAGATGTAATTATTGTGCTATAATGAATATAGATTGACTTTTGTAAAAAATTGCATTTTTCCTATCAAGTTGTTAACATATTTAACATGGCGACCTTGGCGAAAACTAAAAAACGGGCCTCTAAGGCAAAACTGACTTCAGGTGGGGTTCTTCAGCGGCGGTCCAGCCCGACAACGTCGGTGCGTCCGTCCGTTGCGGTCGAACGGGGTGTTCGTCCGGCTAACGCATCGGAAGATCGTACCGCGCGTGCCTACGCCAAAGCTGTGGACTTTTTGCTGCAGCAAACCGACTACGAACGTATGCGCATTGTGCGATATAACACCACCACTTTCAATCTCGACCGCATGCGATTGTTGCTTAAGCAATTGGGCAACCCGCACTTGGAATTTAAGAGTATTCATGTGGCTGGCACCAAGGGAAAAGGCAGCACTTGCCACATGGTCTCGGCCATGTTGACAGGCGCCGGGCTTAAAACAGGTCTTTATACCAGCCCGCATCTTTTAGATATGCGCGAGCGCATTGCTATTAATGACCAAATGATAAGTGAGGCCGATTTTGCCGCTCTGGTAAAGAGAATTGAGCCTGTCGTTCGCAAAATGGCGAGCGATCCTCCGACTTTTTTTGAGCTGATGACCGCTATGGCTTTTCTGCATTTTTCCGAGCAGAATGTAGATATAGCTGTTGTTGAAACCGGTTTAGGCGGTCGTCTTGACTCCACCAATGTTTTAGATCCCGAAGTAACCGCCATCACAAACATCAGCTACGACCACATGGCGGTGCTGGGCCACTCGTTGGCCAAAATTGCCGAGGAAAAGGCTGGCATATTCAAGAAGGATGTTCCGGCGTTGTCGGTTCTGCAGGCTCCGGAGGCCCAAGCGTCGCTGGAGCGCGTGGCGCGCTCGGTAAAGGCTCCGCTTGAGTTTGTCGGTGCAGATATTGAGTTTTCCTTTCGTTTTGAGCTTGCGCGGGTCGCCGGTCCGCACACCCGAGTGAGTCTGCAAACTCCGCTAACCCGACACGAGCACCTCACGGTACCGTTGATGGGTGAACACCAGGCCGTCAACTGCGGCCTGGCGCTTGCCATCTTGGACAAACTCAAGGCCCGAGGCCTGAAATTTGATGATGTAAAGGCAGTGGAAGGACTTAAGCAGGTATGTGTTCCCGGCCGAACTGAGTGGATTTCCACGCGCCCGCGGGTAATGATTGATGGCGCTCACAATGCGGCGTCGCTGCAGGCGCTGTTTAAAGCCATCAGCCAGCACGTGTCGTACGACAGCATGGTGGTTATCTTCGGCTGCAACTGCGATAAAGATGTCAGCGGAATGCTGGAACAGGTGTCACTCGGAGCGGATAAAGTAATTTTCACCCGTTCGAGCAACAATCCCAAGAGCGCCTCACCAGATGAACTGTCAAATGCGTATACCGATCGCTTTGGAAAAATGGCGCAGGTGGCCCCGTGTTTTACAGAGGCGCTGAGCATTGCCACGCGCGCAATCAGTCGGGAAGACGTGATTGCGGTTACCGGCTCGTTTTATCTGATCGGTGAAGCCAAGCGATACTTTATGGCCCGCACAAGCGTATAGCTCACCTGATAAGCCGAGCTTAAGGCTGCAGCAACGCTCCGCCAGTTTGAACTGGGTTCTATTAGTCATCGGCCTCTCCATGGGCTTGGCACGTTGTTTTTGCAAGCTCGCTTGCGCGATAAATTTAACATAAAAAGCCACTTTTCTGGTTAAAGGCCTTTTGTCTTTGGCCGATAATCCCCTTTTACCGGACGCGAAGCCGCCTTGGCCGTCCATATTCCCGACAATTATCGGTGGAGGTGCAGTGGCGGTAATCAAAATGCCGATACAAAAGGTAATTAACGGCCTTGCGTTGCTTGCGACGATCTCAACTTCGTCGGGAGAAACAGCCGCCAGACAACCCGACCGCTGTCGGCGACTGAACGTTGTAAGCAAAGTAAAAGCCGTTGTTATGGCAGAGTTGGCGGATGCCGACTCTGGTTACCAGCGATAGTCGGGCCGGCAAGAGACGTTAATGCGCTGTAGGAGTGGCGTGATGGCGCCCACCGGTCAACAGGTTGATCATACTATGGATACCACAACCCTTCCCCAGCGCGTGCAGGACTTTTTGGCGTACCTGCAGTTTGAGCGGCACTTTTCAGTGTACACCAGCAAGTGTTACGGCGCCGACCTTCGGCAGTTTGGGCACTTTTTGGCCGGGGTTCCCGAAGTAAATCCCAACAATGACATCGAAGATGAAGCGACGCCCGCAGGCACAGCTGCGCCCTCGGCTTCGGCGGCACCGGCCCAGGCGGCCGTGGCAGAACCCCCAGTCGAAAAAATTGAGCAGCTTCTGCTCAATGCCAATGCCGACGATGTTCGCAATTACCTGCAATTTATGCGCGAACAGAACTACTCCAAGGCAACCTTGGCTCGCAAACTGGCGACACTCCGCAGCTTCTTTAAGTTTTTGAACAAGCGGGGCGTATCGGGCAACAACCCAATGCTTACCATCCGCACCCCCAAGCTGGAGAAACGTCTACCCAAATTCATGACTGAAGAGCAGGTTACACGGTTGCTGCAAACGCCAAAAGATACCGACCTGCTTGGATCGCGCGACAAAGCCATGCTTGAGGTTATTTATTCCACCGGCATGCGCGTGAGTGAACTGGTGGGCCTGAATTTGGAAGATGTGGATTTTGCCGGTGGCATTATCAAGGTCAGGGGCAAAGGCAAGAAAGAACGCCTCAGCCCGGTGGGGCAGAATGCCATTGCGGCTATCCAAAAATATCTAGCAATGCGGGCCTCGATTATCAGTTCCGCCGTTGCGGGCCAGGCGCTGTTTATAAACAAGCATGGGCAGCGGCTGAGTACCCGTTCGGTTCGCCGAAAACTCGACAAATATTTGATTGAGGCGCAGCTCGATCCGCATATCAGCCCGCATACGCTGCGGCACAGCTTTGCGACGCACCTGCTTAATCATGGTGCCGACTTGCGATCGGTTCAAGAGTTGCTGGGGCACCAGAGTCTCAGCACCACTCAAATTTACACGCACCTTACCACCAATCGCGTGCGCGACGCCTACGAAACCGCCCACCCGCGGGCAATATGAAATGTGTCGTTGGGGCATGCCAAGAACGGTAAAAAATGCTCTTGGCTCAATAAATAGGCTGCGGCTGCAGCGAGCGATGCTCTCTGCAGCCGCAATGCTTTTTGCTCCGGCATTGGCCGCTGCATTACAACGGCATTCATCTCAGTCGCCCCTACGCACGACGACCTGCCGACGGGAATATACAATGACACCCATGTACGCAGTTGCCGCGCCAGCGTTCCCGTCAGATTGGGTGGAATTATTATATTCCACAGGTTATGAAAAGAAAATTTCGCCCATGCTGGATAAATGCAATACAGTTGGTTCCGCATGCGTTATGCTGCACGCTTGGTGAGATATCCTGATGAAGGTTGTATTGTTGTTCTTGGAGATCGTCTATGCGCCAAGTTAAGAAACATGCTGTTAGAGACAACGTTGCAAATGCGGTCTTGGCGCGGTCGCCGTTGTATAAACGACGAGCGTTTTTACGGACTCTGTCGGCCGTGTTGGCCGCTGCGGGCCTGGGGGATTTTGCCGCGCGGGCCAGTCGCACCCAAGCCGATATAGCCAACTTGCCATTCTGGAATCCTAAGCTACCCATACGTGATCGCGTGGCCGACTTGGTCGGCCGATTGACGCTGCAGGAAAAAATTTCGCTCATGTACTTTTTTCAGGCGGCGATACCGCGCCTCGGCATCAAGCGTTACAACCTCGGCAATGAAGCGCTCCACGGAGCCGTAAGGCCCGGACGGTTTACCGTTTTTCCGGAAGCCATTGGCCTGGCGGCAGCATGGAACCCAGCTCTCATTGAGCGCATGACCACGGCTATTTCTGATGAAGCCCGCGCTAAATACAACCGCACCGGCGGCGTATGGAACAAGCCTTCGGGTCGGTACGGCAACCATGGCCAGTTGATGTCGGGCTTGCTGGTGTTTTGGTCGCCGGTGGTGAATCTGGCCCGCAACCCGCGGTGGGGCCGCAACCAGGAAACCTACGGTGAAGATCCATGGCTTACCAGCCGCCTTGGCGCCGCGTTCACCCGCGGCATGCAGGGCCGCGATCCAAAATATCTCAAAACCGTGTCAACCCCCAAGCACTTTGCCGGCTACAGTTGGGAGACGGGCCGCATGGGTGAAAATGTGGTGGCGCCCGAAAGTTACTTTTTTGACTATGAATTTGCCGGCTTCAAGGCCTGTATTCAAGAGGCTAAGGCTGCGAGTGTTATGGCTGCATACGACGCTATTAACGGCGTGCCTTGCAGTTGTAATCGCTGGCTGCTTACCGATGTCCTCCGCACCATGTGGGGATTTGAGGGCTTTGTGGTGAGCGACTGTGGTGCAGTGTCGCATATTTGCGGTCAACAGCATTATGTTAAAACACCCGAAGAAGCGGCCGCAGCCGCCATTAACGCAGGACTCGATATGGAGGGCGGCTGGTGGGCCAAGTATCCCAATTTGTTTAATGATTACCTGGCCAAAGCGGTCGCATTGGGCCTGTGCCGCGAAAGCACCGTTGACCAGTCGCTTTCGCGTGTGCTGACGGTTGAGTTCCGTCTGGGTATGTTTGACCCACCGGAGATGGTGTCGTTTTCCAAGATACCGGCCTCTATTATTGGCTGCGCCAAGCATGTGGCGCTTGCCCGTCAGCTCGCACGCGAAAGTATGGTTCTGCTGAAAAATGCCCCGACCGCTAATGGAAAGATACTGCTGCCGCTTGCAGCTAAGGCAGTTAAAAGCATTGTCGTATGCGGACCTAACGCCGCCGTCGCGGTTTTTGGCGACTACTCCGGCAACCCCATTCCGTCGGCTGTGACACCGCTCGACGGTATCACCGCAGCGCTACCGCATGCGAAAGTTACGCACCTTGTTTGGCCCAAGCCTGTGGCGAAGGCTCCGTTAAAAGTTCCATCAATATCAACCGACCAACAAACCCAGATCAAGCAGGCTGATGTTGTTGTGGCTGTACTGGGGCTTAACACCCATTATGAAATTGAAGGCATGGATCGTCCCAATATCTATTTGCCGCCCGATCAGGAGCAATATATTAAGGATGTTGTTGCACTCAATAAAAATGTGGTGGTGGTGCTGCAGAGCGGCAGTGCGGTGGCGATTAACTGGATAAACGATAATGTCCCGGCAATTCTACAGAGCTGGTACCCGGGTGAGCAGGGGGGCACTGCCATCGCCGATGTACTCTTTGGACGCTACAACCCCGGTGGACGCCTGCCGGTGACATTTTATGCCTCCGAGGCTGATGTGCCGGCGCTGCAAGATTGCGATATCGCCAAAGGCCAGACGTACATGTACATTAAAAAGCCGCCTCTTTATCCATTTGGTTACGGTTTAAGCTACACCACATTCAGCTATTCAAACCTAAAGCTTTCGGCGGGGCGTTTGTCGCCCAGAGGCATCCTTCGCGTAAGTTTTACGCTCAGCAATACAGGCAAACGCAAGGGAGACGAAGTCGTACAGGTGTATGTCACAGCACCGCCAGGCAAGCAGCCGCGGCCTATTCGCCAGCTTAAGGCGTTTAAACGACTTACTCTGCGGCCCGGCGAATCGCGCGTGGTCAGCCTTAACCTGTCCATTGCCGATTGGGGCTTCTGGGACAGCAAGCTGCAGGATTATCGCGTAGACGAAGGCGACTTCGTGCTTGCTATAGGGAGCAGTTCTGCGGAAGCAAAGCTGACTGCCCGGATAGCGGTTCGCGTATAGTCCAACATCCGTAAATGTGCTGTGTTAAGCCAAAGCCCTCACCGCGGAGGCGGCCGCGTATGCGGTCGCCTCCGCGAGGAGCAGCAGAATCCTTCGCCATGACATCATGTAGCGGCCCTTCGTCGGCGGGGCAGGAGCAACAGACTTCCCACGGCCAGCATGACGAGAGTTCCCGGTTCTGGGGCTGCGGAGGCGCTGGGGCTTGGCCCCCACCAGGAATTGCTGGTGGTTGTAACTGTGGGGGGAGGCGGTGTAGGCGTTATCGCGGGAGTGGTTGGTACCGTGCCGCCGATGGCGCTGTACGCGAGTGAATAAATTTCGGAAGGCGAAACCTCCGAGGTTCCCCCGGCTTTGACAACTTTAAGGTCGTAGAGCCCTGCTGTCAGCCCGGTGGCATAAATCTGCTGCACGTTGTCTATCGAACTGTCGCTTAGCGCGATGAGCGCGCCTTTGCTGCTGTAGAGGTACAAGTCAAGGTGATTTATGTTGAATTGCCACAGTTGTCGGTCCCAAACAAGGGTGGCTGTCAGGGTTTGGCCGGAACCGATGTTGAGAAGGTAATTATCAACGGCATTGGAGGTGCTACTGCTGGTAATTGAGCGATACGCCCAGCCAGACGAGCCGCTCTCGGCAGTGCCGCTGGTGATGATTTGGCCGGTTTGTCCCAGCGGCGCAGCGCTCTGCTGGGTGGGATTTTTGATGCCGGCGGCAAGAGTCTGGTATGAATTATAGACGTTGACGATACCTGCGCCCCATCGTTTATCGAGCGGTGCGGAGGCCGTGTGAGTCCATCCGGTTGGTTTGACCGCACCGTTGAGCAGAAGAGCCTTGACGGTTCGTGGATCGGTGGCAGCAGCGACGGCACCACTGCCGATTCCCTGCCTGCCTGCTTGAATGAGCAATGCTGCCGCGCCGGAGACCAAAGGCGCCGCAAAACTCGTCGCACTGGCCGGCGCGGAGATGTCAGGTTTGGATCGCCCATCGAATGTTGGCCCATAGACGGTGACGCCACCATAAGCGGCGACCGCAATGCCGTTGTAAGAGGTGGATGGGGCGTTGATATAGCTTATCGGGCTTGTATAGGTGGTTTGTCCGTTGCCGATTGCTGAAACAAAAAGCGTATTAAAACGATCGGTGTAGGCGTCAAAATAATAATCCACGCCTTCATTCGTCCCGGCGGTGAGATAGGGATAGATAAAACTCTGGTTTACGACTGCCAAGCCCGGGGGCGGGGCTTTGCCGGCAAACACATAGTTGTCGGCAAAATCATTGGAGTCGAAGTTGTACACGGTGGTGGCGCCGTCAACCGGGCCGCTGTTGCCATAAAAATTATTCGCCACGGTCTGGGCATGGCTCGAGTAACTGCCGCTGCTGAAGGTGTTTGACATCTGATTGAAGTAGTTGCCATAAATAAAATTTCGGCTGCCTCCGGTGATGGTGGCGGACAGTCGGGCAGGATTGACTTCGAATTCATCCATGCCGCCGAGCGACGCCTCCACTTGTGCGAGAATAACGCCCGCTCCGGTTAGAGCAGGCTTGATGCTGCGAAGCTGGGTAACGCCGATCTGATCAAGCACGGTGGCTCGAACTCCGTTGGCGGTCACCGCCATGGCGGCGGCAGCGATTAATACGGGTGTAGATATACGCATTAGTAAAACTCCTTTATGGATTTTCGATAAAACGGCGAAGCGATGATGGAACAATCCATCCTCAAAAATACTTCGTTGCGTTTTTTCCCTAAGGGGGAGGACTCAAAAATACAACCGGCGGGGCAAGTACAAGCACTTGCCGGGGCCACGCTTGAGGCTACGAGCAGGATGCCGACCGGGTGGCCGGCTATTTGGCTGGGATGGACCTTGGGGAGGGACAATCAGTGCCGAACAGCGCCTTTGTGTTGGTCACGTCAATTGACCTAAGCGCTATACGGCTTCCACTGGCTTGCGTCCATGTCAGCCGTTGTGTGTTTACTGCCCGAAACGCTCCGTTTCAGTTGGTTGGCGGGCCTCCAAGGCACGCAACCTCTTTTGCGCGG
>JABEVB010000072.1 GCA_013044165.1 Phycisphaerales bacterium
CATAGCGATCTTTCCCCCGAACTGTCCCAGCAGCTAAGCCTGAGGCTTAATACCGGCCGCCTGTCGCGACGCGGGTTTATGGCGCTATTGGCGGCCGGTTCGGTGGCAGGGTTGGCAGGCTGCAGCCAGAATAATGCCAGCAGCTCGGCAGCGCTGCGACCATTGCCCGATGGGTTTTTGCCTACAACTGCTCCCACCACGCTCACCGACGCGGATGTTGGCTATTCGCCACCGGCTAATTTTGCGCCACCCACCTATGTGCCGCCGTCATCGGTGGAGCAGGCGCCCTCGGGTACGCTGGGGGTCATTCCGCGTTCCGCCTGGACGCATTACGGCGCTCGTCGCCCCATGCTGCCCATGAATGGCGTGCGGCTGATTACCTTTCATCACACCGGCGACCCGCATCCAACTTACAACGATACATACGCCTTTACAGCCGCTTTCTGGGAAGCCACGCGGCACTGGCAGGCCGACATCCGGCATTTTCAGGATATTGGCTATCACTTTGGTATAGACCGCGTTGGCCGCGTGTGGCAATTGCGCCCCTTGCAATGGCGCGGCGAACATGTGCGCGACGGCTTTGCACCACCCAGATGGCTGGATCGCTACCGTCAGGTGCGCAACAGTCCGCTGCTGCCAACACATGGCCGATATCTATGGAACAGCCACAACATTGGCGTGGTTTCCATCGGCAACTTTATGCTGCAAGATCCTACCCCGCAGCAAAAAGCCAAGATCATTGAATTTGGCTCGCTTCTGCGGCGGCTCTATCAGGTGCCCATTTATCATTGCTACACGCATCAGGAGTTGGTCGCCACCGAATGTCCTGGCGCTCACCTGCAGCCATACATGGAGTGGATCCGTGCCACCAACAGGCTCTAAGCGTCGGTCGAACCACGGCCGGTAGCCTTCACCGCAACCACGCGCGCCAATGGGATCGCGGCTGTCTCCAGCCGCATGGAGGCGCGTTCGGATGAGTCCCCGTCCCGGCAGCGAGGGTGTTGTGATGCAGGCTTCCAGCCCGCCCGGTCGCCAACTTCGTAAACGTTACTGATTGGCTATCGGTTCGTGAGTCTCGTAGAGCACAAAAGCGATATTCCCCGACCCGTTCAATATTTCATGAGTCGTTGAAAAAAATGACCAACGTTCGGATGGGTTCCCGCGCCCAGCAGGCTCAAGCCGTGCTGACTTGGGCGTTTTCCACCCGGTCGCGGATGGCCGCTATCGCCGCCATGATCTGATCGGTTGCCTGCTGCTGGCGGGTTTTATCGCGACTCTCTTCGCGGTTGGCGGTAAAACTGATGGGTGTGCCGTAGTGTATTTCCAGCCGTGCGCGGCGCAAAAAGTCGCGCCCCACGTTCACATGCCGATGGGTACCGCGAATATACACCGGCACCACCGTAGCACCGGTCATGAGCGCCATAGCCCCCACGCCCGGCTTGCCCGCCTGCAGCGTGCCGTCCGGCGAGATGGCTCCCTCCGGAAAGATGCCCAGCACACCGCCATCCTTCAAAATGCGCAAACTCGCTCGTACAGCGCCGGCATCGGCTCCGCTGCGATCCACCGGCACGCAGCCCAGATTGCGAAAAAGCAGCTTCAGCACTGGCAAATCGTAATACTCTCGAGCCATCAAAAATTGAATCAGCCGATGCGGACTTGATACCCCCATCGCAAGAGGGTCCAGCCCGCTGGTGTGGTTGCCCGCCACAATCACCGGCCCACTGCCGGGAATGCGGCACGCGCCAACGCGACGCCAGCGATGCCAAAATGTTATATAAATCTCACAAATGCGCCGGGCGATTGCGGCCGGCAGCGGCAGTGGCTGTACGCGGTAATACAGCACCACCAAAAACAACCCCACAACGCCCGTGGTCACCGCTGCTCCCATAATCAGCCGGTGGGCAAACACGGGCGAGGACGTTCCCATCGCAAATGGAATACACAGCCCAATAAGGCCGATGTTGCAGGCCAAATCGCGGATGCCCATCACCCGACCGCGTACAAAGTCGGGTACAATGCGCTGCAGCAGCGTATCCACGCTTATCAGCATGACGGCGCCAGAAAAAGAGGCCACGAGCAGGCCTGCCAGCAGCATCTGCCAACTGCCCGCCAAGGCTGCAACCAACAGGCCTGCGCCAATCAGCACGGTTGCCCATGCAATGCCCATTTCTTTGGGAATGCCGCGTTTCGCCCGACTCACCGCCAGCGCGCCGAGCACCATGCCCAAGCCTGAAAAGCCCATAAAGTAACTGTACCATTGCGAAGGCTTGCGGAATTGCTCGGTAATAATGCTTGGCAGGCTGTTGAGAATAACCGATCCCATCGCATAAAAAAGCATTTCCAGCAGAATAATTTGCACCGATCTAATGTGCCGCCGCAGATACCCCAGCCCCAAGCGAGCGTCTTGTTTGAGGGTGCTGCTTCCGCCGGAAGCCTTGACGCGATCGCGTCCTTTCAGTGGCATCAGCAGCAGAAACGTTGCCGAGGCCAGATAGGTGCCCGCATCGGCATACATGGCAACCAGCAAACCGTGGCTTATTAAAAAGCCACCCACCAAAAAGCCCAGCACGCTCACAATCGTGCCGGTGCCATTCACAAAAGAATTGGCCTGAAGCAGTTGATTGGGGTGCACCAGCGTGGGCAACAGAGCGGCCCGCGCGGGCAAAAAGATTTCCGCAAAAAATGCCAGTGCCACTTCCGAACCAAACAGCAGCACCAACATGGTTTCAGTCGAATACAACCCATTCTTGGAATCGTGCAGCAGCACGGTGCGAGCCACAATCACCAGCGCTACCCGCACCAGGTCGCAGGCAACCATAATCGCCCGCCGTGGCATCCGGTCGCTTAGCAGTCCGCCAATGGGCGATAGCAGCAGCATGGGTATGAACATGGCCAGGTTAAGCTGCGCCGACTGCTGTGAGCCAAGATGATTCATCTTAAGGATGATCATGCACAACAGTTGCAGCATCACCAGAAAGTGAATGCGATCGCCCAGCGACGAAACCGCATAGGCGCCCCAAAGCAGCACAAAGTTTCGGTTGCCCAGCAGTGGCGGAAACTCCCGCAGCAGCGGCGTTTCCGTCACGGAAGCTGCGGTCGTTTTGGAGTTGTCTTGATTCATCAACCGTGCTTACCCCTGATCGCAACAGAGTTGAATGTCGGCCAAGCCGGGCGGATACGTCAACCCGCAGCCTCTAAATATGTGACAGATGGCGGGCCGACATCATCTGCTGCGCCCGCATCGCGGCTTTTGGCGTATCGCCCGCGGTTCCCAATGGGGGCATATTATTCCGGCGGGCCATTGCCGCCATTACACGTCAAGATTGCGCACTTCCAAAGCGTGTTCTTCAATGTAGCGCCGGCGGCGCTCAACATCTTCGCCCATAAGCGTGCTGAACATGGCCTCGGCATTGCTCGCGCCTTCCAGCGTTACCCTTAGCAACGTACGGCGCGAAGGGTCCATGGTGGTCATCCAGAGTTCATCCGCGTTCATTTCGCCCAAGCCCTTAAACCGCTTGATTTCAATGCCTTGCTTGGCAATTTCGTGTACGGCTTCGACAATTTCGCCCACGCCTGCAATTTGCCGCAGGTGCTCGCCATTTTCCACGGCGTAGCGGGTTTGCTTGCGCTCGCCGCTGTCGGTTTCTTCAATTTTCAAAAAGTAATCTTCAATGGGAAGGTCGAGGGCTTTGAGCTTTTCAAAGGTCTTTTCAAGTTCGCGCGTTTCGTGAAGCTCTTCATTTTTTTCAAGGCGTTTCTGCGCTTTCTTTTTATTTTCGGCGACCTCGGCGGCGGCGGCGGCCACCTCCTTTTTACTCAATTCGCCATTACCATTGGAGGACACGTCGGTCTGCACCTTGCGGGCCATCGCCTCGAGTACGTCAATTTTATTGGCTTCAACATACTTTTCGTATTCTTCCGGAGAAAAGAAAAAGCTCTCAACCCCATCCAGAATAACCCGGTACATGGGCATGGAGCCTTTCTGTGCGCGCAACTCCAGCAGCTTGATAAATGGTATGCCGCGGCGCGAGGCCACCGTGGCCAGGTCCTGTACCTGTTCCAGCACTTGCACCGCTTTGCGGAGGTCGGCTCCTTTATGGCGCAGCTTCTCGTTGCCTTTGCGGTCGCGCACAATCAGGCTGGTGCCATCCACACCAAGATCCAGCAGCGTCTTTCGCATGGCCGCTTCGTTACGTACATATTCCACATGCTTTTTACGCGTAACCTGGTACAGCGGCGGCTGGGCGATGTACACCCGCCCATCGCGAATAAGCTGGTGCATTTGCCGAAAGAAAAACGTCAAAAGCAGCGTGCGAATGTGCGAGCCGTCAACGTCGGCGTCGGTCATAATCACCAGTTTGCCATAGCGCAGCTTGGTCATGTCCATGTCGGCTGCGCCAATGCCGCATGCCAGGGCCTGCACGATGGTGCGAATTTCTTCGTGGCCGAGCATTTTATCCACGCGGGCCTTTTCAACGTTGAGGATTTTACCCTTGATGGGCAAAATGGCCTGAAACACGCGATCCCGTCCGGTTTTAGCTGTGCCGCCGGCTGATTGGCCTTCCACAATGTACAACTCGGTGGATTCCATGTCGCGGCTGGAGCAGTCGGCAAGCTTGCCCGGCAGGCCGCCGCTGCTTAAAGCGCCTTTGCGTGTAAGCTCGCGTGCTTTGCGTGCCGCTTCGCGCGCCTGCCGCGCGGTAACGCCTTTTTGAATAATGCGTTTGGCGTCGCCGGGGTGTTCTTCCAGCCACGCGCCGAGCGCTTCGTTCATGGCGCTGGCGACAAAACCTTCAACCTCGCCGTTGCCGAGTTTGTCTTTGGTTTGGCCTTCAAACTGCGGGTTAGGCACTTTCACCGAAATAATGGCCGACAAGCCTTCTCGCAGGTCGTCGCCGTTGGGTAGTTCTTTTTCGTCTTTGACCAGGTTGTTGCTTTTGGCGTAAAAGTTGAGCGTGCGCGTGAGCGCCGTTTTGAACCCCGATAGATGCGTGCCGCCGCCGGGGGTGTTGATGTTGTTGGCAAAGCTGTGCAGGCTTTCAGCATATCCATCGTTGTATTGCATGGCGACCTGCACAGAGAGCGGCGCTTCCTTGTCTTGCTCTTCCTTTTCCAGATAAACCACCTGGGAATGCACCACTTCTTTGCCTTCGTTAAGCTGTTTAACGAATTGAATGATCCCCTTAGAATAGCGGAACTCATCCTTCTTGCCGGTGCGTTCATCTTCCAGAGAAAACGCCAGGCCTTCGTTAAGGTACGCCAGCTCGCGGCATCGCACGACAATGCGTTCATAATCAAACGTGGTGTCGGCAAATATCTGTGGGTCGGGCTTAAATGTTACCTTGGTGCCGGTTTTAACGCGCTTGCCGATG
>JABEVB010000008.1 GCA_013044165.1 Phycisphaerales bacterium
TGGTTCGTGCGGGAACTGGCTCAACGATTGCTGAAGCAGGGTGGCGAGTTGCTCACCGGGGTTAAGCATGCGAAGCGTTACGGCGGTGTCGCTTTCGTCACCGGGTTTTAACTGGGCGAACTGCTGACTCAACGGAAAGAGCATGCGAATGAGCATGAGCCGGGCGAGGCTGTCATCGGGGTTACGCCGCAGCGAGCCGTGAAGTTCCTGCACGGCCTCGGCATATTGATGGGTGGCGAAGTAGAGGGAAGCCAGAAGCCTGCGGCTTCGCAGGTCGTCGGGGTTTTGATGAACGACCAGCAGCATATCGCGAATGCCCTGCTGCAAGTCGCCGCCGGGTATCTGCGAATCAATGGTGGCCTGGCTGCGCAGGGCGTTAATGTAGGTGGGGTCGAGGGTGTTCTGCCCGTTAAGGGTGTGGGTGTTCCTGGGGTCAACGGCCAAGGCCTGGTCCACGAGTGTCAGAGCTTTATGCAGATGACCCGATGCCCGTTCGGCCAGAGCGGCCAGCACCAAGCCCTGTTCGTCGCTGGGGTTTTTGGCGAAGACTTTGGCCGTCAGCATCTGCTGAGCTTTCTTAACATGGCCGGCGCGAATGAGAGTTTCAATGTAGCGCAAAATAACCACGCGGTCATTGGGGCGATGTTTGTAAAGGGGTGCGTAATACCCAAGGGCCTTCTGATATTGGCCCAGAATAACATACAGGTCGCCGAGGCGGCGCTGAACGGCATCCACCTTGGAGGGCTGCTTTTTCAGCGCGGATTTGTACATTTGGATGGCCTGAGCAAAGTCGTGCTGACCTTCGTACAGCTCGGCGAGGTAGAGCCTGCCCACATAAGCGGTGGCGGCATCGGAGCTTTCGGCGAGGTTGTCATACACCGCGCGGGCATTGCTCACTTGGTTTTGCATCAGGTAAAGCCGAGCCAAACCGGCGGCTAGCTCATAGTTGGATGGGTTGGCCGTCACGGCGGGCTTAAGCAGTCGAACCGCGCGGGCAAAGCGCTTCTCGCGGGCATAGAGTATGGAGAGGCGTTCAATATTGTCCAGATCGCCGGGGTTCTTTTTAAGGATGGCGAGGCGTCGCTTGATGGCCGGGCCTGGCGGGCCGTAGAGGTCCTGTATGTTGTCGTTCCACTGGTGCAGTTGAGGGTCGGATGGCGCGTAGCTTAGAGCCTGATCCACAAGCTTGGCGGCCCGGCTGATGGACGCCGCCGAATTATTCTGGAGATAAAACCCGATGAGGCCCTTAAGGGCTAAAAGGTCGCCGGGGTTTATTTCAATGGCGTGGCTCAGTGAAGAAACGCCGGCGGTTACATCGCCGGTTTGGAGTTGCGCCAGGCCGCAGGCGGTCAGCAGGGCCACGTTATTGGGGGCCTGCTGGAGTCCGGCGGTAAGCGTGCCGATGGCACCGGAATAGTCTTTTTGAGCCAACTGAAGTTGGCCGTGGTACAGAGCGCCATTGACGCCATCGGCGTTTTTGGCGGTGGCCACCTGAACGAGCTTGCCGGCGGTGGTGAAGTCTTTGCTGGCAAGCGCCAACTGAAAGCTGGTTTGCAGGAGCGAGAGGCTGTCGGGCTTAATTTTTTCGGCGGTGGCCAAGGCGGCCTTGGCGCCGGCATAATCTTTCTGCTGCATGTCGTACTGGGCAAGCTGAATGGCTCGCACCACGGGGTCGGGTATGGATTCGATCGCCTGGCGATACGCCGCCGCCTGGGTCATGCCTGGTATTTGGATGGTAAGGGTGTTGGAACCCAAAGCGCCAAAGTGAATAATCGGCGGCTGGGCATTGGGCTTGGCAAGCTGGTTGGCCAGCATGATAAACTCGGGCGAATCTGGCTGGGCCTTCTGCGCCCGGCGAATAACGGAAGCCGCGTCGAGGCGGCGGTTGAGTTTAAGCAGCGCTTCGAAGGCGGGCAGTACCACCTGGGGCATGGCCGGCGCTTTAACAACCCAGGGCTTGAGCGTCGTCCATGCGCCGGCATAATTCTGCCGCAGCATTTGCACTTGCGCTTTGAGCTGCGCCAGTTGCAGGTTGCTGGAAGTGTCGCGATGCGCCAAAAACGCCTGAAGCGTATTGGGATCGTTGAGTGCGGCCAGAGCCTGCGCCTTTATAACCACAGCCGCCTGATCCTGGGGTGCACCGGCCAAAACCTGATTGGCGATGGCCAGGGCGGCATGTGGGTGTTCGCGCAGGGTAAGACCGGCACGGGCAAGCTGTACCGGAGCGGCGCCCGGAAATTTGGCAAGAATGTCGTTCAGTTGCTTAAGAGCGAGGCCCGACTGGCCCAGCAGGTCGTAGGCCTGGGCTTGAAGCTGCTTGTCCTGAAACCAAAGCTTGTTTTGCTGTGCCGATGCCCCAACCACAAGGAGTGTTTCGGCTTGCTGCAGGGAGGTTAACGCATCAGCCACCTGCCCGCGGGACAGTTGCAACTCGCCGGTGTGTACCAGCACCCACGCGTTGTGCGGGTTGCGGCTGGCGACCCAGTGAATATTCTTTTCGGCCTTGCTTAGCAGCGTTGTTCGCTGTTTGCCATGCTGGCCTTGCGCCAGGGTCAAATAGTCGCTTGCCAGGGCGGCATGAATGCCGGCCTGATAGTAGGGAATTTTAATTGCCGCCATGCCGCCGCCCGGCGTTGGGTGCGCCCTGGCCGCCTGAAGGTATTTAACGCTTTGGTTATAGTGGCCATGCTGGCGATAAAACTGACCGAGTTCGAGGTAGCCTTGGGTATGGGTCGGCTCCAGTTGGAGAATTTGCTGCAGCAGCGACTCCTGCTGCCGATAACTCGCTCCCTGCAGCGAGGCAAGGCCAAACTGCGTGCGCAGCACGAGGGCACTTTTGGGGGCCAGCTTTTGCGCCTGGGTCAGGGCGGCATTGGCCTGGGGCCAGGTGGCTTTGGCGCCGGCGTAAACCTGCGCTAAATTGAGCCAGCCTTGTACGTTATCAGGATATTTTTTTACAAAGCCCTCTACCAGAGCCAGCGCCTGTTTGTCGAGTTTGTCGGCCTGTACTCGGGTAATAAGATGTTGGCTGTGCTCGGCGGCGGCGCGCAAACGATAGGTTTGCGCGAGCCGAAACACCGCCTGCGCATTGCTGGGATCCAAGGCAACCGCCTTTTTAAGATCGTTGGCGGCGGTTTGAAAACGCGTATCGGTGATGGCGACCAGACCGGTCATTTCGTTGAGGCGCGACCAGCCGCGCAATTCGTAGGCTTCGGCATCTTTTGGATCGAGTTTGACGATGGTGTCAGCTTGCTGACGCAGGATGCGCCACTTGGCCGGCTCGGGCGCGAAGTCCGCATACTTTTTGTAGAAGCGAAGGAGCCGATTTTGTGCTGCCATGTCGGTCGGCACAACATGCACGGCCGTTTGCCAGGCGCTGACGGCTCCGTTGAGCCATTTGCGATGCAGATTGGAATATTTGTACTGCAAATCGCCAAGGTCGAGGGCCAGCCGCGCGGCCAAGGCATCATTATGGCTGTGCATGGCGGCCACCACCGCCTGCTGATAGGCTTGGACGGCGGCGACATAGTGTTTGCCCGCGAGGGCTTCTTTGGCTTTGCGTTCGAGCCGGACGGGGTCATGTTCGTAGTGAACAATCCAGATGTATACACCGGTCATGCCGCCGCCGACGAGAATAACAGCGCCCACCAAAAACGCCAGAAACCGGGTGTTGACTTTTTTTGCCATTGTGTGTCCTTTCGAGCCTTTTCAGGCGAGAGCCGAAGCTATCGCCTGCCATGGTTAACGTTTAAATACCGGCGGCGCACGTTTGGGCGCTACCAGCGCAGGTTCGCCTTGCATGCTATGGCTGCGTGGCGGCTGCCGGGTGCTGTTTCTCCGATGCGTTGAGTTTCTGCCAATTGGGAAGCGCGCGTTCAATGTCGGGCAGAGCCGCCCGCAAGAACGAAACAATCGCCCGCTTGGCCTGCTTTCGCGTGGTGGAGCCTAAAACGTCCACCTCGATTTTGGCGTCGTAGCCATATTTGCTTTGTGCCTGCCAGAACATTTCGCTGACCTGCGCGGGGTCGGGCACATATTGACCGTCCACCTGGAAGGTATATCCGGTGTTGAGATATTCGCCACCCTCACTCTCGCCACTGACATTGCCGAGGCTCGGCAGGTCGCCGGAGCCGCCTTCAGGGATGGAGAACGAGAGAAACCGCAGCGGAATGCTTGTGATTTTGCCATTGTCATGCGGCACATCTGGAATGGTAATGGTATTGATGCGCAGCATTTTAAGGCCGGCTCCCTGCCAGCAGACATTGGGCACATGCGGCGTGGCGAAAGCGGTGGGGTAGTAGTTGATGTTGAGTTTAATGGTTGAACCGGGGCTGCCGACGGGCCATTGTTTGTTGACATACTCGCGCAGAAGGTAATGGGTGGTGCCGAGCGTCTGCACTACTTCGGTGGACAGTTTTTCGTCCACAGCGCCGGTGGGTGTTTGCCAGTGGCCAAGTGTGCGTGGAATGGTGAACAGCGGTTGCTGCAGCGGCGTGGGTGTCTTTTGAATGATGATCTTGAGTTTCCACTGCGCCCAGATGACGGCCACAATGCCCAAAGCCAAAATGGCGGCGGCCACCAGCACCGAGTTAAGATTTTGGCGCTGGCTGGTCGGCGAGGCAAAGGGCGTGTTGACAGCGGCGGTACTCATGAGGCGCCTCCCGTATGGCCTGGTGCTGACGCCGTGTCGTCCGAAGCGTCCACAAAAATATGATCGAGAACCCAAGCGATGCCAAGTTGCATAAACAGGGCGGGAATAAGCATGAGCATGCCAAGGCTTTCGTGGGTGCTGCCCCGCGCCCATTCCGGCCCCAGTGTCACCAAAAA
>JABEVB010000073.1 GCA_013044165.1 Phycisphaerales bacterium
GCCGGCAAACGCCATCCATCGCCGGTTCGCATTGTTGAGCCAATCAATCGCATCACGAAAGCCCACCCTTCCAAACTCGAAGCCGCCATTTACCAAGACCTTGCCACCCGAAAATGTAACCGCATCATGGCAGCAAGTAAACAGCCAATAATAACCGATAAAATATGATCTGCTCGAACGAACAGGTCATGCGTGGGAGCCTTCGTAGGACTCAAATAAAAGCCTTTATCGCCAAGACTCTGCAGCCGCAGCCGCAAAACGAGCCGGCAGGTTCATGCCTGCCGGAATCACGCTCCAACGCACGGTCAGTCATCCGCTTCCGCCGCCGCACCGACCTCTCATCAGGCGCAACCATTTACCAATCCGCCCCAACTGTAACGCCCGAATTATAGCGACCAAGCCCAACTCGTGCCTCTCAAAACTCCAAACCCCAGAATTCCATCTCACAGCCCGCAGGCACGGATGCCTGCACCACAAGCGCTCAATCTTTCCGCGTGGCCTCAATTCACCTTGCCGCGGCGAGGCCGCCGCACTCGCTGGCGAAACTCCACCAATAAATTGTCGCCCATTACAGCCATGATTCCATGCTTTCAACTCACTGGCCAACCATCTCAACTGCCGCTATTATCAATATAGGTCGCCTCACAATTCCCTGGGCCGCAACACCGTTATTATGTAAATAAGTTCCTGTACAATCCGCTGGGCCGCTACAAAATCGCAAATCTACCAAAAAAAACCCCCGTATGCTCCCCAAGCACAAAGCAGCGTAAATAGCCCGAGAAGCACCAGAATCGCTGTCGCAGCGAGCCAAGCCAGCTGCACAAGCATCCAAATTCCAAATACGATAATATTCAGGTTTTTTGGGGGCCGGATTCTGCCGAGCACAAAACTAACCACGGCTGCCATCGCCGCCCAAAGGTAGATCATTAACGAGGCGCCTACCATGCCCAAGCATAGGTGCGGAACTTGGATTCCCGCACCAAGCTGGCGGACCCGTAGCTCGGCCCCGCGGCAGAAGGCCAAGCACAGGGCCGGGGCGTAGAAGTCAACCGCCAGCATAGCCGCAACGAAAACGCTGGCTGCCCAACCAGTCACCGTGCAGAGCAAGACCATTGCGGTCGCGGACGGGAGATGCGGTCCATCCCGCCCGGCGCGCAATACTACACCGGTCGTATCACCGGCATCTCGGGGCGGGCGCGATAGAAGCCGAGACCAGCCCGAAGCAGACGCAAGCGTCAACGTCGCGGCCATCCACCCGCCAAGGCACGATGACCGCCACATCGAGGCCGCTATGACCAAAGCGACGACGTTAAACCCCAACGTCGCGGTTGCGATGCAGGGCCATGATGGCTTGCATAGATGCTTGCCGGCCCTATCGAGCATGCCAAGCAACAGTTCGGGCCACCAAATTGCCAGCGCCAGAACCGAGGCGTAAAGAACGATAATCCACCCACCGTCCGTGTAGCCGAGTCCGTAGGCCAACGCGGCTGGTATCGCAGCATAACGTCGGGCGCATGAACCGCCCAAATAATAGGCCAGGCCATCAACAAAACTTTTTTTTACGTCCTCCATGGTGATTAACCGTCCAGATGCGTGATGTGGTGAATAAGCTTCCTTTGCGCCGGTGAGAGCGGCGAAAGCCATACCCAACGACCCACTGTAGCGATCCTGTAGTCGCCACCGATGTTTCCGGGTGGGTATCCCAAAAGGTACAATTTATGCTCAGAGATGCTTGCCGGCATAAAAACCGTGCTACCGTCCGCCAACCGAAGCTTCATTAAAAATTCGACCTCTGGAGGCTCGAAAAAGCAGCGGTGCCGCCGGCGAAGTATCGCGTCGGAAATTTTCCGAACGGTGTCCACCGATAGCGCGAGCCACGGGGTTGGGTACCCAGCCGGAGCGATGGCCACACTCACAATCACGGGTAGTTGCGACCCAAGCGTAATCTCGCGAGACTTTTCAATAGCCTTGAGCTTGAACTCGACAATACCCAGCACGAGAGCCCACACTGCGACCCCAAACCAAAGTGCAAGCAGGCCAAGCCGCCACATGTCCCAAAGCAGCCAAATGCGCCGGCGGCCCACAGTCGTCGGGGCGCGGTCGGGGCACTCATCCGGACCCCTCGATTCTGATTGCATCACCGTTCCCTGCTCCTTTTTATTTTGCCATCACCCGCGGCCTCATCCTTGGAGTTAGCGGGGAAGCCGATCCCGTTAACGTCGCCTAGGCTCTCCGCTGATGATTTGCTGCCCGACCCGGCTACCGGCCACGCGGGATTTTCAGCCTATCAACTCGGCGGCTTGTTCTCGTTCGGGATACTCCCGTGAAACGAGTCGAACCAGACCGATTGCTCGTAAAATGGCTTAAACCCATATTGGTGCTGCAGTTTGTCGCCAGCGTTGTACGCGAGGTCAAAGTCGAACAACCAGTTGTGATGAAAATGGTACCGGTTGCGCTCAATCATGTAGCCGCTGACCGTCCAGTCGAGGCATCCACGACCACCAGTGATCTTCATTGTGGCATGCATATAGCCGAAATGACCATTACCCAGGGCAATACCCAAATCTGGCACATGGGGGCCCAAACCCAGGGGAAGGGAATTGAGCCCCAAGCTAATCAAACTCGGTGTAAACCTCACTTGTATGTCGCCTTTCGACGGTGGTGTTACTGATGGGAGGTTATAGGTCCCCGCCTTACCGTACCCTTCGGCGATCTTTTGGAACCACGCCTTCATGGCGTTACGATATTTCGGGTCGATCCTGATTTCTTCGGAGATATCGTTAAAAGTGAGCCCGCTGTCCCCATTGGGGCCGTTGCCGCCAGCGAAATGTTGGCTAGCGAATGCCCTCATCATCTGCGACGCAAACGTGTCGCCCTGGCTGGCCCAGGCGTCGGCCTGAAACAATAACTGGTTAATATAGTACGTCTCAAGGGGGTTATACAGGCCCGCCGGGTCCACCGCATCAACCGGCCCGCTCATTTCCATCTGATAAGTATCGGCTCCATTGACATAGCCGAGCGGGTCCTGCGAAACCCATACACCCAAGCTCGGCGAGTAGTTGCGATTGCGGGCATAATACAATCCCGTTACCTGATCCAGCGTCATACCTTGAAATAGATAATCGCTGATGGGCTGCGTGCCGCTCGGCGGCGTGCTGAAATCGCTGTTCAATATCGTCAGCGAGCCATACGGCGAATACACAAACCATTCGCTTACGCCCCATGTTTGGATAGTAGCGTTGTATGTTGCGACGGCAGTCGTATCCGAATTAGAAAAGCCTCGGCAAAACGAGCCGGCAGGTTCATGCCTGCCGGAACCGCCAGCCGCCGCGCGGCCAATCACCCGCTTCCGCCTTCGTATCAACCTGCCATCAATCGCAAGCATGAATCCGCCTCAACTGCAACGCCCAAATAATAGCCACCAAGTCCAACTCGTGCCTCTCAAAACTCCAAGCCCCAGACTCCCGTCTTGCGGCCCGCAGGCCGCGCCGTGCTCTCGCCGCCGCTGGGACCTGTCCCGATTTCCGATGATGCCCATTGGACTTTCGGGATAACTTCCCGGTCGGAATCCCGATGTCTATCGGGACTGGAACACTTCGCCTTTGCACGGCGCACCCGGGCCAGTGCACATCACCTTCCGCGTCGAATTCATTTTCCATCAGCCTCGCCGGAGCCACTCGGAAGTTGCTTCGTATTTCCGCCTAGGCCGCCTTTACGCGGAGGGTCGAGCGTCTTCATCATCGCGACTATCTTTGGGTACCTCGATTCCAGCCCACGTTGGTATGGAGTGGTCGTTCCGCTTCCGTCGCCCAGGCTAAATTGCTCGTAGGGGTCGGCTCCGGCCGCAAGCAAGGCGCGGGCTATCTTGACATAGCCCGAGGCAACTGCTTCGTCCAGCGGAGTAGTCTGCATAGCCTTCGGCCCCTCGTCGAGAGCAATGGGACCGTTCAGCTGAGTCCCGCACGATATAAGCATCCGCACCACTCCAAGCCGTCTATCCTCCACAGCGCCGGCCACCAACTCGACGCCGAGGTGCCCCCTGAGCCGGGCCATGGCCCAGGTGTCGGCCTGCAAGTTCCTCTGAATGGCGGAGGCGGGAACATGATGGTCCATCATCGCATAGTATTTGCCAATCTCATTCATCTCGCGGCCAAACAATTCGCTTCCGGGCACGAGCCTGTATTTGTGCACTACCCGCAGACGCAGGTGCCACGGAAAGGGCATCCCCGGAATGGCCAGCAGCACTGCCAGCACCAGAAGCGCCACCAGCAAAGCGGCAACTGCCTTCGGTAACGCCATACCTACCCGAACACTGCCCCTATCGGTACGCTTGGTCATCGAACCTCACCAGCCATTATCCGGGGTGTAATTAGCCCAAAGCGCCGGCGTGCGGTCCAACGGGGCGAGGCCGGAGGGCCTTTGAGTGCTGCCCATGCCCCATATCGAAACCATGTTGTTCGCCTGCCTGACGAGCCGCGCCTCGTTGTGCCATTGGTCATTCCAATAGATATGACCAATGGTCCAACCGATTGTGCCGTACGCCCAGTTCCGCTGGTAAAGCGTTTCCACTTTCCCTGTGCATGTGTTCTTGAATTTCTGGACGAAATAGATCGCCTTGCGAGCGCCGACGCCGGCTAGGTGGGCGCGGTTTGGCCAGATCAGGTCGGCCCGTGGAAGGGCCCAGAACCCTTGGCCCTTGATCTCAATCGGCGGGAATGTACCCTCCTCCGGATTTCCCCCAGGCTCCATTGGGCCGACAATCTCGAGATGCAAGTCGTAACTGTTCTGGACAAGCACCTCAAAATCCACAGTCGGGCTCACCGCCATGGTATTGCCACCCCACAACCACGCCCAATTCCCGGCGGCCGGGTTCGCCACCGGCTCCGTGAAAGTCCAAGTTTTTTCCATAACCTTTACTGGCCCCATCGGCACCCATTTGCCGGCCTGTTGCGACTGCCCGCCTCCCTCACCGGGGGACAGCGAGTTAGTACCAAACAACTGGGCGGTGGCATAATCCTGCAGCCCGGTCGTATCAACCGCATTTCCCGGATTGCTTAGTTCCGACTGATATGTATTCGCACCATTCACATAGCCAGCGGGGTCTTGCGAGATGAAGCGGCCGAGCGTGGGGCTGTACCACCTCGCCCTGTTGTAATAAAGATTTACCGTGGAATCCAAGCTCAAGCCTTGATGCAAATACAGCCAGTTGAAGGCGTCGCTTTGCGATGTCCAAGACGGCGACAATACCGTTACCTGACCGTAACTGTCGTATACGAATCGCTGCCCTACGCCCCAACTTTGCGTGCCGGCGTTGTAGCCGATCAGCGAGGTAACGTTCCAATCCGCATCGTGCGCCACATAAATGCGGTTGTTGGATTGGATAGCGCCACCGATGTAGGTGTCCCGCAAAACCATAGCGTCGGTGTAGGCCGCGCTCCACACATACTGGTGCTGCACGTCGGATGCGGCCGTACCGTTGTCGCGCTCCTCCAGAACCTGCCAGCCCGTGGAGTAATATAAATTCTTCGTGGTGGAGGTCTGAGGGTAATTCTCCGTAACCAGGCGACTGGTGGCATCATACGAATATTCAGCAATAACCTGGCCGGAACTGTTGGTCACGCTGATAAGCCGATTCCATGCGTCATACTTGAGCGTGTTGCCGGACTGATCGGTGGTCATGTTGCCGTTCGAATCATACTGGGGCGTACCGGCTGTGCCGGTTATGGATGTTATTTGATTCTGCGCATCGGTGGTGCGTGTCTGTGTTGTGCCGCCGGTCGTGCTCGAACTCCAATTACCTTGCGAATCGAGATTCCAGCTTTGATAGGCCGCTCCACCGCGCGTTAGAGATGCGGATGAGGACATCCGCGATCCCGGAAGCGCCATCGCCGCAGCCCGGCTCACCGCCCGCCTCCGCCGCCGAATCAACTTGTCATCAATCGCAACCAAGCGATTACCTCACAACTTAACCACCGCAATATACCTCTTGCCCAAGCTCCACGCAATAAAATTTTGCCAATTTCGCAACCACAGCCTCATCCACCACCATCGTCTCCGTGCC
>JABEVB010000074.1 GCA_013044165.1 Phycisphaerales bacterium
AGGCGGCCATACGGCGGCTATTCTCGCGAGCATGACCAGCACCTGTCGGCGCCATGGGATTGATCCGCAGATGTATCTGATGCAACTGCTGGCTAATCTACCGGCCACGCCGATAACGCAGGTAGACCAGTGGCTACCAGATGTGTGGCAACGCCGCCATGTGGCCCAATGCAAGGAGTTGGCTATCAAACCGGTCGCGGAGAAAGCGGCTGATGCCGCCGCAAAGGCTCCAGCCTCGGCGTGGCAATAGCCCGGCCTCTATGCCCATCACAGCGCCGCGACGCAAGCCAACGTTGCCGCTGCCGCACCATAGAAAATCAGAATCAGCACCAGGCCATCGAATCATGCCGGCAGGCTACCGCATGCCCACGCCATGGGCCAGATGTGGTTTATCGTACGGACACGATATATACGCTGGATCAAGTTGTGGGTATTGCATTATTGGGACTTTATAGAATCTAAATATTCTTAATTGGGCTTTTATTGTAGTGATGATGATTCCTCAAGCGACTCGTTAGCGGTGTATAGCCTCTGCGCGGCCCTGGGTACGCGACGGTGCAAATCGTCTGCCGAGAAGCTATCCGCCGAGGACGCTGGGTGAGGGATACCGCTGCAGCGGACACGGTCGGATTGTAAATTGAGCGGGCGAATTGGCTCGCAAAGATGCTCAATGCACTCTAATATGAATATGGCGGTTGAGGCGGCTGCGCCGAGAGGGTAGATAGAGCTAGCCGAGAGTAGAACAGGGCGCTGCGCTTTTGGGCGCGGTCGCTGTGCTGCCGCGACGAGGGGTTGCTGCGGGCTATGCAAAGGAAATCAGGCCATGGCAGACAGCGGTACGGGCGCATTTGGCAAAATCGGCGGCTGGGAAGTTGCCGGCATCGTGGCGCTGCTGGTCGCGGTGATTGGCCTGGGTGTGGCCACTGAAATCCATTCGGCATTTCTGAAACGCCGCCAGACCGATCTCGATACCTATTTGCGGGCGGCCTGGGCGGTGCGTACCGGCGGCAACATGTACAGTATTACCGATACCAATGGCTGGCATTACAACTATCCACCGCTGCTGGGAATTTTGCTGGTGCCGCTGGCCGATGCCCCGCGTGCGCTCGAGCAGCACAATTGGGTGCCGTTTTCGGTGTCGGTGGGGCTTTGGTATGTGCTAAGCGTGGTGCTGGCCTGGATTGGGACGGATAGGCTGGCCCGGGCGCTGGAAAAAACCAGCGGCGATGCGGAGGTGCGGCTGCAGCGGCGGTATTGCCGTCGGTGGTGGGCGTTGCGCTTGCTGCCGCTGTTGATATGCCTGCCGGCTCTGGCGCGGGCGCTGGCGCGCGGGCAGGTAAATTCGCTGCTGCTGCTGCTGCTGGCGCTGACGGGAGCGAGCCTGGCATACCGGCGTTATGTTCGCGCCGGCCTGTGGACGGGGCTGGCGGCGGCGGTGAAAGTGTTTCCATTGTTTTTGGGGCTGTACTGGCTGTGGCGGTGGAGCTGGCGCGGCCTTTTGGGCGTGCTGCTGGGGCTGGTGGTGGGTGGCGTGCTGGTTCCGGTGGTAACCATGGGGCCGCAGGGCACCTGGGCGGCCTATGGGCATTTTGCACACGTTGTTATCGCGCCGGCGCTGGGGCTTAATCATAATGCGTCGCGCGATGTTGAACTCTTTGATGTCAACCACACGGATTCCAATTCTTATGAGGCCATCATCAACCATATGCTGCATCCGGGTCATAACCCGCCCATGCCATCACGGGCGGTAAAAGTGATGCATTGGCTGATTTCGCTGGCGCTCGTGGCGGCTACGCTGCTGGTGGAACGGCGCAGCCGGGTGGATCATCCGCTGCATCGGAACTTATTTTTCGGCTGTTTGATAGCGGTGCTGCTGCCGATGATACCGATTTGCCATCCGCATTATTTTTGTTTGACGTTGCCGCTGGTGGTTACGCTGATGGCGGTAAGGTGGGAGCGTGATCAAAAGTTGCCGTTCGGCTGGCCGCTGCTGGCGGTGCTGTGGTTTGTTTTTGCAGCGCACATCATAACGGTGCTGCCGCACGCGCGGTATTTTCGCAACTTTGGCCTTGTAACCTTTGCGGATTTAGCGTTATGGGGAGCGGGCATTTACTGGATGGCAAACTTTCGCCGGCGCGTTTTGGCGTAGGAGGGGGGGCTGGCCGCCAAGACTCGTTTTTTATGGGTGGGCGAAGCGGAGCCGCAGGTATCGTCATGATAGCCATCCCCGCGGCGAAACAGGGCGGTGCGGGCCGCTGATTATAGCGGCAATGCATCGCGCACCTTATTGTCATGTGTCAGAGTGTATTGGCTCTCGCGCCCGGGGCTAAGCCGTGGTCTGCGGCGGCGTAAAGTATAGCTTTACAACTGCAACATCAATCTCGGGAATAAAAGCAGCATTAACATGATGAGGATGAAGCCGGTGCAGCCTGTCGCCAGCGCGATCGCTCGCATGCGGGCGGTTCGATGTGCGGGCGTTTCAGATTCGCCGGCCTCAAGCAGGCCGCTGCGCGGGCTGGTTAGCAAGCTGACCAGCAAGGTGGTGGTGATCAGTCCGGCGAGGGCGATACCTATCGCAAAAATGTTTCGGTACTGCTGTATCATCGGCCTGTTATTCTGGACAGCGGCGAGAGTTATAGGATTGGTTTGTGCCCCGGTGACCGAAGCCGGCAAGAAAATTAGTGTAAGGGTTCCCGCCAGAGCGATCGCGCTTGCCGCGATGCCGGCCCGAAACCAACGACGAGCGGATGGCGTAAGTGTACCGCGGCGTTTGGCATGGCGCATCTGCCGGGGTATGTAAATGAGGAGTAGTATCGAGCAAGTAAGTGGAATAATCGCCTGTAGCAAGGTGGCCTGATGCATTGCAATCTCCCGAAACGGCACCCGCACAATTCAGGGCAGCGGCTGGGTGAATGAAGCGGATGCACAGCTTATTATCATAATTGTAATGTTCGCGGCGAAAAAGGGCGGTGTGGCCTTCTGCGCTATTCAAAATATGATATACCTATGAGCCGGGGCGATGGTGCGTTTTTGTGGGCATCCTATTGCGATAGAACGGCGCCGGCCGCCCGGCAGCATCAGCTGCGTCGCCGTTGTACTTCCCTTAGGGCTAGTCGTCTGCATGTCAGGCAAGCGTAAGTTGCTGAAATGGTCTATATTGCTCATCGTTGTTACGGTCCACAATCTTGAAAGTTTTATAAAGTGTATGGTATTCAGCACACTCAGCACGAATGCAATGGAGGTTAATCTTATGTCAATCACTACGACAGATGCGTCAAAATTAGCCGAGGAGTATAGGGCGTTAGCGAAACTCGCTGGTTGGGGATTGCACCCTGATAAGATTGCTTCAAATCATCTGCGATCCGCACTGGTGAAGAAATCAGATTGGACACCGGAGGCAGCGGATGAATTGCTGTTCTTGGCGCGGGAATATGGCGCATTCATGTTGCGCAATGCGCTAGCCTTAGCGGCAGCGTTGGAAATAGAGGATGGCCGGGCGGGATATTGAAGTTAGACACAGAAAACGCACGTGCTCCTATCGAGGCCCTCGTCCGAGCAATCCTTCGTTAGTCGGCCAAAGAATAATCACGTAGCTTGCCGATGATTCTATCGTCCCATAGACTCCTTTATCCCGTGTAGATGAGGGCTGAAGATGGCCCTATGGCTTGATTGCGATGATTCGGGAGTTCTGTCAAAAATGGAACGCTATTACTACAAAAGCGACATCGCCAATTTTATCAATGCGTCTGAAGCTGCAATCCTGGGGGAAATGGCATCAAATAATAGCTTCACGCTGGAAACTTCCCAGCGTGATGCGTGGCGCGAAGAAATATTGATCCTAAAATCCGCGCTAATGCCATTTAGTGGGCAGGGCAGGATCTATTTTGAATATTCTGTCCCGCGGTTAGGAAAACGCATTGATGTGGTCGCTGCCGTGGGGCGGGTACTCTTCATTTTAGAGTTTAAAGTGGGTGAACGAGACTTTCCAGCGCAAGCCATTGATCAGGTTTGGGATTACGCACTCGACTTGAAGAATTTTCACGAGACGAGTCACCATTGCACGATCGCGCCCGTGCTCATCGCAACGGCAGCACAGCCAAAAAACATTTCAATTGCTACAACGCAAATGCATGACAGCTTAATTTTTCCGATAAAGACCGGCACAGAGAAATTATCAGAAGTGATCCGGCAAGTTCTCCTGACCTTTACAGAAGGAAGTGTAATTGATCCGGATATTTGGGAACAAGGCCGGTACAGTCCAACGCCCACCATCGTCGAGGCCGCAATGGCTCTTTATGGCGGGCACTCGGTGGGTGAGATATCCCGCAGAGACGCTTCGGCAGTTAACCTAAATGCAACCTCGGATTGCATCACGCAAATAATAAAGACATCAAAAACAAAAGGGTACAAATCAGTCTGCCTGCTCACAGGTGTCCCAGGTGCTGGAAAGACCCTCGTTGGTCTCAACATCGCCACGAAACACACCGATAAAAACAATGATCTCTATAGTGTATTTCTTTCCGGCAATGGACCCCTTGTGGCAGTATTACGCAAGGCTCTCGCACGGGACAAGGTCAGACGGGAAAAGGATGCAGGCCGTCGCATGAAAGAATCCGAAGCGATGAGCGAGGTCAAGATGTTCATACAGAACGTGCATAATTTTCGCGATGAATGCCTGATCGATTTGGGCAGGCCTCCCATCGAGCATGTGGCCTTGTTCGACGAGGCCCAGAGGGCCTGGAATCTTGAGCAGACGTCAAGTTTTATGCGCCGCAAGAAACATATTGCTAATTTTGATCAATCTGAGCCGGAGTTCCTACTCTCGTGCATGGATCGCCATTCCGACTGGGCGGTTGTCGTTTGTCTGGTGGGTGGTGGTCAGGAAATCAATACTGGCGAAGCGGGCATATCAGAGTGGATTGAGTCATTGCTCCGAAAATTTCCAGATTGGTATATCTACGCATCTTCGAGGCTTACGGATAGTGAGTACGCCGCCGGCAAGGCACTAGAGCTATTAAAGGGTCGAAGGAATTTTCAAACCGTCGATGAGCTGCATTTATCGGTTTCTATGAGGTCGTTTCGGGCGGAAAATGTCTCGCTGCTTGTCAAACAGATGCTCGACTTGGATGAGAACGCGGCCAATAAGACCCGACAGCAAGTAGAGGCGACCTACCCGATCGTAATAACGCGAAGCGTTCAAAAAGCAAAAGATTGGCTGAGGCAAAAGGCGCGAGGTTCCGAGCGGTATGGGATAGTCGTATCGTCACAGGCCCTTCGCCTCAAACCTGATGCGATCGATGTGCGGTCGCCCATGGACCCGATCCATTGGTTCCTCAACGGCAAGGAGGACGTTAGATCGTCTTACTACCTTGAAGATGTGGCGACCGAGTTTCACGTGCAAGGGCTCGAGCTTGATTGGGCCTGCGTGACTTGGGATGCGGATTTCAGGTACGCCCAAGCAGGATGGGAACATTGGTCGTTCTGTGGTGACCGCTGGAACCATATTCGAAAGGTTGAACGGCAGACATACCAAAAGAATGCGTACCGTGTCCTTCTAACGAGGGCCCGGCAAGGAATGGTAGTCGTCGTCCCACCGGGGGATGCCGCTGACCCGACCCGCAACCCCGCCTTTTACGACCCAATATATGGGTATTTGCAGCGACTGGGATTCAACGAAATCTAGCCTCCCATGCACCCTCTTTCGCGAGAGGTGTATTAGCACAAGTAATAGTTGTCGTATTGCCGGCGGCTACGGCTTTATGATTTACATATGGCGGGCGGTAACATAAACTCCAACATGAGCGAAAGGTGTTGCTGTGGGCGGCATCTCTATTGTTTCGGGCCTTTTATAAGGAGTGTTGCTCATGAGCCAAACTGGAAAAACACATCGCGGGGTTGTGCGAATACTGGCTGCGGCGGCGGCTATTGCAGTGGCGGCGGCACTTTTTACGATTTCGGCCAATCGGGTCAGCCAGGGCCAGCCTGTCAGCCAGGCCCAGGTATCGCAGCTACAGAGCGATTTTCAGCAGCTTGGGCCGCTGGTATCGCCTGATATGAAGAAGATTAATCATGCCATTTTTACGCCGGCGGTGCTGACCCACCCGGCCAAACTTGCCACCTATGCGCCGGCCAATGCACCGTTGCTGCGCGATTTGATTGGTAAGTTTGAGGCATTTGGCGTTAAGCATCCGGAAGTGGCGGGGATGCTGGCTCCGCAAACCACGCGACTCAAGGCGGTGCTTGTGGCCATGGGCGACAAGCAAACCAAAGATGCGGTTGCCAAGGACCTGGCCGGCAGCGACCCGAAGGCGAAGTTGAGTGCCCAGCTTATTAACCTGCAGGCGGCATGGTGGCACACGCCGGACGTTGCGGGGCAGAAAAAGCTTATTGCCAAGATTACCACGCTCGCCAAGGCCAACCCGGCGAGCAATACGCTGGCCGTGGCCACGGCCGGGCTTATGAGCACGGGCGCGGCGAACAGCGCCATTCGCGACGAGCTTCGCGGCATTATTGTTAACGACCTGACCGGGCCGGC
>JABEVB010000075.1 GCA_013044165.1 Phycisphaerales bacterium
GCCCGCTGGCCGCCCCCAATTCTGAAATCTCAAATCTTAAATCCTAAATCCCCAAGCGCAGCGCAAAACGAGCCACGCGGTTTAGCCGCGTGGTCCCCGCGGCCAGTAACAGCGCCGCCGCCCCCAAGCGCAGCGCCCCATCGCTCTATTACTCACCTGCTCAACTTTCACCCGTTAAGGCATGGATGCCGAAATCCCGATGTGGCACGGAGCCACTTATCGGGACTCTCGGCGGCGTAGCCACAAATGCTCTACTGATCACCTGCTCTAAATCCTTCTGCTCTCGGCCGCCCCACGGCGGCGACCGCGGGCGTCCCGTCCCCCAACGTTTAGCCGCGAGTGCCCGCACCGCGCGCCCCCAATACGCCGGCCCGCTGGCCGTTCCTTGTCAGTCCTGCCTCATCATGGTTACCCAAATTGTGCAGACACCGTCCGCACAATTGCCATCGTCACGGTTCCTGCTGACCTGGTCACATTATGTCCGGCTACTGGTGGTCAAAAATGAATCGGCTCGAAAGTTCTACGAAACCGAGGCCAACTCTCCGATAATATTCTCAGCCAATCACCCCCACATAGCCGCAGGCATCGAGCCTGCTCACTCCCACAATCCCCCCGGCGCTTATCCCAGGCAGCGGCAGGATCGCGTTACCGCGTGGGCCGACCCCGGTATCGGACCCGCATGTTGCTGTTTCCGGGGGCATCTGATGCCGGGGCCAAGTAATTGTTATTACCCATGGCCAGCGTACAGGGCAAGGAGATGGTTCAGAAAACGATTTGCCAGCAGGCTGGCCAATGAGCTATAAAGGGAAATCAATAACTGGCCGGTTTTAACCCGCCCGGTGACACCGTTGGCAGCGCGGCGGCTCTCCACCACACTGTAATAAGTATGCCATTTGCCGTTCTTGAAGCGTTTGTGCGGGCGAATGAACATGCCCGGCACTATCGCAAATCATATACATAAAAAAAAGAGGGTAGGTCTTCACCACAAGGGTTTTGAAAGGCAAAACCGCATTGGTTTGCAACCAAGGCCGAAAAAATCGTGAAACTTCCGGAAATCGAGCGCAAAGTGCCAAAGTTGGGTTAAATGCGATTGTGTTCTGTGTCAGGTGCGGCTTACTGGCCGGCTTTGCCTGTACGATTACAGTGAGGGCCGCTTCTTCATTCCGCGAGACTACTGCTTGCAACGTATGGGTGCGAAGATGGGGTTGGCAGGACGGACACGAAATAAGTACCAAAATGCCATTGGCCCAAGACCTGCTCGACGCACCTGACGATGTTATTCATCTGTATAAAGATGGGTACGAACAGTCAACGGATACCGGCGTTTCGGACGGCGACCACCACAATCGCGGACTCGTCAATGCGCAGCACCACAATCAGGTTGTCCTCAACGTCCTGTCTGGGGCTGCGTGGTGTTCAATTTGGCCGCGTTCATTCGTTGTAAAACACTTGTTAGTTCGCAACACATTCAATTTATCAGTGAACCGAACCCTGTGGTAGCGGCACACAATTTTCCACACCACAAATGGCGTGAAGAAACTCGAAGGTATACGTTCAATGCGCATCGCTTCAAGCGCCCACCATAGGTGGTTGTGGAGTTTCACAGAAAATCGGTTATCAACCACCCGATTATGAAGCCGCGAACGAACGACCACCATAGATACTTACCTCTTATACGCTTGGCCATATCATCATAAGATTCTGTCTTGGGACAGCACACGTGTGTAAACCCAGTCTCGCTCAAGATTGGCAATCCGCACAAATCGCATTTCGGTATCTCGTTCATGGTTTAACCTCGGTAATTTTGTTGGGGGCCTCTGTTAATGCCTTAATTCCCAGTGCCACAAGGTATTCCGTATACCCCGTTATAGTCTTAAAATAATATTTCTTTTTTATGAATAATATTTTCTTAACCATATCGGCGTTGCGTATGTTGATATTGTCTGCTTCCATAAAGTACCATTATACCAAAAAGTTACGAAATCTACAACATAAAAAACTGTTGATTTATTGCTTTGCTTCTGTTATGCGCACGGTATGAGCCAACCATTTGTTCCATTGGAAGATGAGCCGCCGCAAAACCCAGCGCCCCCAAGATTACTGCAAGGTACGGATTGATATGAAACACCAGAAAATCTGAGTTGGCCTGCCTCGCCCATGGCGGTACTCAAAATCTTGATGATCCAGAAATAAAGCGTAATCTCAGGGACTTTCGACAATATACGGCCGGTGGATTGTGTCTGTGGTCCGATGCTGATCTTGTTCATTATGAAACAGACCTTTCCTTGGGAATTCGTATGCGTTTGTGCTCGCCGCGGCCCCGTTTAGCCGCGCGTGCCTGCACCGCGCGCCCCCAATCCACCAGCCAGCCACGCCGCTCCTTGTCAGTATCGCCCTATCACGGTTAAACTTCCTATCATGTCATCCGATATCACTTTCATCACCAACGAACCCGGCAACACCCTGCGGGACCGCTTGCTAAATTGCTCGGCTCAGGAATTTTCGGCACTCGGCGGGTCGCACGGCTTATAGAGTTCCGCCGTCTCTGTACCAATCGAATTTTACATTTTCCAGGCTTGGCTCAGATCGGGTGGGTAGTTTGAGGAATAGACCAAGCATATATCCAAAATCTCCTTTCCGCTTGGTGAGTTCTTCCAGTTTCCAGATATCTAATCTATCCGTACTGCAATTTCTATTATCCATTTTTTTAACTTCTATAACCAGCAGATTCATTGTCTTCCGTTCTCCACGCTTATGGATAATGATGTCAGGGAATGCAGTGCGACCCTCAATATCGCAATAAAGCTCTTGGGTCTCTATATTCGTATTCTGCCGTTCGCTTTTAGGTAGCCAGTCAGGCAGTCGCTTTGGAATACTGTCATTTCCCACCCGGTTATATTCGCAATCAACATCAAAGCATGGAAATTCATCGGCCAAGTACATACCCAGCCGATGCGTGATTGATCGTTCATTAACTTCAACCCGCAGCAAGAAGGCATCTTGATCCAACAGCCTTTGAACTGCTCGGTTCATGCGGATGCGGATAGTCTTGATGGCCTGCCCTTCGTTCGCCCAAACATCATGTCTAGCCCATTGGTAGAGATTATCGCGGTCATCCATATTTAGCCATTCCTATTTTGAATGTTCCGAAGCCCCGCGGGCAATGCTGTTCATAACATGATATCAATGCGGATAATTAACCTTACACCACCTGGTCGGCTTTGCGTTCCCGCTCCATTTCGCCGTCGTTGTTGGATACATTGCTTGGGGGTGAGAGGCTGGCTCTAATGTCAAAAAGATGCGTTTCCACGAACCTGATGCTACCCTCAAAGTCGCCAAGCTTGATTGGCACCTCCAGCCCTTCCGCATTTTTAAGGTCGTCCCTCATTTTTTCCACCGCTTTCGCGGAGTCCTTAACAAATACCTTATAACGGGCGGCGCAAACCGGACATAATGCAAGGTACTGGGCCTCATTTTCCTTGCGAAAATCGCCTAGCGCTTCCACCGCTTCGAAATAATACTCGCCACCGGGGGGCACCCTGAAGGGCATCTCGTATTTGCAAATCTGGCATACCATTTGACGGCTGTTGTTAGTGTATTTTTCTTTGAGCCAGGTCTTTTTATCAATGGCCCCGGCGGATATTCTAACAGTCCTTGAACGCAGCGCGTAATCCTTTTTAGGGGCATTGGCTAAATGCTCCGCATTCCTTTGCTGGCGACGTGCCGGGTTCTCCAGACGGTCCGTCGGAAATTCTGGCTTCGTTAGTTTCTGCCATAACCGACAAAACTCCTTTGGATTCTTGGAAATCAATTCAACAGCAGCCGACGGGATTCCAATGTTATCCGCAATACCGGTCAGTTTTCCTTTGACCGTATTCGTTCCCATGCCCAATATATTTATCAACTCGTGATCACCGGCAAAATCGTCGAGAAGATCATCTTTCGGAACATCACCCGGCTTCTCTAGAGTTCCGCCTTTTGTCGGAATCCATTTTGCCTCTTGAAGGCATTCGACTATTTGAGAGTCGAACCTCCCATCACGATCCTTGTAGTGATACCAACTGCAGCGACCCTTGAAAATTTGAGGGTTAGATGCAAGATGGTTTCTAAGAAACCCCCAAAGCACGAGAACAGTTTTCTGTTGCCTATCGAAATCCGTTATACCTTGTAGTCGCTGGAGAACACTGCGCAAGCCATCAAGTTCGTAGTTCTCTGTCACGCGGAACTTCCACTTGTTCGCAAGCTCTTTCGCTGCGGCAGGAACCGATTGTGATGGCAGCGGCCGTGGCAACCGAGCAACCCCTAAGTCTTCCCAGGAGGTGCCGGCGATGGGGGCGTTCCTTTCCTCCTTAGATAGAAACCACAGATTCGATGAACCCCCGAAATAAAGGCATAGGTCAGGACTGTCAACATAGACCTCGACGGGCCTTCTAAAAGATAGGTTGCCATCTTGATCGACCGCCTTGAGGAACGGGGTGTTTTTGGCCGCCCCTATTACCCGCTCCTTGCCGGCCACAATGGCACTAAATATCTTCTGAATATCCACCTGATGCTCCCCCGGGGAGATTGATGCTGCGCCCTCACCATCGTACTTCGGAAGTACCTTCCGTATAACCTCGTCACAGATATCCGGCTCGGATAACCCAGACTTTTCAGAAAGTTCTTCGCTCTTTCATCGCTCGCAATCTCACGTTTCACGACAGGGAACTCGGTCGCATTTTCCGGTGGCAGATAAACCATGGGCGTTTCGCCATCATCCGCGAACGGTCTAGCTTGGCTGCCGTCCTCTAGTCGCAGGATACACTTATCTCTGAGTGGCCCCGCCGGCTGCCAGAGATGTTTATGACCAGACAGGTATACGTAAAAGGCTTTGAACCATTCATCGGTCTGGTTTTTTAAGAATCGTGTATCAATCTTGCCGGCAAATTTGTCAGCATCTAGTTCTTCCACCTTGAGTTGCTCACGTAGGTAGGCGTGGAGAAACGGTGTCCGGTCCTTTGTTATTTCCCTGCTAAGCCATTTGATCGGCGTCGTAGATTGGAGTAAGGATTGCAATTGCTCACCGCCTAGCAGTTCCCTCAGATCGGCGGCACCGGCCAGCCTCGCGTTGGGCGGAGAAACGAACGTTCCATCATCAGCCGGCAGCAGGTCGTTATTCAGGAGCGCCTTGCGGACCTCGGCGAAAATTGGGTGGAACATGCTGCCCTCTCTAAAGTCATCCACCTTGATCGGCAGTGCCTCCAGACGCGAAACAGTCAGCAACCCCATTTCTTTTAACTTTGGCAATGTATCGGCGACCAGCAGGGCGGTTTCGTTAACCAAGGTCTTATTCCAAACATCCTCGGCTGGAATATTGTCGCGTGCGGGCGTTGTCTTGTATGGCCCTTGGATAAGAAAGCCTAGCTTGGTTTCCTTCTCGGTCGGAAAGTAAACCACCAACGGAGAATCAGTGACATTAACGATGGGTTCGTCGGGGTTCTTGGCAGTCGCATCAAGCCCAAAAGCGATTTCGACTCGAACTTGGACGCCATCAGGCGCCTTGACTGGCCGCTCAAAAACGAGCCATGTTTCTTGCCCTTCTGGCCCAATCACTGTTATGTGCCGCGACTGTCCAGGATGGATCTCTTCACGCAGATAACGCCCACCTGTCTGGTCGGGCAGCTTGTACGTTATTTCCTTGATGTTTCGGAGAAATAAAAGCGTCCGGGCACTAAGTTTTTTCAGGCCGGCGCCGATCTCTTCGTGCGCGGTCTGCGCATCGATATCTGGATTATCAAAGGGCAAGACAAAAATGGTGATTGGATTTGGCGAAATGCTTCTGGAGGCCACTTCATACGGACGAATATAACCTTCGATCTTGAAGTTGTCATTGCCCGAATGAATTTCCGGTGTGTTCGTAAAGGCGTAGACCGACTTGAATCCGATTCCAAATTTTCCGATCTGCGTCAGGGCATCACTCTTCGTTCCCTCTACTATTCCGCAAATTCCCCTAACGTCTTTTTCATCAAACTCTCTACCATCATGTGTCAACTCAAGCCTGTCGTCGAAAAGGGTAAAGTCGATTCGTCTAGCCTCGGCATCTTCGGCATTCTGTAGTAGCTCAAAAAGAAAGTGCGTCTTCTTGCTATATAGCCTTCCCAAAAAGGCCAAGTGGTGCGTTCCTTTGCCATATTCAACAATGTTATCCTCTCGGATTTTTGCGTAATCACTTGCCATTGACCAAATCTCCGGTAATTACCAACACCCCATATGCCACCGGCCCGGCGATAATGTCGGCCCGGCCGGTTGCCCGTTCCAAGTCACTAACGCGCCTGTTGAAATCCGCCTCCGCGGCCGCCAATTGAGATCGCCGCATCTTCTGGATTTTATCGTTAGACGCTATTTTAAGCTGCCCATTCAGCAGGGCAATCCGCGACCGGTGGCTAGTGCTAAGACTTTCACGACGATACGCCGCTAAATCTCGAGTTCTCTGACGGTGCTTTTGTCGCGCTTCCGACCATAGCCGATCATGCTGGTTGTCTAACCTTTGCTGTGCGGCTGCGTCAATATTGCCTGTATCGTCCGAGGCGGCATCGGTTGCCGTCTCAAGCAGTCGCCCCAGATGGGCCGCCAACATCTCTGATTCTGCAATAGGTTGCAGAATCATATCGTTTCGGATGCCGTGAAACTGCCACTGATAAATAGCAAACGGGTATCGGCCCGCAGCAACTGCATCGGAGCGCACGCTAAGCGTCGTGCTTATGTATTGCGCAGTATCGAATAACTGTGCCGCCTGTTTCACCAATGGATGCAGCGGCATAATGAACGCTGCCTGTGGATGCTCCATGGCACCGGCTGATTCAAAAGTGATAGCCAGGTGCGGGTCGCTGCCCTTGAGCCAATTTTCCCATTGCCGCCAGGTGCTGCTGTTCTGTCGTTCAAGTCGCTGAAAATCGCGAAGCACACAGTTGCGAGCATCTTGCGAAAGCCGTAGCGTTTTTAACGGTTTATCACCAAGAATAACATCCTGTTCCTTCCCACTGATGCGCCGCAGATAGTGCGTAACAAGCCGTAAAATTGCTTTCGGCGCAAGCCAGCAGCTTGAGGCATCTTCAATCTCTTTTCGCATCCTGGCGGCAGGCAGGTCAACGCCAAAAAGCTCCATTTGCCGCTGTTCGAGTTGTTCCTGCTCTTGTATCAGCCGAATCTGATTATCTGCCAACTGTTGTAGCCGCGATTGCCGCTCGGTGTCGCTGAGCAAATAATTCTCTGCAATGTTCCTGATCTCTTGGGAAATTTCACCGAGGATCTCTTCACCACCGCCAAGAGCGTTGTTGAATATTCCGATGCGCATAAGGCAACGGTCGTAGATGTCGGCATCAACGGTGCCGGGCGTGATAAAATTGACGATAGCAACGCTTTCGCTTTTTTGACCGTTGCGGTCAATGCGCCCAATCCTTTGCTCAATACGCATCGGATTCCATGGAAGGTCGTAGTTCACAATACAATCACAGAATTGGTAATCCAACCCTTCACACCCGACCTCTGAAAATAGCAACACATCCAGAGCCTGCGCATTTTCTCGCGGCAACTCGAAGCGTTGCCGAAGTGCAGCCCGTTCGTCGTCTGGTGTGCCGCCATGTACCAGGCCAACTCTAAAACCGTCCGCCCGAAGGTGCTGGTGAAGATAGCCAAGCGTGTGCCGAAAACTGCTGAATAACATTACTTTATTGTTGTTGAGCCGCTGCTTGTCGCGGATGGTAGTCCGCAAAGCTTCCAGCTTGGGATCCTGTGGATCAAGCAACCGCGCATGTTCGAGCAGGGCTTTTACCTGTGCCTCTATCGGCCCGACGCAATCACTATTTATTACGACAGATGCATCATCGGCCTCCGCCCACGATAATTCGTCAAAATGGCGCGTCAGAATTTCTTCCAGTTGCGGCACCAGACCGTAAAGGCAGCTTGCGGCTTGCCGCCGTATGGTTGTCATCATGAATTTAATATTCACATCGTCATGCAGGCGATTAAATATCTGGGCCTGCACCCGAAGCAACTCGTCATGGAATTGTCTCTGCCCTGGCGTAAATTCGACCAGTACGGTTTGCGGCTTTCGTATCGTGAAATCCCCTATATCACGGCGTCGAGTGCGGTTAATAATTCCCGCAAATGTGTGAAGTGCCTCGATCTCTTTTATGATCTGTACCCGGTTCTCAGCGGAAACCGTGCCAGTCTTCAGCATTGAATGTATCCGGTTGAAATCGGGATTCTGCGCCAGAATAGATTGACCCCAGGGGGTTGCCGACGCCTGACTAAGTCTTTCTGCGGCATGGATGGACCATTGAGGCTGCTGGGCCCGTACCAGAGATACCGCCTGATTAATGTGCGGATTTGGCTCTGCCATGTGCTCAAAACTCTCCCGATCAATAATCAAATCCGGTCGCAGAATGCTAAGCAGCACAAAGAGATCATGATTGCCAAGTTGAATAGGCGTCGCAGTAAGAAACACGACATTCTCGGCATTTTCGCAGAAGAACCGGACCGCCTTGTGCTGAAAGGTTTCTGGATTTCTTATGTGGTGGGCTTCATCCACAATAACCAGGTCAAAACGTGGAGGTGGGCGCAGATCGAGAAGCCCTTTCCTCAACTTGCGGCCTCTTTCTGCTTGTGAGCCAAAAAGGAGAGCCTCATCAAATAACGAATATGGAACAATGACCCGCCTGTATTTTGCGGGCCATTCTCCGCTCATGTCCATCTCATCGACACAGTATCTTAATAGCGGCCCGTCCAAGTGGTCGAATTGCTCGTCGAAACGCTTCATCTCATTCTGCCATTTGCGCTCCGCCACCAGCGGACGCGGGCATACAATAAGAATAGATTGAACATCATTCCGCGCCTGCAGCTCGCGGAGTATCAAACCCGCCTCAATGGTTTTGCCTACGCCTACGGCATCGGCGATAAGGAGTCGCGGACGATCTGATCGGATGAACTTCAGCACCGGTCGGAACTGATAAGGAATAAAATCAACACGAGCGGCATTAAGCGAATACAGTGTGGATAAACTGGGATGCCTGATCTGCAATGCCGTGAGATGGCAGTGGAACCGTTCGCTGTTCAATGTTTCAGTGTTGTGTGTCTGTGGCGCATCTTTCAACAATTGCGATGCATAATAGTTCCGTCTCTCGCCATTTACGAGAACGGCAAAGCGATTTTCCTGCTCACCAGGTAAAATAGCTATAACTGCGCCTCGTTCGTAGAGCGCGGACTTGACCCGCACAACATCCCCCAGTGCAAATTCAGAGGCATACGGCTGATGCTTGGCGGAGTCATCTATCATCTATTTTTCCCGTGCGAATCTCTTGGTCTAAATCTGGTGATTATTGCTGTTAATCACCGGCGCGGTCAGATTGTTCCATAATGTTTTACCCATTAAAACTAAATATAATCGCATACACAACGCCAGCATTTTAATCTGTTGCAAGTATCGCACAAACACAAACAGTCCCGCCCGGCAATATTATCTCCACACCAAATCGCCGCCAACTCTGTGCACACTGAATTTTTATGGCTAAAAGGTTTCTCGCGACGCATTTTGCCATAGAGGTCACTGATTCCCTAGAGACACTCGGACGATAAACCGCCATAGTACCAAAGCTTATTGTAATATTTATAATCCTAGTATTGATATATAATAACTCCGCGCAATCCGCGCAACCTGCGAACAACCAACGCCTCTCCCGACATCCAGAAAAATCAACCACGATCGGGACCGCGTCTTTGTGCCCCCCCGTCGAAATCCCCGGCGATCTCTGTGCCCTCGGTGGCAAAACCGCCGCCCAGCGCCAAAATTAAAAACACCAACAAAAAACTTAGCGTCTTAGAGCCTTGGTGGTAAATCCTCGTCCGTCGTCTCCGTGCTCTCTGCGTTGAGGCACGGATGCCGAAATCCCGATATGGCATGGAGCCAAAAATCGGGAAGGCATGGGCGCCGAAATCCCGATGTGGCATGGAGCCATTTATCGGGATGCGCGCCAACCGTCGCGCAGCGCCCCCGCACCTTGCTGGTAACTCTCCGCCCTCCGCGCTCTCGGCGTCTCGGCGGTGCATAAATCGTCCGTCGTCTCTGCGTTACCCTGCCTCCCCGGCGGTAAGATTCGTCGCCCAGCGCCCTAAACAAATATTAAAACACCTCGGTGGTTCTCTGTCTTGAGCCAGGCAAGGCGAAATCCCGATTGGGCAGGAACCAACTATCGGGATGTGGCAAAACCGTCGCGCAGCGCCCAAACAAAAATATCTTTGTGCCTTTGCGCCCCTTTGTGGTAAATCATCTCCCATCGTCTCCGCGAACTCCGCGGCTCCGCGCGCCTCCCAGCCCCCAAAGCCCAGCCCACTTTTTGCCGCGCTTGTTAATTATGCGGTTTTTTATACAATACATGGCTTGTATTTTTGGCCTCGCAACAGCCCACCGGCGGCGTTGCGGCATTAAAAGGGCCTTGGACGCCGGCTTGTTCGCAACGAAGGAGTTTATTGTGCCTCATGTATGCCATTACACAGGCCGTAAAACAGCCATTGGCCGCCAGTGCACTTACCGCGGTAAAGCCAAGTATCTTGGCGGCGTAGGCATTAAAATTACCGGACGCTCATCCCGCAAGTTCAAGCCCAACCTTCAGAAGGTGCGGGTCCTGATTGACGGCAAACCAGCTCGCGTTTGGGCTTCCGCCAAGGCCATCAAGAGCGGCCTGGTCACCAAGCGACTCGCCCGCGGACAGGTATATCGCAAGCCGGTCGCTGCTGCAGCAACTGCCTGAACGCCATCATCGCGCCGGCCGTTGCCACAGGCAGACAGTTCAATTAATTAAGTGTCCGAGGCCGTTCCCGATAGGCCTCGTTTTTCTTACTATGATTGCCGCTGGCTCGGTTTGATTACTTAGAGGTGCCCTTATGGCTAATGCCCCCTCCAACTTGCTTGACGAAAAGCAGGTGCGTCATGTGGCCAAACTTGCGCGGCTCAAACTCACCGACGCCGATGTGCCACGGTTTTCGCAGCAAATTTCGTCAATCTTGCAGTACATTGCGCAATTACAGCAGGTTAACACCACCGGCTTTGAAGCCATGTCGCACCCCCTGCCGCTGACCAATGTGCTTCGCGCCGATGAAGTTAAACCCTCCCTGCCCGTACAACAGGTGCTGCAAAACGCCCCGTCCAGTGAAGGCCCGTTTTTTACCGTGCCCCAGGTGCTCGATGCCACCCTGGGTGGCGGTTAACCTTGTGGAGCCTCGCCATCATGAAATACTTTTTTAAAATAAACACCTGCAAGAGCCGCACCATTTTCAGCGTCTCGGCCACTTTGGCCATGGCCTTATGCCTGCTTCTTGCCGGATGCCAGCGATATGACACGCTTGATTACCAGCAGAACTTTAAACCTTCGACGCAGCCGCTCAACCCTTTGCGTCAAACGTCGGTAAACTGGTACTATCAGTCAACTCCCAGTATTCCCTCTCCAAAGGCTGCCGGTACCACCAGCGCCAGCGGAGCAAATTCATTGAATACCAGCAGTGGCGTCGCCACGACACAGTCCACCAGTCCACAATCGCCGGCATCGGCTGCTCCCGGGCGCTATGTCTTTACAGTGCCCACCGATGTTACACGCGTCAAACTTACAACACCCCACCGTCAACAATATCAGTTGTACTGGGGACGTCCCAAGCCAGACGATGTCCCGTTTATGACGTTGACCGTCGCAAGGCATCCGACCATGATGCGCCTCACAAACATCCAACAATTACAGACGCGGCGTTATCTTTTTCATGGCCTGGTTGCCCACGAGTGGACTGGCTATACGGCCGGCATGAAGCCATTTGCCGCGATCTTGCTCAAGCCGCTACACCACCAGCAGAGGCTATACGTTGTAACCATAGTTCCCAACAACAAGGTGCGTCGCGTGGCCAACACGATTTTGCAAACCATACGCTACACGCACCCTCAAGACTAAACCACCGGGCAAAGGCCCTCAATAAACAGGCAGGCAGGAACAAGTATGCAATCTCTTATCAGCGCCCTGGAAGTTCGAGATCAAATTGCTGCGGGCACCATCACCGCGACCGCCGCAACCACCGCCACCCTCGACCGCATCAAACGGCTTGATAAAACACTGCATGCCTACAACAGCACCTTTGAAGAATCGGCATTGCAGCAGGCCGCCGCCATTGATCAGGCTCGCAGTGCTGGCCAACCGCTTGGCCCCTTGGCCGGTGTTCCATTTGCCCTTAAAGACAACCTATGCACCACTTTTGGCACCACTACCTGTTCGTCAAAAATGCTCCAGAACTTTCGCAGCCCCTACAACGCAACCGTGGTAAATAAGCTTCAGGCCGCAGGCGCGGTAATCGTTGGCAAGACCAATCTCGATGAGTTTGCAATGGGCAGTTCCACCGAAAACTCCGCCTTTGGCGTTACCCGCAACCCGTGGAACACGCAATGCGTCCCGGGCGGGTCGTCCGGCGGGTCGGCGGCAGCCACCGCCGCGGGCTTGTGCTACGCATCGGTAGGGTCCGACACCGGGGGATCCATTCGGCAGCCCGCCAGCCTCTGCGGCATTGTTGGGCTTAAGCCAACCTATGGCCTCGTATCGCGATATGGACTTGTCGCTTTTGCCAGTTCACTGGATCAAATTGGCCCAATGACGCGCACCGTGGCCGACGCCGCCTTGGTACTTAACGTTATCGCCGGACACGATGCGCTCGACAGCACCAGTTGGCCCGATCCGGTACCCGATTACCTCCACGATCTTGATGTGCCGCTGCGCGAAGTTCGCATCGGCCTTCCCGCAGAATTTGAAACCGAGGGCACCTCGCCACAGGTTGCCCAAGCCGTCAAGGCCGCCGTGGATTTCTACAAAAGCCAGGGCGCCAGAATTGTGCCGGTAGAGTTGCCACACATGCGATATGGCATCGCCGCCTATTACGTCATTGCGCCCGCCGAAGCCTCAAGCAATTTAGCCCGCTATGACGGCGTGCATTACGGGCATCGCACCGCCGCGCCGCAAGACCTGTACGATCTCTACGCCGCCAGCCGCGCCGAGGGCTTTGGCCCCGAAGTGCAGCGGCGCATCATGCTCGGCACTTATGCGCTTTCGTCCGGTTATTACGATGCCTATTACGTACGAGCCCAACAGGTGCGACAACTCATTAAGCAGGACTTCGATGCCGCATTCAAAAAATGCGACTTCATTTTAGGCCCAACCTCGCCCACTGCGGCTTTCGAAATTGGCTCAAAAAGCGGCGATCCGCTGCAAATGTACCTCTGCGATGTTTTTACCGTTACATGCAACATTGCCGGTATCCCGGGCATGAGCATTCCATGCGGGTTTTCCACGGACGGCTTGCCCATCGGCCTGCAGATTTTAGGCCCAACCTTCAGCGAAGCTCGCATGCTGCGATTGGCCAGGCAGTACGAATCGCATCACGACTGGCACAAACGGCAACCACCTATTCAATAAGTAGCGTTCTGAGTTAATAGCCGTCGTTGCAATGGGCGTTTATCGGTCTTATGCGCAGCCATAGCTACCAAAGGTGATAACCGGCCTGCGCAATACGTACCGGCGTGACTTCAGGCCACTTGCATCGGAGGCCCTTTCACGGGGCCTGTGACAGTTTCTGCCAAAAGCCAAATGAAGGAACCGGGCCTCACGAATCGCCTTGGGCGTAACAGCACCGCTCGGTGAACTTGGCGGCCAAA
>JABEVB010000076.1 GCA_013044165.1 Phycisphaerales bacterium
AAAACATCCAATATCAATGGCTGTTTGCTCACACCCCAAATCCGCCCCCCCAGCCGCGTGGCCTGAAGGTCAAAAGCATGCATAAGCTGCCACAGGCCCTCGGTACCTGTCCAACGTAGGTCTTTTCTCTCCAGAACAACAAATGTGGTAAAATCTCAGCAAAACGTCTGCTTAGGCATTAATTTTACCGCTGAGCAGTTTTACCCGGACAGGCTCTGAAGTTGGCGCTGGCTGCCTTGGCTATGCAAGCATGTTGCGCCGGGCGACGGCGTCATTGAGCAGGCCAAAGGCGCGGTCGGCCATTGCTTTGGCCGTATTGATGTCTGCGGCGGTATGAATCATGTGCCCCATTTTGCGCCCGGGCCGTGGGCCTTTGCCGTAGAGATGCAGCGTGGCACTGCTGTCACGCAGCACCTGGGTCCAATCAGGCGGACCGCCGGCCCACAAGTCGCCGAGCAAATTGGTCATCACGCCCGGACGCAGTATCTGCACCGGCGGCAGGGGCAGGCCACACAAGGCGGCGATGTGCATTTCAAACTGACTGCGCGATGCGGCGCGCAGCGTAACATGGCCCGAATTATGCGGACGCGCCGCAAGCTCGTTGGCTAAAACGCGGCCATCACGCAGCACGAACATTTCAACCGTAATAAGCCCGACCACGTCAAGCTTGTCGGCTGTGGCCTCGGCAAGGGCCACCGCCTTCTCGAGAGTTGGCTGCTCAAAGGTGCCCGGCATGCGCGTTTGAAATAGAATGCCGCCGCGATGTTCGTTCTGAAACATGGGCAGTGCGGTCTTTCGGCCATCGGCCGAGCGGGCAACAATAACCGAAGCCTCGGCAACAAAGGGTATGGCGGCTTCTAAAACCAGGGGGACCTGGCCGAGGGCCTCCCAAACTGCCGCACCTTGATGAAGCGTTTTGATCCATCGCTGCCCTTTGCCGTCGTAGCCGCCACGGGCTGTTTTGGCGACCACACCGGCCCCGCCACCGAGGGGCAGCAACTCTGCAATGGCGGCGTCCACCTGTGCGGCGGAGTCACAAATACAAAAGGCCCCCACCGGCAGGTTATGGTGTTTGAAGAATGTTTTTTCGAGCCGACGATCACGCACCGTCTGCTGTACGGCCGCCGAGGGCGCCACGCGGCAACCAAGTTCTGCCGCCGCGGTCAAGGCTTCAGGCGCGATGCCTTCGGTTTCGACGGTTACAACCTGTACGTCCCGCGCCAATCGCCTGATGAGGGCGATGTCGCCGGGGTCTCCTACGACATGATGATCGCTCCAGCGGCCGGCGGGGTCTTCTTCGCTGGCCGAGACGCATACGGTGCGATAGCCCATGCGCCGGGCCGCCTCGGCAAGCATGGCGCCAAGCTGGCCACCACCAAGAATGGCAATGGTTGCGGGAGGTAAAATCACGTCTGTGGCTTGTATCATAGTCGCTGGCGCATGCCTGTTATAAATTTTCATATAAGGCATCGGGCTGATGGTGCTGCAAACCAAGAGCAAATGCCAACACTGTCAAATTACATCCGTTTCGACCTTTTTGGTGGCGGCCTGGCGGTATTGCTCGTAGCGCTTTTGAATGGCCGCGTCCGAGAGCCCTAAAATGCTCGCCGCCAAAAGCGCCGCATTCACGGCACCTGATTCGCCAATGGCCAAAGTGCCGACGGGCACGCCTCGCGGCATCTGCACGATAGATAAGAGCGAATCCATTCCGCTTAAGGCCCGGCTTTGTACGGGCACGCCCAACACCGGCAGGCAGGTAAGGGATGCGACCATGCCGGGCAGATGAGCCGCCCCGCCGGCGCCTGCAATAATCACTTTAATGCCACGCCCCTGCGCATCTTTGGCATAATCCACCATACGCAGCGGTGTGCGATGGGCGGAGACAATTTTTATCTCGCAGGCAATTCCCAATTCTGTAAGCACATCGGCAGCATGCTGCATAGTCGTCAAATCCGACTTGCTGCCCATGATAATGCCGACGAGCGGCTGCGGTGTTTTGTCTGTCATGGTGCTTCCAACTTTTGTGAGCCGCGCGTGTTCGTCCCCGCCTGCCACCATGGTCAATCAAGGGCAAAGAAACGCATCAGGCCAGCCAACGCGAATTAACAATACACCAAACCACGGCAATGTAAAACCGGTTGGCCCCGGCAAGACGGCCATCAGGCCCAGCGTTATATTAATGGACCTGTGCGGTAAAGCGCCGTTACCCCGGGCCTGGCAATAAATCGGGTTTCAGGCCGCACAGCGTCGCGTCGGACGGCCCGCGCTATGAGCGGCAGGGCGATTACCACCGGCAGGCCGACGGCTCAATAGGGGCCTACGGCGCGCGTGCTGGCGGCAATTACTCAAAACGCAACACCGCCCGCATAATTGGCAGCCGCCGCTGCCCCGGCTAAGGAGAGTACACTTGCTTTATTTATCGAGGCGTTTGAGCCCCCGTTCGGCAGCACACCGCCCGGCGGTGCTAAAGCTGGCACTGGGCTTACTGGCCATCTTCGCGGCGCCGCCGTGGGCACTACCAGCGGTGCCGAAAGCCCATTTGCCCGATTTGCCTCGTTCGCTATTGCCTCATAAGGCGCTAAACCCGACCGGCCTTTACAACATCGGCGGCCATTTTGCGAGAGCCAAAGTCATTGCCGCCACCGGAGATCAATCTGCGTCGCTTGAATTCGACGTTTATCATAAACCATCCCAAGCGTGGCGGGCGCAGTATTTGCTGCCTGTCACATCGGCCGTTTATAGCGGCGACGAATTGGAACTGAGCTTTAAGTTTCGGGCGGTAGCGCCGAGTACTCAGGCTACACTGAACGTATCACTGCATAACAAGAAAAGTTACATTCCGCTGATGCACGCGATCGTTACTTCAGGCCCCCACTGGCGTGCGGTGCAGCTTTACCAGACAACCTGGCAAAGCGTGCCGGGCGGAGCCGACGGTTTGTATTTTTCGCTCGGCGAACAAAAGCAGCGCATCGAACTGGCCGATATATCACTTCGTGTGGTTAAAACGGGAATCAAGTCGCTACATTTTGGCGGGCAATGGCGACGCCAAGCGCAAAGGCGCATCTGGCTTTACCGGATGGCGCCGCTTACCGTATGCGTGCTCGACAGCACAGGCCGCCCCTGGCCGCAAGCCAAGGTTCACGTGGCCATGCTGCGCCACGCCTTTGAGTTTGGCACGGCCGTAGATGCTGACTTGCTCGTGGGTAAGAGTGCAATCGCCCAAAAATACCGCCATACATTTTTGAAGTATTTTAACCATGCGGAGTTTGAAAACGACCTCAAGTGGCCAGAGTGGGATAACCCTGCCAAGCGGAAGCGCACGCTGCAAGCCATTGCCTGGCTGCAGGCCCACCATATCGGCATTCGAGGGCACAACCTTGTATGGCCTCATTGGCGCTATCTGCCTGAAAAGGTTTTTCAGCTGCGCCATCAGCCAGCAGCGCTTCGGCAGATGGTCGCGAGGCATGTCGCCAACGAAACCAGAATGCTGGCGGGTAAAGTTGATTGCTGGGATGTTGTAAATGAGGCGCTCGACAACCACTCGCTGCAGGATATTTTAGGCAAAAGCATCCTTATCAGCTGGTATAAAATCGCGCACCAAAACGACCCACATGCGGTTCTGTATATCAATGAGTATGGCATCGTCACCAATGGCGGCCACACAAGGCTTAAGCGGTTGCGGTACGAAAGGCTCATTCACTTTTTGCTTGATGGCAAGGCCCCGCTTGGCGGCATAGGCGTGCAATGTCACTTTGGCCGGGATATTACCCCGCCTCAGCGTGTGGTGGATATTCTGGATGAGCTCGCCGCAAACCATTGCCAGCTTGCCGTCACCGAGTTGGACATCAACCTGCCCAACCGCAAGATTCAAGGCGAGTATATGAGCGACTTTTTAACGGCGGCGTTCAGCGTGCCGGGCGTGGTGGGCATTAACCAATGGGGCTTTTGGGCAGGCCGCCATTGGAGGCCCGAAGCGGCGCTATGGAACAAGGCCTGGACATTACGGCCCGTGGGCAAAGCGTACATTCATCTGGTGTATCACGACTGGTGGACTGATAAAAAGGCCCAAACGAATCAGGCGGGCCTGTATGCTACGCGAGGCTTTCTTGGCGCGTACCGTATATCGGCATCAAGCGGGGGCAAAAAGGCATCGGAGGTATCAAAGCTTGTTACGCTAAGCCGCAGCGGCATGCAGGTAACGCTTCGTCTGCCGGGCAAGGCCACGCCGCATCCGCCATTAAAGCGGTGAAAACTCCATCAGCTCAACCTTTTCGTGATGCACGGGAATGCTGACAGCGGCGTATTCGCTTAGGCCATGGTCGGCCATTACCTGTCGCACCTGCGCGGCACTATAGGTTCCGGGCATGCCCAGCATGTTCCAAAAAACATGCCCGGCGGCGCGGGCGGGTTCGGGCGGTTCGATGGCTTTTTCAAAGGCTTGCACGCGGCCTTCAAAGTTTTCGTAAACGCCGGATTTTTCAGCCCAGGTGCATACCGGCAGCACCATGGTGGCCTGCCCGGTAAGTCGGCTTGGACGCGAACTTAGCACAATGCGGTTGGCAATCGGCGAAAGCAGTGCGGCAAGCTCGTCGTCGTTGTGGCCGATGGCGTCGGCGAGCAACACAACAGTGGCATACCGGCCTGAAGCAATCTGCGAGGCCAAATCGTTAAACATGACAATGTTGTCGCCAAAATGCCGCCGCATTTTTTCAGCACCGCTGCGGTTGGGCGATTTATCCGCGCGAATGGTATAGGTAACCTGCCCGGTCGTCGGGTTTGTAAATACCTGGTCCTGGCCATCTATGCGCGACATATTCAGGCCAATGGCCGCCTGCGGATCAACCTTGCGGATGTAACGGGCGGCGAGGAACATTTCTTCGGTGGTATCAAACGGGCTTAGCATCAGCAGCGTAGAGCCCTGGCCGCGTTCGCTGACACTGCGCAGCAGCGTTTGCTCGAGGCGGGCTTCGGCTTGTTCCCACGCCATGGGCAGAGCGTGGGCGGCATCGGCGACGCGCAGCTCGGCAAGTCGGTTTTCATGCACAAATTGCCAGCCATAGCGAATGTCGTCGGATATCCACCATTTATTAATTTCGGCGTTAAACCGCGGTTTGATGCGGTAAATGCGGCCCTGATTATGCTGAATCAAAATATTTTCGCCGCCACTGCCAAATGGCGAAATGCTCGGCGTAGTCTTGAGAAACCACACCCGCTGCGTGAACATGAAGTCTTTGTCGAGCAGGGCGCCGACGGGGCAAATATCTATCACGTTGCCCGAAAGCGGATTGTCGAGCGGCTTACCCTGAAATACGTCAATTTCTTCTTTATGGCCGCGGCCGAACACAGCGAGCTCGCCCGTACCGGAAATTTCGCGGGTAAAGCGCACGCATCGGGTACACATGATGCATCGGTCGCTGTATAGCACCACATGCTTGCCGATGTCCTTTTTAGGCTTTTTGGCCTTGTTTTCGTCGAAGCGACTTTCCGACCGGCCATACTTAAAGCTGTAATCCTGCAGGTAACATTCGCCGGCCTGATCGCATACGGGGCAGTCCAGCGGGTGATTGATGAGCAGAAACTCCATCACCGCTTTTTGATTGGCCACGGCTTTGGGCGACTTGGAATACACCTTCATGCCCGGCACGGCCGGGGTTTGGCAGCTTGGCACCAGCTTGGGCACGCGCACCAGCTTGGCGGGGTCCTTGGGATCGGGCGATTCAATTTCAACCAGGCATATACGGCAACTGGCCACAATGGACATCCCCGGATGATAGCAATAGTGCGGCAGCTCCACGCCGTTATCCAGGCAGGCCTGAAGAATCATCTTCTTGCCTTCCCACGAAATCTGCTTACCGTCTACTTCCATTGTTGGCATAATGCAATTTTCCTTCATAAAGCCTGTGCAAAGTGCAGGTTTGGGGCATTCAGCAACACCGGCCGCTGCAGAGGCTTCTACACCGCAGCCCCAGCCGGCGTAAGCGTTACACCCGGCACGACATCGCGCTTCAGCCGCTTCTTAAAATCTTCGGGAAACTTCTGTAAAAACGTCTTGACCGCCCAATTGGCGCCGTCGGCAAGGCCGCAAATGGTGGTGCCCGGCATAGACCCCATGCTCAGGCCTACTTCCAGCAGCAGGTCGAAGTCCTTGGCGGTGCCATAACCGGCTACAATGCGACTAAGCATTTTATGCATCCAGGCAGTACCTTCGCGGCATGGTGTACACTGGCCGCAGCTTTCGTGCGCGAAGAATCGCACGATGTTACGCAGCATGACCACCAGGTCGGTTTGGTCGTTCATGACAATTACGCCCGCGGTACCCAAGCCCAGCACATTGTATTTGCGGCCAATGTCAAAATCGAGTTGGGCATCAAACTGATCTGTCCCCAAAATGCCCATCGAAACGCCACCCGGAATGGCCGCCCGATATTTACCCTTCACGCCGCCGCAGTACTTATCTATAAGCGTGGACATTTTTATGCCAAGCTCATCTTCATATACGCCCGGCCTGTTAACATGACCCGAGACGCCAAAAAGTTTCGGCCCCGCCGAGCTGGGAGTTCCCATGCTTTTAAACCATGCGGCGCCATGCTCTAAAATGTACGGCAGGCACGCCAGGGTCTCGACGTTGTTGATGATGGTTGGTTTGGCAAACGCGCCCGCCACCGCCGGAAACGGCGGCTTAATCCGCGGCCAGCCGCGTTTACCCTCCAGCGACTCAAGCAAGCCCGTTTCTTCGCCGCAAATATAGGCGCCTGCCCCACGATGAACGTAGCAGTTGTGCACAATGTCGGTACCGGGGTGCTTCTGTCCGAATATGCCATTGGCATAGGCTTCCAGCAGCGCTTCTTCCAAAATCTTGGCCTGCTTGTGATACTCGCCGCGGATGTAAATGTAGCTTGTGCTTATTTTGTTGGCGTAGCCGGCAATTGCAATGCCTTCCAAAAGAACATGCGGGTCGTAATCAGAGAGGTACCGGTCCTTAAAGGTGCCCGGTTCCGATTCGTCAAAGTTTACCGCCAGATAGCGTGGAAAACTCTCTTTGGGCAGAAAGGTCCACTTGGTGCCGCAGGGAAAGCCCGCCCCACCACGACCGCGCAGGCCGGAATCTACCACCAGTTTGATAATATCTTCCGCAGGCATGCCCCACGCCTTTTTCAGCGATGCGTAGCCGCCTGTGGCCACATAATCAGCATACCGCAGCAGTTTGCGCTGCTGCGGGTCGTTGGGAATACGCTTTAATAGTACCGGCCCGGAAAATGCCATAGCTGTCCTCTTTTACGTTTGTTGACCAGCAACCTCAGTGCCCGCCGGCGGCTTTGGCCGGCAATGCCTTAAGCGTGGCACAAAAGTCACCTGGATTAATTGTGCCATGTAAATCTTCGTTAATAAGCGCACAGGGCGCCTGCTCGCAAGCGCCAAGGCACTCGACCTCAAACACCGTTATTTTATGGTCGTCGGTGGTTTCGCCTGGCTCAATTCCAAACACATCGCGGATTTTTGCCAGAACATCTTTGTGGCCGCAAAGCTCACACGCAATAGACCGGCAGACGTTTACGACATAGGCCCCGGTTGGCTCGAGCCGAAACTCTTCGTAAAAGGTGACGGCATCCTGCACTTCGGAGCGTGTGAGGCCCAGGAAATCGGCGGCTTCATCAATGGCCTGCGTTGGTATGTAACCGTATTCATGCATCACCACATGAAACAGAGGCAAAAGCGCCGCTCGCTTGTTTGGATATCGCGGAAAATATTTACCCGCAACGTGGTCTTTTATCTGAGCCGTCAAATAAGGCTCGCTTCGCACCGGCTGGTAGGGTTTTAAGCGATCTTCAAGTATCCAGGCCATGGGGTCCTTTCATACGTCATGAGTTAAACTGCGGCCAAAGCCACCCATACAATCGCGGGCTATTATCGGTCGAGTTCGGCGGCAATAATGTTCAAACTGCCAAGCACGGCCACCGCATCTGAAATCATGTGTCCCTCAAGCATCTTGGGCAGCACGCTCAAATGAATAAACGACGGCGGCCGGGTGCGGGCGCGCCAGGGGTTTTTTCCGCCATCGCTAACCAGGTAATAGCCCAGTTCGCCATTGGCGGTTTCGCAGCAGCCATACACCTCGCCCATGGGAGGCGTAAAACCGCGGTTGGTCATAACGAGTTCAAAGTGCTGAATCAGGCCTTCAATGCTGCCATACACCTGCGATTTGGGCGGCAGCACCTCTTTGCCTTCGGGGCTGACGTTCATGGAGCCTTCGGGAATGTTGTCTATGAGTTGCTGAATAATGGCGATGGACTGTTTGATTTCTTCAACACGCACGAGGTAGCGGGCCAGCACATCGCCGGTTTGCATGATGGGCACCTTAAACTGCGCCGCCGGCGCGCCCTTGCCATCCCAGTTGTCTTTAAAGCACAGGTACGGATCATCCTTGCGAATGTCGCGTGTAACGCCGCTGGCGCGGGCTACCGGGCCGCTGAGGCTCCAGTTGATGGCATCGTCGCGGCTGATAACGCCAACTCCGGTGGTGCGATCAATAAAAATTCGCAGCCTGTTAAGCAACTTCTCAATATCTTCAACAGCGCGCGGCAGCGAGTCGCCGATAAACTTTTTTACCATGGCCTTAAAGACGTTGTCATCAACATCTTTCATAGCGCCGCCGACGCGGCACCAACTGGTATGAAAGCGCGACCCGCTGACATACTCCACAATGTCATAAATGGCCTCGCGCTCGTTAAAGCCAAACAAGAAAGCGGTAAACCCGCCGAGATCGAGGGCGGCAGCGCCTACGCAAAGCAGGTGGCTCTGAATGCGCCCCAACTCACCGAGGATGGTTCGGTACACCTTGCAGCGCGGCGTAAGGTCAATATCAAAGAGCATTTCAGCGGCGCGCATCCAAGCCATTTCATTGGCGATGGGGGCGAGATAATCCATGCGGTTGACGATGGTCAGGTACTGGTTGTAATCAAGCACTTCGGCATTTTTTTCAAATCCGCTGTGCAGATAGCCTATGATGGGTACGCACTTAACCACGCGCTCGCCGTCAATTTCCATCACGAGGCGAATGACGGTGTGCGTGGCCGGATGCTGCGGGCCAAAGTTAAGCGTCCAGAGGTTCTCGCTATTGCCGAGCTTGGGCGTTACGAGCGGATTTTCCAGCAGCAGCGAGCCGCCCTTTTCCAGCGTATATGGCATGCACAACTCCATTGTCGGCCGCAACGCAGCCATTTGCATCCATGGATTTTATAACAACCCACGAATGCCGGGCCTGCCGCGCGGCATCACTACCTTGTGATGTTATTCACAAAGGGTATTCGTATCAAGCCAAGGACGGAAAATACCGGCCAGTGCAGCGGCGGCATGGACTGCGGTTGTTTTTGGTGTGGGGGAAAGCGTACAAGGCGAGGCTTCGCAGCCAGAGGGAAGAAAGTTGGACGGTGGAGCACAAGAATCCCTATAGAAGGTGCTCATTTCACTATCGGAAGATTTCAGCATCCCTGCCTCAACGGCCCGGGGTGACGACGTTTTTGCGGCCAAGGCGGTGAGACTCGGCAGAGGTGCGACCGTCCGATTTCTTCCGATGCGCCCGACGCCGAGTTCGCGGGCCTGCGTAATCCCATCGGTTGCCCCGGGGTAGCTCCGGATCCGATTGCTTGCGTCAGTCACCCGGTTCTTTGCACGCCAATCCGCAGAAGCGCCATCGGTGAACCGCGTGAGGCAATGATGTTAGATTCCTCACCAGTCGAGTCGCTTCCGGCCAATGATATCGTCATCCAGCAAACCCTCACCAGCTATGATGGCAATGCCATCGAAACCATCACTGCCCGCCGCTTCTGCCCCATTACCGGTTACGCTGCGACAGCTCGCCCGCCCCCGGCGACGCGAAGCCTTGCGCATATCGCAATACCTCCCTGTTGACACCTGCAATCGAAGCCTCACGGGCTTTGAACACCCCACGGTCGCAGGTGATCAGGCCAGTACAATGATCGCTTATCTGGTCGGCAAACCGCGTGTACACGGCCGCGGCCAATCCTCTGCGTATCAGCGGCATCAGGGCCAAGGCCCATTTCTTGTAAAGCACAAACCATGCCGCCCGCAATTTGTTGCTCGCGGCGGTGCCCCGCGCCGGAACGTTATGCTGAAACACAGCCCAGCTTGCCCGCCAAATGTGCCCGCCGATGGGGCATGCGAAACGGCCAGACTCTCCAAGCACGCTGGCGCGGTCGGCCATTGCGGGCCACATGCCGGGGCCGGAGTAGATGTGGGCATCCTTAACATCGCCGTAGCCGTGGTCGGTCCAACCGCTCGCGGGGTCTATAAGTCGCGATGGATCGCGTCGTTTAATCCAGCGAGCCAGGGTATTGGTGTCGTGCTGGCCCCAGCCCTCATTAAACAACGTCCACATCACTACGCAGGGGTGGTTGTGCAACTGCCGCAGCATCAGGGTCAATTCTCGCTTGAATTCCGCCTGCGATGCGGCCGTTTTGTCATCAAATGCGGCCGGCATATCCTGCCAAACCATTAAGCCGAGTCGGTCGCAAAGGTAATACCAACGCTGCGGCGCGACGATCTCGTGTTTGCGGCACATGTTAAAGCCCAGCGAGCGCATCGCCTGAATATCAAACTTCATGGCCGCATTCGACGGTGGCGTGTAGGCACCATCGGGCCAGTAGCCCTCTTCCAAGGGACCGAGCAAAAAGCAGGGTTTGCCATTCAGGAAGATGCGCGGGTGCCCATCGGCGCCTTTCTGCACGCGAATACTTCGCATCGCAAAATAGCTTGTGACCGTGTCCATCACCACGCCGGCTTTTTCGACAAGCTCGACTTTCAACGTGTATAAAAAGGGATGATTCGGCGACCACAATTGCGGCTGTAGCAATGTCAGCAAAACCGGCCGATCAGGGGTGCCGGAGGCCTCGGCGATAACCTGCCCGGCCCGAAGAACAGCGACACGAACCGCTATGTGGCTATGCGGCCGGCGCACCAGCGGCGTCACGCTTACCTGCTGTGTTCGCACACTGGGCGTAATGCGCAACGCCTTGATGTATACCTGCGGAACGGTCTCCAGCCAAACCGTTTGCCAAATGCCCGTTGAAACCAGGTGCATGGTAAAGCCGGGCTTACCGACCTGCTGCTTACCGCAAGGTTCGGGCCCTTTGTTTGCCGGGTTCCAGCAACTGACCACAAGCGTTTGGCGCGTGTCGGCAACAACGTCACCCGTAATGTTATAGGAAAAATCCGCAAAGCTGCCGTCGTGCGGTTTTAGCGATTGCCCATTGAGGTAAACATGCGTGCGGTACATTGCCCCTCCAAAATGCAGAAGCAATTGCTCCCCGCCCTTGAGCACAGGAGAACGGAAAGTTACTCGATACCATAATCGCTGCCGGGGTGAAACGCTTCGCCCCACACCTGAAAGTTTGGCCTGCGCCACAAATGGAACCAGAATGTGCCCCTGCCAATGGGCGGGCTGCCCATGTGCTTTCGGCTCGATGGCGTATTGCCAGAGGCCGTTAAGATTTTGCCACTCTTTGCGGCGCATTTGGGGTCTGGGGTAATGTGTCCAGACATGACCAAGGCGGACCTCGGCTCCCCACCTCGAAAGCGTGCCGGTTGCCGCCGGAGCCCACGGCCCCGGTGCTGTGGCAACGGCCCCCGACGCCGCAGCACCCGGCACAGCAACCGGGCTCAAGGGTAATCCGAGAGCCAGCAGCAGCAGAAACCATCCGTCGGCGTATCGCATACAGTCTCACATTGCCGCAGCGGAGTAGCCCGGGTTGTATGTTTCAAAGCGCGTGCTACCCGAAATGAATGTCAGCTTCACGGTGTCACATGGGCCATTACGCTGTTTGGCCACAATAAGCTCCGCCTCGTTGACTTTGTCCTGATTTTCTTCAAACCACTGGGCATCACCACGCCGCATGACCGCCTCGCGATGCAGCAGCATCACCACATCAGCATCCTGTTCAATGCTGCCCGATTCGCGCAGGTCGCTGGTGCGCGGACGCCGCTGATCCTGCTCGGATGAACGATTAAGCTGCGACAGACACAACACCGGCACATTAAGTTCACGGGCCAGAGCCTTTATGCCGCGGCTGATGGTGCTGATCTGCTGCTGCCGGCTCTCTTCACGCGGAGCCTCCATAAGCTGCAGGTAGTCAATCATGATGAATTCAATTTGATGCTGCATGTACAGCCGGCGGCATTTGGTGCGCAGGTCGAGCACGGTAAGACCGGGCGAATCGTCAACAAAAACCTTGCCTCGGTCCAGCTCGCCCACCGCCAGATGCAGGCGGTCGCGGTCTTCGCGTGAAAGTGTTCCCCGACGCAGCGAATGCGAATCTACTCCACTGCGCGAACACAAAAGCCGCTGGGCAAGCTGCTGCTTGGACATTTCCAATGAAAACACCGCCGAAGGTTTGCCCAAATTCACGCTGATATGCTCAACAATGTTCATGGCAAGCGCGGTCTTGCCCACGCTGGGCCGCGCCGCAAGCACAATCATTTCGCCGCGCTGCATGCCGCTAAGCAGATTGTCAACTTCCACAAAGCCCGTCGGTATGCCGCTGTAATGTTCGCCGCGATTGCGATCGAGCATCTCAAACGTTTCGTTAAGTATTTCGCTTAGCGGAGCGGGCTTGCCTGTGATTTTCAATTGGGCAATGTCAAAAATGCGCTTTTCGCCCCGGTCGAGAATAATGCCGGGCGCGTCGGGGCTTTCGTAGCAGTCATTGACGGTTTGGTTACAGGCGTTGATGAGCCGGCGCAGCAGCGACTTATCATGTACGACGCGGGCATAATATTCAGCGTTTACACCGCTGGGAACACTGTTGATGAGTTCCGCAAGATGATCGTACCCGCCGGCTTCGTCAAGCTGCTTTTTGGAGTCGAGCAGGCCCATGACGCTGCGCGGCTCCACCGGCAGATTTTTTTCGAACATCTCGCGAATGGTCGTAAAGACAATCGCATTTTGATGACTGAAAAAGCACGCCGGCGAATCTAAAATTAAAAAGACCGGTCCCAGCACCTGCGGGTCTATGAGCATGGAGCCAAGCAGCGCCATCTCGGCGCCCAAGTCATACGGAGGAATCAGTTCCTGCTCGTTTCGGGCGGCTGCCGAGCCATCGCGCGGTCGCGGACGAGCGGTCGTTGCGACTGCCGGAGCGGAATTAGCTTCAGAAGTATCCATGAGCGGCATCTTACCGCGCAGCGGCATCGGCGAAAACGAAATGCGGGAATAAACTTTTCGCGACAGGTTTTCCACCGTCGGCGGCGGCGCAGAATCTATCGCAGCGGCCACAACTGCCTGCGGCCGCGCCATTGATCAGGGAGTAGTTTTATCGCTTTGGCAAACGAGCAGTCGCTTCGCCTGATTACTCGGCAGCGGGAGCATTTGCCTGCTCGGTTTGCTCGGCGGCCGCGTCGGCCGTAGCGGCAGCTTCGTCCGTTGCGTCCTGAGCTTGAGTTGATTTATCGCGGACCACCCAAACCTTAATTTGTGTGGCAAGGTCGCCGGCCAACTGCACCTTGACCATAAATGTGTCAATGCGGCGAAGCGGTTCATCCAGTCGCACATCATCAGGTTCAACCGCATGGCCAAGCTTCTGCAACTCGTCGGCAATATCGCGGCGGCTTACCGAGCCAAACAGGTGGCCTTCTTCGTTGCTGGCCCGCTCGATGGCGATTTCCACGCCGGTAATGGCGGCAACAAGCTTTTCTTTCTGCTCGCGCAGCAGTTTCTGCTGCCGCTCATATTCCATCTTGGCTGCTTCCAGCCGCTTGATGTTGCCTTCCGTAGGCTCAATCGCGAGCCTTTTTGGCAGCAAATAGTTTCGGGCAAAGCCTTCGCTCACGCTGATTACTTCGCCGACAATGCCGGTCTTTTCAATGGTCTGAGTCAGCAGAACCTTCATCATGGTGTTATCCTCTTTTAACTTATTCCGCGGCCCGCAAGCCGATCAACTCACCTCATCCAGGCTTAGCCGAAACACTCGATCGCCCGGTAGGCATCACAAACTATTCAAAAAGGGATGTCGCTTTCATTAATGGGCGGCGGACCGTCATCCGCCGGCGGAGCGTCGTTGCCTGCTGCCGGCCGGCCAATGGGTCGAGCCGCGGGGCGATAAGCCTGGCCGCCACCCTCACCACCGCCTTCGCCACCCTCAGATCCACCGCTGCCGCCGGGCCGCGAGTCTACAAACTGAAACTGATCAATAACCACGCGCAAGCGCGATCGCTTCTTGCCTTCTTTATCTTCCCACGTATCGTACTTGAGGCGGCCTTCGATAAAAATCGGGCGACCCTTTTTAAGGTACTTACCTATGGTTTCAGCCGTTTTACCAAAGGCCGAACAGTCCACAAAGGTAACTTCCTCTTTCTTCTGACCGTCCTGAGCGGTCCAGTTTCGATTAATCGCCAAGCCGATTTCGCAAACCGCGGTCTGGCTTGGCAGATAGCTCACCTGCGGATCGCGGGTAAGGTTGCCCATCAAAAATACTTTGTTTACGTTTGGCATATCCAACTCCTGCGGCCGCCGCGGCTCGGTTCGCCGGGCTAACCCGTTACTCGGTTACACCGCTTCCGAAGCTGCTGCGGCGGGTTCTGCTGCTGCAGGTTCACGCGAGGATCGCTCCGCAGCCGCCGCACGACGCATGGCCCGTGGATCATGCTCATCAAGAATGGGCTGCTGGGGCATCATGGCTTCAACATCCTTAAGCGCCAGGTGGTCGGCTTTGGTGATCAGGACGCGCAGAATATTTTCTGACAACTGCACATCGCGCTCTATGCCCGCAACCTTGGGGCCTTCGCACTGGAAAAACGCCAACACATACGCCCCGCGCTTGCTGCCGCTGATGGGATAGGCCAGCCGTTTCTCATCCCATTTACGAAGGTGGAGAACCTCCGCCCCGGCTCGACCCAAGATGTGTTCAATTTCGCCCTTGGCGGCGTCCCAACTACCGCTAGCATAACCCGCGTTAAGCAAAAACATCGCTTCATACTTGCCAATGTGAACAGCCATGAAAACTCCAAACAACTAAAACAATCGCCAGCGGCGAGCAACGCAAACGCGTCACCATGGGATTCACCACCGGAGCATCAACCATCAATTTTCCGAGGCGGCTCTTTTGCACCACCCCGCGAACCGCCAGCTTTTGGCGGCTGCTTCGGGCCGGAACTCTGCCGTTCTTCGGCTACCCCGTTGTAGCGAGCCATCGCGGCCAGCACTCCGGCGCAAGCCCAACATTCTACAGCCTCTGCCGCCCGAATTAAAGCCTCATCAACCAGCGGCTTTTGTTCGGGTGTAAATCGCCCCAAAACGTAGGCCGCCAGCGGCTGTTGGCCGGGGGCGTCAACCCCTATGCGCAAACGCGCAAAGTCCCGGCCAGTAACACCTTCGATCGCCGCCAGCGAGGCCACAGCCTGTTCTATATCCGCCAGGCCGTTGTGCCCGCCCGATGAGCCACCGGGCCGCAGTCGGATCGCCCCGCAGGGCAACGCGACATCGTCCACCACCACCAGCAGATCGCTTAACTTGACGCGAAAAAATCGCATGGCATCGGCAACGCTGCGGCCGCTGAGGTTCATAAACGTCAGAGGCTTAAGCAACAGACAGCTTTCACCGCCGAGCAATACCTTTGCGACCAGGGCCTGATGACCGGCTTGCCATCGAGCCTCACCGCCACGACTGGAGCGAGCCAGCAGCCGATCGAGCGTCATAAAGCCCGCGTTGTGCCGGGTGTTTTCGTACTCGCTGCCCGGATTGCCCAAACCCGCAATTATTTTCATGCGGCATTTCCCGATAATTGCCAGGCAGCCTTACTTCTTGGCAACTCCAGCCGCTGGGGCAGCCTTGCCGCCGGCGGCCGGCTTGCCCGCCGCCGCTTCGCCTTCGCCCTCTTCGCCTGCCTTCTTGCCAATAACTTCCGGCTCGGCCGGCCCAGGCGCAACTTCCGTGGCGACCTGTTCCTTGACGGTTCGCACCTGCACCACAATCTGCTCAGGATTGTTCACAATGCGAGCGCCTTCCGGCACGGCAATGTCGCTTACATGCAAAATCTGATGGAGTTCAAGGTGGTCTACGTTAACGCGGATTGAATCCGGAATGTGCAGGGGCAGAACTTCCAATTCAACTTCCGAAATCTGCCGCTCGAGAATTCCGCCTTCCTTGGTTCCCTTGGCCGTACCGCGGAACTCCAGCGGGACCTTCACCCGCACCTTGTGCGTCGGGTCAATACGCAGCAAGTCCACGTGTTCAATCACGCTTTGGAGATGGTTGTACCCCACATCTTGAATAAGCACGTGTTCCACAGCGCCCTCAACTTCGACGTCCAGCAGGTGCGCCCCGCTGTGAATCGCCTTTTCAGTTGCAGGCGCATCGAGCGTGATCGCCACGTTCTGTTTATTCAACCCGTAGATGACTGCTGGCACGCCGCCCGACGCACGCAACTCCCGCGACTTGCGGCTGCCACGCTGTTCTCGAATCGTTCCAACCAACAGTTCCCGTTTCTTCTGCGTTGTAGCCATAATGACTAACTCCTGGTGATGCCTCAAAACCCCGGTGCGAGCTTCGTCCGGTTGTCGGGCGGTTCTTTTGGTTTTTATTCAGCGCGGGCAACCCAGCCCGGCAGGCCCAAACCAATTCGGCCGTAAAAAATCCGCGGCTTAACGTTTGCCTCCGTTGCCGCCATGATCAAACAATATGGAGATGGATTGATTTGTATGGATGCGTTTAACCGCTTCGCCAAACAAATCGGCCACCGACAGCACCGTCAGCCGATCGCGCAGCGCCTCAACCTGCGGCGCCAGAGGCACCGTATCGGTGATGACGAATCGCTTGATCGGGCTTTTGACCAGTCGCTCCACAGCAGGCCCGGCGAACACGCCATGCGTGGCCGCCACATGCACTTCCCGCGCGCCATGATCCATCAAGATGCGGCTCGCTTCGGCAACCGTTCCGCCCGTCGTTATCATGTCGTCAAACATCAGCACGGTTTTATTTTCTATGTCGCCAACAATGCTGGTCATTGCCACCTGGGTGCCTGACTGCCTTCGCTTGTCTATAAATGCCAAATCGCCGCCCAGCGTCTCGGCATAGTAACTTGCCGCTTTTAAGTTGCCCGGGTCCGGCGAAACAATCGCTATTTTTCCCAGCTTTGGCAGCTCCGTCCGGTAATATTCCGTAAACACCGGCGACGCGAGCAGATGATCCACCGGCAAGTCAAAAAAGCCCTGTACCTGCGCGGCGTGCAGATCCATCGCTATGACCCTATCAGCCCCGGCGGCCGTAATGATGTTGGCCACCATCTTGGCCGTAATGGGCGTACGCCCCTCGCTTTTGCGATCCTGCCGCGCATAGCCAAAGTAAGGTATGACCGCCGTAATGCGCTTCGCCGACGCCCGCATCAGGCAGTCAATCCAAATAAGTAATTCAAGCAAATTGTCGTTTACCGGGTTGCAGGTGCTTTGAATAACAAAACAATCGCGCCCCCGAACGTCTTCATCCAGTTTGACAATCAACTCGCCATCCGGAAACAGTTCCGTGCGAGCCTGGCCTGCCGGTATTCCAATATGTCGGCATACCTTGGCCGCCAATTCCGGATTGGCTCGGCCCGAGAATACTTTTATTGCATGGCACAGGTCTTCCATAAGCCGAACCATCACCCTTCTGCTAGCCGCCAAAGCCTCAGTGCCTGCGGATTAAAACAATGCGCCATCCGCGGCCTTGCCCGCTGCCGTCATCAGCAAGGTCGGATGGCTCAACCAACATTCAATGTGGTCGCTCAAAACTTCCCATTAAGGGCCGAGGCAGCCATCTCAGCCGCCCAATTGACCGCCGCAATATCAGGCCCTTGCGCGGTCGCCTGCATTATACACAGACCCCCGCGGCACCACCGTACCCGCCGGCACATGCGAACCAGGCGGTATCACCGCCCCGCAACCGACAAACGTAAACGGCTCGAGCACAGTATCTTGCCCGATTTTCGCGCCAAATTCAATCCAAGTCTGCTGCGGGTTCACCACTGTTGCGCCGCCCCTCATCACCTCGCCCATAATTCGCTGCTGCATAACACCGCATACCCCGGCCAATTCCTGTCGTGTGTTGATGCTGAGAACATCTTCTTCCGGCACGGCGGACACCGCCTGAACGACCCGGCCCATCAGCCGCAATATCGAGACTGCGTCCGTCAAATAATATTCGCCTTTACGATTATTTGGCGTTACCTTGCCCAGCGATTCAAATAAATCGGTGGTGTTAAAAAGATAATAGGATGGGTTTACCTCGCGAATGGATCGTTGTTCTGGTGTGGCATCCTTCTCCTCCACAATCGCCAGAAACTCGCCGCCACCTCCCCGCACAATGCGGCCATACCCTGCGGGGTCTGTGAGTTCGCTGGTGGCCAATGTCGCCCCGGCCTTCGCCTGATGGTGCCTTGCGAGCAACTCCTGCAGCGTCTGCGAGCGAATCAAAGGGCCATCACCCGCAAGAACCAGCGTATCACCGGAAAGCGGCGACAGCGCCACCCGGCACACCTGCACCGCGTGCCCGGTGCCCTTTTGTTCTTCCTGGTGCACCCACTGAATGTCGTTCTGATCGGCAAACTCTGCCATTACTCGCTGTCGGTCATGTCCCACCACCACACAAATGCGCGTAGCGCCAACCGCACGTACCGCGTCAAGCACATACGCCAGCATCGGACGGCCGCACACTTCATGCAAAACCTTCACCCGCTGGCTGTTCATCCGGGTGGATTTACCCGCCGCAAGAATAACCGCGTTTAAAACCATTACTATAACTTTCCAGGCAACAACAACACCCACGAAGCCGCAATGCCCGGCCATGCATGACTTGGCACACTACCGCCGCTTTAACTGGGGGATCTGGATTCGAACCAGAACAAGCAGAACCAAAATCTGCTGTGCTACCGTTACACCATCCCCCAAAGGATTCGTGCTCGCCGACGGTGCGGGGCACATACCCGCCACCCACCCGCAAAACCGCTGCCCCTTGGCCAAGCCTTGTAATGTATCGCAACCTGCCCAGCAGGGTCAAATGCCCGCAGAGAGCATCGCAAATATCACATGGCAATTTTAAGCTCGATGTGCGCCGCGCATTGATTGTTCTCGGAGCTTGGCATGCCGTGAGTTTAGAGGCCGGCGGTAATCGCGCTAAGACCAATGGCGGCAAGCCATCTCGAGATGACTTCAATTGGCCGACGGCCAAAAATAATGGTCAACGACCCAGCAGCAGCAAACGACCACTGCGCACAACCATGCGCATCAAGTTTTATAAACCGCAACGCGCGACCGGTGCTTAGGCGCTTTCCTTGAGTGGCACCGGCTTACGATCAAAAAGACTAACTTCCCCACGTGCAACTTCTTCGGTAATGACATAGCGGCCACGTTCCGCCTGATCCGGAAGTTGATACATAAGGTCGAGCATCAATTCTTCCATAACGCCACGCAGCGCGCGAGCCCCCGTGTCGCGTTTGAGGGCCTTTTGAGCAATCAGGCGAAGCGCCCCCGAGGTAAAGTCAAGGTCGCAGCCTTCCATCTGGAAGAACTTTTTATACTGCCGCACCAAGGCGTTTTTCGGTTCAGTTAAAATCTGAATCATCGCATCTTCGGTCAGCGGCGTAAGCGGCGCAACAATCGGCAGCCGCCCTACAAACTCCGGTATCATGCCGAATTCAATAAGATCGTCCGGCGTTACCTGCCCGAGGAAACGCGAAGTAGACTCCGCCTCGCCCGCCAAGTTCGACGCCTCGGTGCCATAACCGATCATTTTTTTGCCCAGCCGTTTGCCGATAATCTGATCCAGCCCCACAAAGGTGCCGCCGCAAATAAACAGAATGTGCGTGGTGTCAATTTGTATGTATTGCTGTTCGGGATGTTTGCGCCCGCCCTGCGGAGGCACATTGGCCATTGTGCCTTCCAGCATCTTTAGCAAGGCCTGCTGTACACCCTCGCCGCTGACATCGCGCGTAATCGAAACATTCATGTTCGTTTTGCCGATTTTGTCAATCTCATCAATGTAAATAATTCCGCGCTGCGCAGCCTCAAGGTCGTAGTCGGCGCTTTGCAGCAGTTTCAGCAGCAGGTTTTCAACATCTTCCCCGACATAGCCGGCTTCGGTAAGCGTGGTCGCGTCGCCAATGGCAAAAGGCACATTCAAAGAGCGTGCCAGCGTGCGTGCGAGCAGCGTTTTACCCGAACCGGTCGAACCAATCAGCAGCACGTTGGATTTGTCAATTTCTACATCGTCGTTGCTGCGGCCGTCGGTATGCGCGAGCCGCTTATAGTGATTGTGCACCGCCACCGCAAGAGCCCGCTTGGCAAACTCCTGGCCGATAACATATTGATCCAAAAACTCTTTAAGCTGCCGCGGCGGTGGAATCTGTCCCATCACCGGCTTGGCCCCGGTAGCTTTGCGCCGCTCCTGCTTGAAAATGCTCTGGCATAATTCAGCGCAACTCACGCATATGTAAATGTCGTTGGGGCCTTCCACCATAAGGCCTACTTCGCGGCTGGATTTTCCACAGAACGAGCAATTTGTTACTTTGCGCCCACGAAAGTTGCCCCCTGTCGGCCCGCCGCCACCCGACGTGCCGCCACTGCCACTATTGCCTGTACCATTTGCCATAAAATTTGGCCTTTAATCTTCGCGTAGATAAAACTTCACCGCCTCTACCTCTCATATCGGCAAGGTCGGAGATGTTCAGCAGGCTCAGCTGCCGACACCTGTAATATCTTATTCATTTGCCATCGCCATGTCTATCGTATGGCGGCTCACTATTGTTCAACCTTGCCACGCTCCGGTAACTATGCCTTGTCAGCATATACACACGTCTTGCAGGCACTATTTGCTATAATGTCAACCGGTTAAACAAGCGGCGCCAACCGCGCCGCTACAGCGGCCATAAAACCTTGGGCGATAACCGCGTGTGGCCATAAAAGGAACCATGGCTCCGATAACGCCGCAACTTACCCGCAGCAGGCATCGTGGCAAAAGCAGCGGAATGTATACGTTCGCTGCCCGCAGGGCAGCCCTTTAACAATAGATGTTGCAAAGGTTTTTTACCTGATGAAATCCAGTCGCCAGCGTTTTGCCGAGTTTCGCGAAAAGGTTCGCAAAGGTCTTCTCACCGGCGATCGTCTGCGAGAGCCGGGCGCCAAGTATGACGAACAGGCTTCCATGGGTGGCCGCCACGTGGGGCCTTCGTACGAAAAGCACGAATTCAAATTCTCCCGGCGCCGCCTGCTTGGTGAGTATCGGCTGCTCCTGCGCGGTTATTATGGCTCCATCGCAACGCTGCTGGCTGTGGTTCTCGTGCAGTCGCTTACCACGCTTACCCCACCGGTCGTGCTGAAACTGCTCATTGACAACGTTTTTGTCGGCAAGCCGCTGCCTTTACTCGGGCTTAACCCCCAAAGCTCGCTGGCCCAATGGCTCACCGGGTCGGCCGTGCATGGACTGGAATTTTTGGTTCTCGCCCTGCTTGCTGTTGAAATCATCGGCATTACCGCGTCTTGGATGCGCCTGTTGGCCACCCAACGGCTCAACTATCGCCTCGCCGGAACCCTGCGACAGCGGCTGCTCGAGCACCTCGCCACCCTCCCGCTGGCTCAACTCGCCGACTACCGAACCGGCGGAATCATCAGCCGGATCATGGCCGACAGCGACCAGGTCGTGGGCGGCATCCAAAACGCCATTATCAACCCGGTTGTTTCGCTGCTGCGCATGGCCGTCATCCTGATCATTCTCACGGCCACCGACTGGAAGTTGTTCGCCGCGGCGGTGATCCTTATTCCGCCCATTATCGTCATTCACTTTCTTATCTTTCGCCGCCTGCGCCCGCTCTGGCGAAATATTCAGGACGAGCGGAGCATTCTATCGGCGCGCGTGAGCGATATTTTTTCGGGTATTCGCGTGGTGCGCGGGTTTCGGCGTGAACGCAGCGAACAAAAGGAATTTGCCGCCCGACAACACACCATGATTCGCAAGCAATACTACACCTCGGTGCTCGGTCGCCTTCTAGCCACAGGCTGGGGCATTTTTGTACCCGCCATCACCATCCTCATTTTGTGGTATGGGGGCCAGCAGGTGCTTAACCATAAGTTGCAAACCGGCGATCTGGTCATGTTCGTAAGCTACAGTATCATGCTTCTTGGCCCCATCACCCAAATGATCGAATCACTTCAGGCCCTGCAGCAAAATATGGGCGCCCTCGACCGCGTCACCGATGTGCTTAGTCAGCCATCCGATATGCCCGACAAACCCAATGCCCTTGCGCTGCATCACCCGGCCGGCCATCTTACCCTTCGCAACATCAGCTTTGGGTACAAAACCGATCAAAATGTGCTCCACAACCTCTCGCTCGATATACCACCCGGCGCTACGCTTGCCATTGTCGGTCCCAGCGGCAGCGGCAAAACCACTCTCGTTAACCTCGTCGCCAGATTTTTCGACGTACAAAGCGGAGCTATTGTGCTTGATGGCCACGACATCCGTGACATTCGCCGCGACGACTACCGCCGCCTCTTCGGCATGGTGTTGCAGGATGTTTATCTTTTTGATGGAACCGTCGCCGATAACATCGCCTTTGGCCGTCGCCAAGCCTCCCGACAAGACGTTATCGCAGCCGCCCGTCAGGCCAATGCCCATGAGTTTATTAACGAGTTGGAGAGCGGCTACGATACCCCCATCGGCGAACGCGGCATGAAACTCTCCGGCGGACAAAAGCAGCGGCTATCCATTGCCCGCGCCATCCTTGCCAATCCGCATATACTCATTCTCGACGAGGCCACCAGTGCTCTTGATACCCAAAGCGAGCGACTCATACAAAAATCGCTTCAGGAGCTTATGCGCGGACGCACCACCATCGCCATTGCCCATCGCTTGAGCACCATCATCAGCGCCGACCGCATTGTGGTGCTGGTGGACGGCCGCATACTCGAGCAGGGAACGCACGAAGAACTTCTCGAAGCCGGCGGCATGTACCATGCCATGTTCACCCAGCAGTTCGACAGCCACCGCGACCCAACGCTCGAACGCATCGAATGGGAAAAAGTATAACGCCAACGCCGCCCTACCGCCGTATACACCTGTCACATTCTGCAAGTACGATGGCTCCAGTTTGTCAAATTCTGCACGTAGGCGGTAGATGCGGTTTATAGTATGGACAAGGAATTATCAGATACTTTCGCTGCGTATTCCCAAGGAGTGCGCCGTCAATGCATTATGTTCCGCCGGCACCGTATTCGCCTTGAAATTTTCCGTACATGACCATGAACCGCGCACGGATACGCCGATGCTCGCTATCGGCAAACAGGCGATGATGGAGCGTGTCAAGCAAGGCGGTCAACTCGCTTTCAGCAAGCACCTCCGCGTTGAGCACCACCAGCGTGGCCTCTATTTGGTCATCGGAAACAAAGTGCAGATCGAGCGATGCAACATGCTCTTCCAAAAGACTCAGGATGTAGCGTTCCGACGAAGCGGTGCGACAGGTACGACTCATTTCCAATTCATCCATGCGATGTCCCCTGAACTATCGAAACCACCTCACCCAACAGTGTGAGCAGGGCAATAATGACCACAAACGCCACCAGGCAGCCGCCACAAGACCCGCAACCGCGTCCCTTTGCCGGTTGTACCGCACCGGCATCCAACGGCGACGGACGGCGTACATAGCGACTTGACGACTTTTGGTAGCTTATATACCGAAGGCCCGTACCCGGCAAACTCATGGAGGTATAGCGCCGGCCGGTGGAGGATCGCCCCACGCGCAGCCCGGTGGCTCCAAGCGAGTAGCCGATGCCGTGCCCGCTGAGATTGAGACGTAAGGGTCCAAACCGGACGGATTTTCGGAAGTACAAACCCACCGCGCATACTCACAAGAACGCTATGCGGGCTATAAATTAGAGCTTACCAATGAGAATGCTCGTGTTATGCCCGCCAAAACCAAAACTGTTGCTCATGGCATATCTGACCGTAGCCCGGCGCGCCGTGTTGGGGATATAGTCAAGATCACATAATTCGTCGGGCTCTACATAGTTAATGGTCGGTGGCAGCTCGCCGCGGCTCATGGCGAGACAGGTAATGGCTAATTCAATGCCACCGGAAGCACCTAGACTATGGCCCAAAGCGCCCTTGGTGGAACTGATGGGAACCTTTTTAGCCGCAGCGCCCAAGGCGGCATGACAAGCCTTGGTTTCGGCAAGATCACCGAGTTCGGTGCTGGTGCCATGGGCGTTGATGTAGCTGATTTGATCGGGGTTAATCTGAGCTTCCCTGAGGGCCTTGGTCATGGCTCTGGCAGCGCCGGCACCATTTTCGTCAGGGGCCGTAATGTGACAGCCGTCGCCAGTGGCACCGCAGGCAAGCAGTTCAGCATAGATATGGGCGCCACGGGCCTTGGCGTGCTCATATTCTTCCAGCACCAAAACACCCGCGCCTTCCGACATGACAAAACCGTTGCGGTTTTTTTCAAACGGACGACTGGCTTCACTCGGACGGTCGTTCCAGGTAGAAAGCGCTCGCAGGGCACAAAATGCGGCCAAGCCAAGTTTGGTCATGGCAGCTTCCGCTCCACCGGCAAGCATAATGTCAGCTTCGTTGAATTGAATGGTTCTAAACGCGTCGGCAATAGCGTTGCCAGCGGTGGCGCACGCGGTGGCCGTGGCAGATACCGGCCCGCGCAAGCCCCAATGAATGGACAGGTTTCCCGCCGCCGCGTTTACCATCAGCTTCGGAACGGTAAAGGGCGAGACGCGTTCAACGCCGCGAGCCAGCAGTTTGTCGTACTGCTGCTCCATCTCTTCAATACCGCCGATGCCGGAGCCAACAATCACACCGCAGCGGTCGCAATCTTCGCGCGAAAAATCGAGGCCAGAATCTTTGACGGCGTGAATACCCGCCACCATGCCATAAATAGAAAAGCGATCCAACCGCTTAAGCTCTTTATGGGCAAGGACGGCCTCGGGCTTGAATAAGTCCGGAGTAATTTCACCGCCAATTTTGACGGGATATTTACTCACATCCACCCGCGATATGAGGCGGATGCCACAGTGGCCGGCCAGCAGTCGCTGCCAGAAGGCATCGGTGTGGTCGCCCAAGGGGGTTACCACGCCGAGGCCGGTAATTACAACGCGACGTTTGGTCATGCGGGACTTAACACTCCATCAAAACACCACTTCCCGTGCGGCCAAAAAGACCTCACGAGCATGGCACATGCGGCCAAAAGCCGAATGTCAATGAGTTCAGGCTTGCGGCTTTTGCTGTTTGGCGGCAATTGTCTTGATGTAGTCAATCGCCTGACCAACAGTCTGAATCTTCTCGGCTTCTTCATCGGGAATGGACATTTCGAATTCATCTTCGAATTCCATCACCAGTTCCACCGTGTCAAGACTATCCGCATTGAGGTCGTTGACAAAGCTCGTGTCACGGGTGATTTCCGCCTTGTCCACGCCCATTTGCTCGGCGACGATATCAATGACTTTTTGTTCAATGTCTTCGGTTTCTGCCATACGCATGGGCCTCCATAAAAGGAAAATCCGAAACTCCGTTACTGCCGGCTTTAGCCCTACGCGGGCGAACATTCATCCGGGCCGATAGGTTAGCGTACCGGCCCCATCTTGGCAATGGTCAAAGGCCTTAGCGCCAGATTTCTGCTCACCAAAACCAAGTTCCACCGCCGGGTTTTAATCAAGCTCCATCATGCCGCCGCAACTTGCGACTACATGCTCATGCCGCCATCCACAGCCAACACCTGACCGGTAATGTAACCGGCCGATTCACCCGCCAAAAAAGCTACCGCCGCCGCCACATCAGCCGGCGAACCAAATCGCCGAAGTGGTATAAGTCCCACGACGTTCTCTTTGATCTGCGGGGGCAGAACGTCGGTCATATCGGTGGTGGTAAATCCGGGCGCCACACAATTGGCGGTTACCTGCTTGCCGGCCAGCTCCCTCGCGATGGATTTGGTAAGGCCAATTAACCCCGCTTTGGAAGCCGCATAATTTACCTGTCCAGCGTTTCCTATTATACCCGAAACCGAGCTGATGTTAATGATGCGTCCCCATTTGGCGCGGATCATGCTGCGGGCGGCGGCGCGGCACGCAACAAATGCTGATCGCAAATTGGTAGCCAGTACATCGTCAAAATCTTTGTCGTCCATTCGCATAAACAGGCCATCGCGCGTGATGCCTGCGTTGTTCACGAGTATGTCAAGGCGTCCATGCTTTTCAATGGTTTGCTCGATGGATGCGGTAAGCTGGGCGGAATCGGCTATATCCACAACGGTCGCTTCAGCTGATCGGCCGGCAGCGACAAGCGACGCCACGAGAGCGTCAAGCTTATCCTTGTTGCGTGCTACCGCCACCACATGCACGTCGGCGGCGGCCAACGACTGCACTATTGCCTCGCCAATGCCGCGGGAGCCGCCCGTCACATACGCCACCCGTTTTGCAGTTGCCATAAAATCCTTCCCGCTGAGAATGCCTTCGGTCGCCGCCCGCGGCAGCCTTACCCGTCGAGTGTTGAGATATTGGTGACCACAGCTTTGCGGTCAATTTTACGCATCAAGCCCGCGAGCACCCGGCCCGGCCCAAGTTCTAAAAAGCCTTTGGCTCCCTGGCCGAGCAAATAGCTCATGCTCTGCGACCATCGTACCGGAGCGATGATTTGCTGCACGAGAAGTTGCCGCATGGTCGCGGCATCGCCATGAGGTTGAGCCGTGACGTTACTCATGACCGGCATGCGAGCAGGAGAAAACTCCACCATCTCAAGTTTAGCGCACATAGCCTGCGCGGCCGAATCCATCAGCGGTGAATGAAAGGCTCCAGCGACACTCAATGGCACCGCCCGGAACCCCATGGTTTGAGCAACCTTGGCGGCCGCATCACATGCCGCCGCCGCCCCTGACAGCACAATTTGCCCGGGAGCGTTAAAATTCGCAGGAACAATCACACCGGCCTGGGTTGCCTGTAAACATATCGCATCGGCTGCGGCCTCATCAGCGCCAACCAAAGCCAACATCGAACCTTTGAGCGCCATCGCCGCGGCCTGCATCAACTGGCCCCGCGCACGCACCAATTGCACCGCATCGGTAAATTTTAAAACACCCGCAATGTGCAGGGCCGTGTACTCGCCCAGCGACAGCCCGGCGGCAACATCGGGGGCCTGCGGCAGACGCCCTAACTCCAGCAAGGCTTCATAAATGGCCACACTGGTCACAAAAATGCCCGCTTGTGCCACGTCCGTCGCCTGCAGTTCCAACTCAGGCCCTTCAAAGCATATTTTGGACAAAGAAAAGCCCAGAATTTCGTCGGCTTGGTCAAAAATACGGCGCGAAGCACCGCACTTGGTATAAAAATCTTTGCCCATGCCCACATGTTGTGCGCCCTGGCCAGGACATAAAATTGCGTAGCTGATCGCCATGTATTATCTATCCCTTGTTACCCGCGGTTGGACGGCCGGGTGCGGCTTTTGCGACCGCAGACGTGACTCCCGCGGCGATTACTACAGTTTGATGGTAGCCGAAGCCCAAGTCAGCCCGGCGCCAAATGCCAGCAGAATAACCCAATCGCCCGGGCCACAGCGACCGGCCCGCATGGCTTCATCGAGCGCTATGCCCACGGAGGCGGCCGATGTATTGCCGTAGCGGTCAATATTGACATAAACGCGTTCGGGCGGAAAACCGACTTTTTCGGTGGCACTGCTGATGATTCGCAAATTAGATTGATGCGGCACCACGAGCCGCACATCGTCGGCTTGGAGGTGGCATGCTTTCATGGCTTCTTCGAGGCTGTGCGTCATTTGGGTCACAGCAAATTTGTACACCTCTCGGCCATTCATTTTCAGGTAATGCTGCCGTTCGGCCAGTGACTGGGGCGATGCCGCTATGCGCGAACCACCCGCAGGAACATAAATGAACTGCCCGCCTGTACCATCGGCTGCAAGTAAGAAGGACTGAAGACCTCGCGAAGGATCGTCCGAAGCTTTTAAAATAACCGCCCCGGCTCCATCGCCAAATAGAATGCATGTGCTGCGATCTTTGTAATCAACAATACGAGAGAGCGTTTCAGCCCCAACTACCAGCACCGTTTTGTGCGAACCGGTGGCAATAAACTGACTTGCTGTCACCAAAGCATATACAAAGCCGGAACAGGCAGCCCCCAAATCGAAGGCGGCGATGTGCCGCTTAATGCCAAGTTTTTCCTGCAAAATGCACGAGGTGGAGGGCGTGAACATATCCGGCGTGAGCGTGGCAACGACAATTAGGTCAATATCGTCGGGGGTTATTCCGGCGGCGGCAATGGCCCGTTTTGACGCTTCTAACGCCAGCGTAGATGTACACTCATCTTCAGCGGCAATGCGGCGTTCTTGAATGCCGGTACGCTGAACGATCCAATCGTTGGTCGTGTCCACCATCTTTTCCAAGTCTGCATTGGTGAGCCGACGTTCTGGGGTGTAGCTGCCGGTACCGGCGATTATAGCGCCAAACCGCGATTTCAAGTGGTGAACTCCTCAAACGACCGCAACAAACAGACGCGAAGCCAAATCGCGTCCAAACCAAGCGAATGAAGCTACCATGAGCCGCCGTGTTTCGCCACCGAAACCGCCGGAATTTTCGCAATAATGAACTGCAAAAATCATTGGGCGACCAGATGCGCCAACCGGGTTACAAGCTGGGCATTGATATTATGTCGCCCCGCATCCCGCACTGATTTAACCGCATTGCAGATGCCGCGAGCCTTGGCAGAACCATGCACTTTCATAAACATGGCTTGCACCCCCAGCAGCATCGCTCCACCATATTCTTCATGGTCGTACTGGCATTCGATAGCGCGCAGCACGCCGCTCAAGTCAGCCAGAAGTTCAGGCTTGGCCGCCTTGGCCTGCTTTTTAATTATTTGCATGAACGAAGTGCCCAAGCCCTCAATTACTTTCAGCACCACGTTACCGGTAAATCCATCGGTGATTAATACATCGCATGGTTTATTAAACATGTCACGGGCTTCTACAAACCCGACAAAATTAAGGTCGGTCTCCCGCTGCATCAGCTCGCGGACATCTTTTACCAGGGCGGTGCCTTTTTCCGGCTCTGCCCCAATATTCAGGAGGCCTACGCGCGGCGACGCCACATGACCAAGAACCTGACTGTAAACAGACGCCGCCACGGCATATTGCAGCAGGTGCTGCGGCTTAGGCTGCACATTGGCCCCGGCATCGCAAAGCATAAATGGGCCATGCGCTGTAGGTATATGCACCGCAATGCCGGGGCGATCTACCCCGGGAAGCGCCTTAAGCATGAGCACACCCGCTGCCACGAGCGCTCCGGTATTACCGGCCGAAATAATTGCGTCAGCCCCGTTGGCAGCCGCAAGTTTGACCATCTTGACGATGGAGCTTTTTCGCTTTTGGCGCACCGCTTCCACAGGCGAATCGTCCATGGAAATAACCTCTTCGGCATCATGCAATTTAATCAGAGGGTTATTGACCGCATCGGTGCCGAGCTTTTCGCGCAGGAGCGACTCCGGGCCTACGAGTATCAACTCGTCTCCCGACTCAAGCGATGGAAGCGCATCGAGTGCGCCTTGAATGATCTGATCGGGTGAATGATCCCCACCCATGGCATCAATGGCGATGCGCATCGTTCACTCCGCAGACGTGAAATGATCTCGCAAAACGATCAACCGTTAGGCCTTTTCAGCTTTTACCAGCGAAAGGCGGCGGTTAACATGTCCGCAGCCGTCGCACGCCCGGTGCGGGAGTTTGGGCTTGCCACAGGTTGGGCACTTTGAAAAATTGGCACCCTTGAGCGCATGGTGCGCCCGGCGCATGCCCTTACGCGACTTACTGGTTCGTGCAACTGGTAACATAAAAACCCTTTCCTGCGCCGGCTTTCGGCCGACTTATACCCGCCCGCGGCTGTACTGCATGGGCAAAACAATCGCTGCTACGAGTGGTTTGGCCGCGCAAATCGTTGCCGGAGGAAATTCACTACCGTCGGCGCCAGCCACCACAACCAAAACCCACGGCTATAGTCAGCGTTCACCCACGAAAACTGCATAAAAATTAACGCCGCGGCGGTAAAAAGTCAAGATCAAGGCAACCTTTTCACTTTTTTCCGGCGCGGTAATTTTTCCAAGCGGCCGCGCAAGCATGGCGATTTTATTGGCATCTCCACGCGCTTTTTCCGGGTACAAGGCGATGGCTGCCTGCCTCTCTCTGAAGCGGTACACACAGTCCCACACTCGGGCCGATGCAGACAAGATGTCTGCGTTGCCGGCGCAGCCGGCCTCGTAAGGATGGAAAGATGCACGCTTGTCATCGTGTGCTTTAGAGGCGGCGCATCGCGGCACCAGCGAGCCAACATGTGCAGCGGTCCCGATGGCTATCGGGATACCCCGGGGGCAATCAGCGCGGTGCAGGAATACGCCTGGCAGCAGGTGCAGCAAAGCGTCGAAGTTGAGCTTGTCCAGGAACCCGATGAGTTATGGGTATTGGCTCGAAGTAAAGCGAGACGCGATAAGGAAGCAGCCATACGCCGGCAGAAACTGCACAGCTTCTTCCGGGGACTGTCGGCATTGCGGCGAAGTCGTCCCCAACGCGAGGCTCTGTTGCGGCGATTGGGCGCGGTAAAACATCAGGCCGCCAAAGTAGCCTCCGCCCAAGATTTACGCCATCCAACTGGCGGCTTTACAGGAGTAGTTACCGTCCCGGGAACCCCGAAATTAGGGGTGGCTTGTGGTGGAAACTTGCGGCCTTATTTGCAAAATAATTCTGTTTCCGGGGCCGAAGTGCTAAGGTTGGAGTAACTGGTGCGGACGATGATTTGAATATCACACAAACCATATGCCGTTAAGGGCCTGTGGCAGCTTATGCATGCTTTTGACCTTGGCCGCGCGGCTGCGCCACGAGAGCCCCGATCTTTGGCTCCCTGCCACAGAGGCCTGTCCCGGC
>JABEVB010000077.1 GCA_013044165.1 Phycisphaerales bacterium
CCGCATTTTGGCCGGCGATTACCGCGATACGCTGCGCTGCATTCGCTGTGGCGCGTGCCTTAATGCCTGCCCTATTTACCGCAAGGTGGGTGGGCATACGTATGGCAGTGTTTACCCTGGTCCGATCGGCGCTTTGATTACGCCGCTGTTCAACGGTCTTGCCGAGCACAAACACCTGCCGCACGCATCGAGCCTGTGCGGCGCGTGCTATGAGGCGTGCCCCGTCAAAATCAATATCCCCGAAATGCTGATTCACATGAAAAAAGATCAGATTGACCAGGGGATTGCCGGTTTTGGAGAAAAACTGATCTTTCGATTGTGGACCACCGGGCTACGTTTTGGCTGGACGTACAGGTTGGGCCAGTTTGCCCAGCGTGTCGGCATGCGACTGCTGCCGCACAAAGATGGCTGGATAACCCGGCTGCCCGGCCCGGCCAAAGGCTGGACGGCGATACGCGATTTTCCGCAGCCGCCCAAAAATAATTTTCGCACCTTGTGGAATCAGCGGCGTGTGAACCGCGGCGACTCGGAGGGCAAGCGATGAGCCTTGAGCAAAAATCCTCTGCGCCAGACGCATGGAGCGTTGCCAACCAACCGGCACGGCGCGAATTTTTGGCGCGCGTGCGAAAAGCGCTGGGGCGCACCGGCGAAAGCGTGGAGAGGCCTGTAAGCCGCCCGCAGCGAAATGAGGCGGTTATCAGGCAGGTCGCTGCCGACGACCCGGCCCGCAGCGCTCGCTGGATGGCGCAGGCGGCTCAAAATGGAGCCAAGGTCGCAGCGGCGAACCTGGCTGATTTACCCACGATTATCGAAGGATTTCTAGCAGGCCACAAAACCGATCGCGTCATGCTCGACTTTGCCGGCCCCATGCCCAGCGGCGTGACGGAGTTGCTGCAGCGGCGCGGGGCGCAGGTTGAAATGTGGACCCGACCCGACTGCGGCAAGGTTGTCTTCGATTGCGATGTCGCCATCACCGACTGCCGCTATGGCCTTGCGGACACCGGCGCTCTGCTGGTGTGGAGCGACGCCTCCTTTGGCCGATCGGCAACGCTGACCATTCCGCTGCATATTGTGGTGCTGCCCGCGAAGCAAATTGTGGCCGACATGGTGGACGGCGTGGATCGCATGCTTGCGGATACGCCCGGCGGTATCCCGTCGAACATTGTTATTATCAACGGCCCCAGCAAAACCGCCGACATTGAGATGAATCTTGTCACCGGCGTGCATGGGCCTAAATACCTGTGCGTGGCGGTGGTGAATTGACGCCCCGGAAACTTATGCTTCTACCGGCGGCTCGCCTTTGGGGCGGGTTTTCCAGCGGCGATGAATCCATAAATATTGCGTGGGGTCCTGGCGAATAAATGTTTCGATGGCCCGCGTGTAGCGCTCCGTAATGTAATAAAGCTCATCACTTCGGTTCTGCCAGTCTGCCGGCTCAATGACGTCGGTAATGCCCAAATCAAACTCAAAGCGGTCGCTACGCCGCCGGGCGTAACCAATAATTACCGGCACGTGATGCTGAATTGCCAAAAGGCCGATGCTTTTGTAAGTGCTGGCGAGCCGGCCAAAAAAGGGTACAAACAGCCCCTTTGGCCCGGCGTTTTGGTCCGCAATGATACCGAGGACACCCTTGTTTTCCAGCACGTCCTGGGCGGTGGTGGTAACGCCGCGCTTGGAGAGAATAATCTGCCCCTTTTTTTCGCGCACGCCCAGCAGCCATGCGTCGAAGTGAGGGTTGTCTATCGGGCGGGCAATGCTGTAGCTCTTAAACCCCAGCGTGGCCATGGTGTAACCGAGTATTTCCCAATTGCCATAATGGCCGGTCAGCATGATGGCTCCGCGCCCGCGCAGAGCGATTTCCAGGGTTTGGCGCATATCCTGAAAGTGCACATAGCGGTGCCAGCGTTCGACGTTGATGGTGCGCGTGGTGGAGATAACGTCAATGGCCAGTTCACAAAAATGCTGCACCGAGCGACGGGCGACCGCTTTGATGCGGTCTTCCGACCAGTCGGGAAAGCTGCGGCGAAGGTTATCCATCCCGCGTTTGCGATGTTTGGCGTCTATGGCAAACAACAGTGAGCCAAATGCGCGGGCGGTCTGCAGGTTGGCGTTCACCGGAAACATGCCCAGCATCATGGTGGCCCAGCGGGCCGCCATGTATTGGCCGAGATCAAGCGTAGGGTTGCGGGGTTTCATGCTGCGACAAAAATTCCTGCACGTCCGCGGCAATATCGCCGCTGGCTAAGTGTACAGGACGGCGTGGCGCATGCACAATCCGCCGGGAGGTGAGGCAAACCGCCGATGCCTCTGGCTGGGGCGCCGCTTAACGCCGGCTCGCTCACCGCAACAGAAAAAGGCTCACCAGCGTAATTAACAGCACGATGAGCGTGACAACGGTGTAAACTTTGTCGCGATCTACAAATGCAAAGAGAATGACCGAGGCGGCCACGCGCATCACGGGCGTAAGCACCAGCAGAAAAATGCCGATCTCCATGACATCCAGCCCGCGGGCGTGCATAAGACCCTGCGATACATGCGACAAAGACAAAGAGAATCTCGCCTGGAGCATCTCCTTCTTGTCCAAGGGGTGTTGTACCATGGCCAGCACCAGGCCCAGCAGCAAGATGCCCACGCTGCCAAACGAGCCAATGCGCAAAATCCAGGCGGATACATCCTGAATGACCGTTTCGTTGGTGATGGGAGGCTCACCATTGTCGGCGGCCGGTGGCGTATTGGCCGCCATAGGTGAAGGCGATTGCACCGCTGGTATATCTGTGGTTGGCTCGGTCATGTGCTATTCCGAAGGTTAAAACTTAAATCCAAATCCGCGCAGCAGCATTTCAATGCCGATAAAGCCCAAGGCGAGGGCAAATACCTTGCGCACCAGCACGTTGCTCATGCGCTCCATCAGTTTGGTGCCGCACATGGCCCCAAGCAGCACCGCACCGGCAACCGGCGCGACCAAAAACGGCAGTACCAGACCGCGCCGCAGATACACGCCGGCCGCAGCCGCCGCCGTTACGCCAATCATAAAATTGCTGGTTGCGGTAGACACTTTGGCCGGCAATCGCATGGAAATTTCCTGCGCCAGCACCTTGAGTACGCCTGCGCCAATGCCCAAGATGCCCGCCATCAGGCCTGCTACAAACATAATTCCGATGGCCGGACGCAAACGGGCCGCTTGATAGGTAATTTCGCGGCCGAGGCGCTTGTCGAAATAAGAGCCGCGCATTTTCATGCGTTTGGCCCAGGGGCCGCTTTTGATATCTTTGGGTAATTCTTCTCCAATGTTGGCCAAAACCGGCACCAGCGAAAACAGCAACGTCAGGCCGAATAAAATCATCAGCACCTGATGGTTGAGCAGCGGAGCCAGAACCGCAGCGCCAAAAATAGCGCCCGTCGCGGTAGACACCTCCAAAAACATGGCAATACGCACATTGGTGATATGGTCGCGCACATACACCGAGCCGGCTCCGCTCGACACGGCTATCACGGAGACAATGCTGGCGCCGATGGCATCGGTAATGGGCAGGTGCATGAGAATGGTGAGCACCGGCACAATGACAATGCCGCCGCCGAGTCCGCTGATGGCTCCAATAACACCGCCAAAAAACGATGCGATCGCAATTTCAATGAGCCAAACCAATGCCGCCGAATGTACGTCCATTGCTGCTAACCAAACTCCAACGCCAAGCCTGCCAAATCACAACGCACGGTGTATGGGCGAGTCGCTGGTACACTAGAGGATATTGCCACAGGATTCAACCCAGCGATGGCTATCGCCGAGCAGCGTGGGGCGGTACGGTGTCAGGTGCCCAGCGCCTCGCCCACCGGCCGAGGCGAAAGTTTCTATTTAAAAGTGTTTTAACCGCCATCGTATTCCTCCGCATCATCGGCAATTTGATAATCCTAGCGTCGCGTCTTCAGGGGCGCCTTTGCGCCGCGAAAATTGCAAACCGCCGGATTCTTCTTGAATTAATTGCAGATTTCAAGTTTAATGGCGATAGCTATATTTGCTGATAATCAGGATTTTTAAGTATGCGTACCGTCAATCGTTACCATTCGATTGCATTGTTTATCGTGTCCCTGCTCATCGTGGTGATGGCGCTCGCTGCCGTGGAGGCGAAGCCCCCGCTGGCAAAGCCTGCGCTGGTAAACCGGTATGCCGTCAATTCAGACAATGTCCTTGCCGCCATCCAAGACGGGGTCTCATTTTTGCTTAAGCAGGAGCGACTTCATGGTGATAAGTCAAAAATATTCTGGGAGAAGGGCATTAAAATGCTTCAACATTTCTCCAACCCTCCCGGCCGACGAAATCTTCGGCTGCCGGGCATGCTGTGGGCACCCCAGTACGGCGGCGAAACAGCCATAGTCGTCGAGGCTCTGCTGGATGTTGAACAAAGCCTGCGGCTGCCTGAAATCAGCCAGTTCACACCGGCCATGCAAAAGCCGATCAAGTTTCTTGCCGCGCTTAAGCCAGAAAGTACTTATGTGGCTTCATTCCAAGCCAATGCCATGACGCTGCTGCCCAATAAACCAGCCTACCGGCAGGCGTTACTGCGAGACCTCCGCTATTTGCTAAACACCATCCATCGCGATGGGGCTTATGGCTATCTTAATCCGCCCGGCAGCCCGCCCAATCCTATCCTGCCCGGCGATTGGGATAACTCAAACACCCAATATGGTGTGCTGGGCGAGTGGGCCTGTGCACATCAAGGATTGGAAGTGCCAATTGCCTATTGGCGGCTGGCTGGCGAGCATTGGCGAGATACGCAATATACCGACGGTTGCTGGGTATATGGAGGGTTCATCGGTATACACCCGCCGAACGCGAGTACCGGGCCGGAAGTCGCAGGCCGCCATAAGTTGTATTCGCCCGATATTGCCGCCACATTTACGCCGGCAGGTGTTGCCAGCCTGCTCATTTGCGATGAGTTTACAAACCTGCGACCCACCAACCAGCCGGTCATTGACCCGAGCGTGCGAAGCGGTTTAAGGTGGATTAACGCGCACTTTGCCCAAAATATAAGCTCGATGGACGTGTATTCAATGTATGGCTACGAACGCGTGGCGCTGGCCAGCGGCCTGCAACAGTTTGGAGGGGTAGACTGGTATCATGCACTGGCTAAAAAATTGCTGAAAATGAGGGGTCAATTTCGTGGCCATTGGAGGCAGGCGTTCTGGCGCGGGTCATCCGATTCTGTCGGCACCGCGTACGCGCTGCTGGTTTTAGACCGCGGCCTGAACCCGGTGATCATGAGCAAACTCCAGTACACCAAAAATTACTTCGGCCCATGGAATGCCCGCCAGCGCGATGCCGCCAACTTTGTCTCCTGGGTTACCCGAACCTATGAAACACCCGTCAACTGGCAGGTGGTTTCGATCAACGCGCCGATGCCACAGTGGCTCGATTCACCGATTCTGCTGATCACCGGCGACCGCGACCCAAAGTTTACCAAGCCTCAGATCGCGCAATTGCGAAAATATGTTGATCTCGGCGGACTGGTATTCTGCTCGGGCAATGAAGGCTCTATCGCGTTCAAAAGGGCCATGCTCAAATATGGCGAGGAAGTTGTCCATAAACAGTACGAGCCTCATGTGTTAAGTAATAAGAATTACATCTACACCATGCAGCCCTGGTATCACCCGGTGAGCTACGGGCAATACACCGGCATAAGCAACGGTGTGCGCGACCTTTGGGTTGTTTCAAACCAGGATATCAGTGCCCAATGGCAGGCCCGCCGTTTCAGCAATCGGGATTCGTTTGAAGTGCCGGCCAATCTGTATCTTTACGCCATTGGCAACGGCACGCCGGCCAATAGGCTTCAGTCGCCTTATGTGCCCAAGCCAACAGGGCCGTTTACCCACAACATGACCGTCAGTCGGCTGGAATATCAGGGCAATTGGAACCCCGAACCGCTGGCTTGGATGCGAATGGGCCGCATTGCCGGCAACAAATTAAACCTTGGCGTTAGCTTCTCCGGCAATAATTCCAAGCCAAAAGCTCCCGATGGTGCGGCGCTAAAGTTGTTGACCGGTACGGCTAAGTTCAAATTGACACCGGCACAGGTGTCGGCCCTGCGTGGCTACCTTGCGAAGGGCGGCATGTTGTTTGCCGATGCCGCCGGCGGCAGCCTCGCCTTTGGCGATGGCATGCACAATTTGGTTAAAGAGCTTTATCCGCAGGTATCGCTGGAAAGCATACCATTGACCGACCCGCTGATCACCGGCAGCTTTGCGGGCGGTGTGCCTGTTGCCAAGGTTCGGTACCGAAAGTTTTTTGTGGTCCGCTACGGGCTTAAGACCACGCCCCGTCTCTTGGGCGTTAGACAGGGTGGCCGATGGGTCATCGTGTTTTCACCTTGGGATGTAACCAGCGGCCTGCTTGGTACGCAAACCTGGGGCATCGCGGGTTATGCCCCGCAATCAGCCCAGGCCATTGCGGGTAACGTCATGTTGTACGCTCTGGCGCATAACCATAAGTGATGAAACCTCACCGATGATCATGTATATCAATTGCTATATGGGTAAGTAATTATTCACCGAGTTTTGCCGCCGATGACGTCAAAAAAAGATCGTCGGCCCCTTGCACTGCAGCAGGGGCCACCCATCGGCCAAAAACAAAGCGGAGCCGGCGGCTTTATGCCTGCTGGCCCGCGTGTAAAAAACCAATCACTTTGGCGGTGTGCCCGTTATTCGCGTGTGGCGTATTGGCCAATCAGGCCCGATTACGCTTGCTTCGCGGCATCAGCAGTATCCCTGTGCCAGCCGTACCGAGCATCAGCAGCGAGGCTGGTTCAGGCGTTTGCACCAAAACGTTATCTACGAGGAAGTTGCCGCCTACCGGGGTACCGGTTCCAACATTAAAATTGTATTGCATGGAGTTGTAGTTAGCCATGGGGTGCTGGAACCCAAGGCCCGAGGCGCTGCTAAGCACTGCATTGCTCGTATCGGTTATAGCATAACTCCAAGTTGGCGAACCGGAGCCGAGGGCCTCCCCGACGATTGTCATGTGATACCAAGTGTTCAGCGCTGGGCTTTGCGAAGCAGTCAGCGTCACGCGAGTGCCACCATTAACGTAGCTCGTTAAGCCTGGCCCAGTTTGGCTGGCCGCACTGTAAAAGCCCATGTTGACGCCTACTGCACCCGTTGAAGATTTGATTTGTACGGTGTCGTTTTCCTGATCGGTGTAGGCAAGCACCTCAAAATCGAAGCTCATCACCAAGGCATTCGTGGTGCCCGTGGCACCGTTGAAGTTGGGGCTCGTAAAGGAAGGGGTCACGGCTTTTGAATTATCGTAAATGGCAACGCTCTTTCCGCCAGCATTCGCCGTGAAAGGGGATTCTGCGCCGGTATCGGTAACAGTGGCGTTGGCGTCGGTACCCGCTGTCGTCCAACTACCGAGGCCACTGTCGAAGTTGTTGCTTACGTAGACGGTTGCACGGGCCGCAGGCGTTAATGAGCCGGCCAAACCTAACCCTACCGCCGCGGCAACAGCAGCGGTCCATGCGCTCTGTGGAAAAAGAGACATTTTCGAACTCACCATAACACACCTCCGGTAAACCATGACAAAAAACAATGTGCCAAGAACCCAATGTCCCAAGCATCAAAATCTCGCCGTTTTTGGTTGAATACAAATGCAACCTCCAAGCGGACGATTTATAGTATAACCACATTCGACCCAATGTCAAGCACTATTTTTGTTATTTTTTACCGAATGGTTTGGAATAAATATGGAAATACTATTTTGAATAAAAAATGTGATGCATTATTTGTTGACATGGGCTATATTGATGCTGTATCCTCCACATGATAGGAAGCGGCACCTCGTGCAGTTGCCCTTGCACAGGCGTAATGTTTGCGGTGGTGCAGTTGAGTGCGTGTCGTTGCCGATAAACTCTTGATGCAAATGAGGTGTGGCATGAAGCGTTCAAATACTAACGGTTTTACCCTCGTTGAGTTGTTGGTGGTCATTTCGATTATTGCGCTGCTTATTGGCCTGCTGCTGCCTGCGCTTGCCAAAGCCAAGGAAGAGGCCAATAGGGCGGTCTGCTCATCTAATATTCACAGCCTCATTCAAAGTATGGTGGAATATGCACAGGATCAAAACGGACAATTTCCGGCAACGCCCGGCCCGCTTGACACCGAACTGTTCCAGATATTTCCCATGGCTCCCAAGTACTGGTATCCCGGTCAATCGGCAAACCAGGTCATAGCCGACTGGTATGGTGGCGGTTACCCCGGTAGTTATGGTGATCCAGCTCAGTCTGCACAGGACCAAGGCAACCCGCTGGCCTGCATGTGGCTGCTGGTGCTTAACGGCCAGTGCCAACCCAAGAGCTTTATTTGTCCATCCGACATGCTGGCCGTTGAACCATCACTCGAAATTGTCCCCGGCGTGCAGGGCAATAGCGGGCCAGCCGTCTTTCCAGATTTCTGCAACACCGCAGCGACATGGGCCTCACTTAACCACATCAACTACTCGGGTATTGGCGAGAGCTATTCGATTGACTACCCTTGGCAAAGCACCACTACCACTGGTTGCGAGCCGCCGGGCACGTGGTGGAACAACACCGGCCTGACGGATTTACCCATCATGAGCGATATGGCTCCATGTTCGGGCCAGAGCGGCGTGATTACCAACACGGCGCTGGCGGGCAATACGGCGGGGCCGAGTATTTTTTCGTCGGGTAATCATGACGGCCAAGGCGAAAACGTAGGGTTTGCGGATGATCATGTGATCTGGACGTCGAATCCATACGTTGGTGAAAGCAACGACAATATCTTCACGTTCGATCGCTCGGAGCCGCCATCGGCCAATGGCCAGACATTCGGGGGGCAGATGCCTCTGCAGGAGGGTACGCCCTATTACTCCCCGACGCCGGCTCTGCCGATGCAAGCTCCGTTCGATACGGTCATGATTCCGGTTCGTAACAGTCAGAAGGCGGCTTGGTAGAGCCGATACCGGCGCGAAGGCTTGAGATCGGCATTTGCGCAGTTGCCGCAGCCTTGCCTCGGGCGTATGTGCCGCGGAAAAACCGGCATGAGCATGAGGGGCCGGAAAATATTTTTGCAAATCTCGGGTGTCTCGCTTTTAATGACCTGAATTGACAACCCTGAAGTGGAGCAATCTTGATGAAGCCTAATCTTGCGCAAAGCAGCGTCTTAACCGTCATCTCTATCGCTAGCGCATTCGTCCTTTTAATCGGCGGGGGTACCAGCGCCTCGGCGGTTGTTGCACATCGCCCTCCGGTGGCACGCAGGCCAGCCCCACCTGCCAAACCCAAAGTCAATCCTTATGCCGTCAACAGCGACAATGTTATTGCGGCCATTAAACGCGGCGTCGCGTATTTGCTATCCCAGGAAAATCTCCACACCAACGCAAAAAAGCCTTTCTGGGAAACTGGGTTTGTGGTTGGCGCATACCAAGTTCTTAACAAGCATGCCACAAGTCCCAAGAACCGGTTCATCAATGTGCCAGTCCACCAGTATGGCGGCGAAACCGCCCTGGTGGTTGAAGCCCTGCTCGATGTTGAGCAGAGTTTGCACCTGCGGCAAATCAGCCAGTTTGCCCCCGCCATGGCCAAACCGATCAAATTTTTGACCCGGTTAAATCCGCCCAGCACCTATTCAGCGTCCTTTCAGGCCAATGCCATGACACTGCTGCCGAACAAGCCCGTGTATCGCCAGACGCTCATGCGTGATTTTCGCTATTTGTTAACCGAGATTCATCGCGATGGGGCCTACCATTATGGCCTGCCTGAATCTGTTCTACCCAACCCAAGCATGCCCGGCAATTGGGATAATTCAAATACACAATATGGAGTGTTGGGCGCTTGGGCGTGCGCACACCAGGGCATTAAAGTTCCGTTTAAATACTGGGAACTTGCCGCTTCGCACTGGCGTAAAAAGCAATGGCCCAATGGCTCGTGGGTTTACGGCGGGTTTAAAGGCTTTAAGCCGCCGCCCAAAATCTATTCGGGCGCATCAGCCAATACTTTTACGGCGGCCGGCGTGGCAAGCTTACTCATTTGTGATGAGTTCATGCTTGCCAAGCCGACCGCCAGGCCGGTCGTTGATGAAAATGTGCTCCGTGGCCTGAAATGGATGAATGCTCACTTCCCGCAATATGTGAACACAATGACGCTGTATTCCATGTACGGCTACGAGCGCGTGGCGCTGGCCAGCGGTCTGCAGCAATTTGGCGGCATAGACTGGTACCGGGCGCTGGCGGCAAGATTGCTGGCGATGGCCCATGGCGGCGGACGTTGGGGATTTCAAGGTTTTAATGTTGGCACCGCCTATGCGCTGCTTATTCTCGATCGCGGCCTGAACCCGGTGATCATGAGCAAACTCCAATACACCAAAGATTATTTCGGCCCTTGGAATGCCCGCCAGCGCGATGCCGCCAATTTTGTCTCGTGGGTTACCCATACCTTTGAGACGCCGGTTAATTGGCAGGTGGTTTCGATCAATGCCCCCATGTCGCAGTGGCTCGACTCGCCGATTCTTTTTATTACCGGCGATCGCGATCCCAAATTCACCAAGCAGCAGGTGTTGCAACTTACCACTTATGTTGACAACGGTGGCATTGTGTTTTGCAGCGGCGAGGGGCAGTCGCAATCATTTAAACGCGCCATGCTTCGCTACGGCCAGGAAGTGGTGCATAACCAGTACGAGGCACATGTCCTGTCGCGTAAGAGCTATCTGTACACCATGCAGCCCTGGTATCACCCCACGAGCTATGGCCAGTACATGGGCATCAGCAATGGCATACGATATGTTTGGGTTATTGCCAACAACGATGTTGGCGCTCAATGGCAGGCCAAGCGCTTCACAAATCGCGATGCTTTTGAGCTACCCGCCAATTTATATCTGTATGCCATTGGTAATGGCGCGCCAGCGGATCGGCTTCAGTCGCTTTTTGTGCCGCCATCGCAGGGCAAAATGCAGCGTGCGCTATGTATCAACCGTCTTGTATACCCAGGCAATTGGAACCCCGAGCCGGGTGCGTGGCCGCGAATGGGCCGGCTGGCTGGGCATAAGTTTTCCACTGGCGTAACATTTAGTTATATGCCGGCCAGCAGACTCGGCGTTGCGAAGGCGCCTTTGACCACGCTGACTGGCACGCGAAACTTCCAGTTGCCGCCAGCCCAGGTGCAGGCGCTTCGCAAGTATCTTTCTGCCGGGGGCATGTTGTTTGCCGATGCGGCGGGTGGTAAGCCGCAGTTTGGCGATGGCATTCATACACTGGTGCGGCAGCTATACCCAAAAGCGGCTTTACAAAACATTCCCCTGACCGACCCGCTTATCACGGGCAAATTTGCCGGGGGCGTTTCGATTGCCACAGTGCAATACCGAAAGTTCTATCTCACAGCGTATGGCCTTAAAAAAACGCCGCAGCTATTGGGCGTCAAGCAGGGGAACCGTTGGGTCATCGTATTTTCGCCATGGGATGTAACCAGCGGCCTCTTAGGCACCAACACCTGGGGCATCGCGGGTTATGCGCCAAAGTCGGCCCAGGCCATTGCGCGTAACGTCATGCTATACGCCCTGGCGCACAAGCCGTGAAGGCTCGATCTATTACATGGAGTTGCCAACCCCTCCGCGAGGATGGCCTGCGGTACCTGCGGGAGGGATTTTGGACAGGCCATGCCGCGATAGCGCCAGATGGTGGCCGGCGGCTGACATTCTGGCATAGGGATTAAAAAGAACTATTTTTATTCCCTAAGAGCCTGTTTGAAAAGGCTGGTGCGGTCGGATTGCGGCCCAGAGTGGCCGGATGCAAGGCCGCAGCTCCGAGGCATATTCGAAAATATGGCGA
>JABEVB010000078.1 GCA_013044165.1 Phycisphaerales bacterium
CGGATCGAAACCCGCAAAGTATGGTGTACCGATGAGGTTCATCACCTCAAAGCAATAGGCCAATGGAAAGGACTCAAGTCGGTTGGGGTGGTGGAAACCCGCCGCAAGGTCTCGGGAAAAGCCCAAGAGGGTTCCGGCGATGGGACCACCGTCGAACGGCGGTACTATATCAGCAGTCTCCCCGGCTGCGATGCCCAGCGAATGGCCCAATGTATTCGAGGGCATTGGGGAGTGGAAAACGGCCTGCACTGGATATTGGATGTGGTCTTCAGGGAAGATGAGTGCCGCATCCGCAAAGGGTATGCGGCGGAAAACTTCAGCCGCTTACGGCGACTCGCATTGAATCAGTACAACAAGGAGAAAAGCAAGAAAGGCTGGAGCCTGCGACGCAAACGCAAGCTTTGTGCCCGAAATCCGCAGTACCTGCTCAAAACATTGCTGGCGTAAAGCTACATGCGATTGCCTTGCCGCAGGGCTTGGCATGTGCTCGGGCCACTTGCTTATTACGGCCCATTGACGACAATAATTCAGCTGGGGTCTGAAAACTGATTGGGCGCTGCATCTCATGGCCTACAAAAGCAATGCAACCGGCAACAGCGCCCCCAAATCCAAGAGCGGCATACCAACCAAATACAGCACTGTTTATGACGCACTCCTCAAGGCTATTCGTCGCGGGGAATACACTCCGGGCAGCAGGCTCCCGACCGAGTCAAAACTGGTCGAACAGTTTAGAGTTTCGCGCATCACTGTTATTCGAGCTTTACGCGACCTGCAAAGTGCCGGCGTGCTGCGGCGCCGCCGAGGTTCGGGCAGCTATGTGCAGGCTCCCGAGCGCACTCAATCGCCGAATGCCACCGCCGAAAGAGTCGGCGCCCTCTTCTTGCCGCTGGAAGCCGGCAGCATCTTCTTCGACGTGCACCGCGCTCTGATCCGTGCGGCTGAATGCCGCGGTTGGCACATCTTGTCCCGCGAAATGCCCCTTGAGGATACGCCCGTGCAGGCCGCCCGCCTGGTGGAGGATATGATTGCCTCCGAAGTAAAGGGTCTCTTCTACCTGCCTGTGCCGCTTTTGAATAAAGGGCATGATGTCAACCACGCGATTGCGCGGCAGTGCGTGGCTCGGAATTTGCCGCTGGTGCTCCTGGATCGCGACATTAACTTGTTGTATGACCGGAGCATGTTCGACGTGGTCGGTAGCGACAATGAGCTTGGTGGCTTTCTTGTCGGCAAGCACCTGGTAGAATTGGGCTGTCGTCGAATCGTCTTTTTCTCCGATGCGAGGTCGCATCCAACAACACAGGCCCGGGAAGCGGGTGTGCGTAATGCAGTCATCCTCTGTCCCAGGGCCGTCTGCGAGCTTTGCTCCGGCGATGGCGACGATGCCCAACTGATCGAACGGCTCCTGTATGAATTCAAGCCCGACGCCATAGCGTGCGTAAATGATATGACTGCCGCCAAGGTCATGCGCACGCTCTTGCGGGCCGGCGTTCGCGTGCCACAACAAATCAAGCTCACCGGTTTTGACGATACCACCACAGCAGCGTTGCTGGCGGTGCCGCTAACTACAGTGCGCCAGTCGGCCGAAGCCATGGGCGTTCAGGGGGTCAATATCATGGCGCAACGCATTGTGTCCCCGCAGTTGCCGGCGGTAACGACATCTATCGCATGTACGCTGGTGGAGCGTGAGTCAACACTGGGCCACGACCGCGCGAGCCGGCAACGATGACGCTGAAAAAGATGCCCGTGGCTGATGAACGACCTCTCCCTGATGGCTATATCGGCAATGTGTGCCGCAATATTGCGACGCCAATACCATAAGTTAGTATACTAAATTTATGTAATTATTTGTCTTACGGCCGCCTGGCCTTGTTGGCGACAAACAGCATTTTTAAGACTAAAACGCTGATATTATTAGCTAATAGAGATTTTTTGTCTTGATCGCATGGGTGTTGGAAGATTATTCTGAATGTAGTTATACTTTCTATTGACAAATGGTTGATCTTGATTATACTAAAACAGTCGATTTTTATCTGCCGCATGTACGGCAGAGCCGTTTTGCCGCCCGGTCTTGACGAACCCTCTGGAAGCTCGTCAAGTGAACTGGGTTCCGGGCTTATTTTGTGAGGTAGGTTTATCTGTGGACCCGGCGATCCGGATCCAACCGCAGCCCACTCGGTCAGTGGGTAGTTTAATACGCTCCCAGGGGGAGCAGAAGGAGTTTTTTATGTTCTCGAAACCAAACAGCATCTTCTTGACCGGAATGGTTGCAGCGATCGCGTCCACGTCTGTACTGACGGCTATCTCGACCGGGTCTGTCATTGTAAGCGGCACATCAAGCTCGACTGGCTTCACTGTGCCGACCGCCAATGATGTGCTGTACCATGAGCCAACCTTGGGTGGAGCAACCGGCTCGTACAGTGCATCAATCGCAAATCCACCGAATGCCACGGAGGCGTCTTGGAATGGATCTGGCGGTTACCGCTCTGATATCAGCGGCTTGGGATACCTCTTTGATGGTATTGCGCCGTCGAACCAATTTGGCAACAACTGGTTCGGCGTAGCGGGCGGCACGGGCAGCAGCGCAACGGTCGTCACGGTGCCATTACAAACTGCCAGTGCGCTCGATAGCATCGCTACCTACACCGTATGGGGTGACTCCGGTCGCGTTAACCAATCCTATTCAGTTTCCTATTCCACTGATGGCGGCAGTACCTACACCACGCTGGACAGTTCGGTGGCTTATACCTACTCGCTAGCAACGACGCCAGCCGCGACAGAGGTGGTACTGACGGATAGTAGCGGTGGCGCGCTTGCCGGCGGTGCCATCATCACCGACCTGCAATTCACATTTGGGCCCCAGCAGAATAATGGTGTGGCCTACTCGGAAATCGCGGCATATGCTCCCGTTCCCGAGCCATCTACGTTGAGTGTGCTTGGCGTTGGAGCGGCAGGATTGCTTCTTCTCCTCCGCCGTCGGACGGCTTGATATCGGTGAGATCAAATCAGTGGCAAGCGAATATGAGGGGGGCTGTGCCGATGCGCAGCCGCCTCCTTTCGCGCTCGATTAGTTGATGGAAAGGGCTGGTTTATGAAAAGCGATGGGGCGACCTGCATCGTAAACAGGCATATCGTTCAAATACCTTGGCCACAGACTCGATCGTTCTCGGCACGCCAAGAAGCGACTCTGACGGATAAAAAACCAATGGTTGGTAGAACGGCCTCAACATCGGCGAGAAGGTATTGGCGATCGGGCTTTACGCTTGTGGAACTACTTGTAGTGATTTCCATCATTGCCATCTTGATTGCATTGCTGCTGCCGGCGCTCGCCAAGGCGAAGGTGCTTGCCGGTCGCATTCAGTGCGCGTCGAACCTTCGTGAACTGGGGCAGGCTCTGAATGAATATGACGGTAGCTTTCAAGGGCAGTACCCCACGGACAATAATAACTGGCCATTTGGTACTGTGCAGCAGCAGAATCCAACCCCGAACAGTTATGCTCCTTCAGGCTTTGGCTTGTTATTTAGCACGGGCATTATCAAAGATCCAAAAATGTTCTACTGCCCCCAGCCAGGTTTTTTTTCAACGCAGAACGTTGGCTCCTATCTGGGAACTTACGCGCCGAACTGGAGTCCACAAAATAACGGAAATTATTCACCCAATCAGCCCAATAATCTAATTCCGTGGCACGGGGTTTATTTTGGGTACGAGTACTGGTTTGGCCGCCAACAGCAAGACCCATGGACGCAAGCAACCATCGAAACAATTACGAATCCATGGACCAGCACGGTGGCGAGCGTGAATTTGGTGGATCCAGACCGAGCCTTCACCCAGAGTGATCACGACGGCCCGGGAACTATCATAGGCAGCGACCTAACCGTGAGCTACAGCGGCTCCTGGTCGCAAAATACCTGGGGAGCACCGTTCGCACCATTTTCCAACCACATGGGTTCCGACGGCGTCTGTGATGGGGCTAATATCTTGCTGAACGATGGCTCGGTGTCATGGGGAACCCGCGGTAATCTGCATTGTAATTTTGTGCTCGCCGGCGAGGACTTTTGGGAATGAGCCCACCCGGCATAATTCTCTCGAAATTCAAAGAGCGTATTGGTGATCGGCATTTTGGGTGCCGTTTCTATAACTGAGAATATCATACCCCGAATCGCGCATGCGATATCGTTTATTGAAAGCGATTTTTAAGGACAGAGGTTTGAGACCATGGCCCCACGCTTGATCTTTTTACGCGCAGCATTACTTGTTATTGGGGTTCTCGCAGGCTTTTCTTGCCTTGCCGCAGCCAATGTGCCGCGAGCGAATGAAACACTCCTCACCCTCATCCCCGCCGTCGATCAGGTTCATCCCGCATTGCCTGACCGCTTCGCACACGCCTCCGCAGATGCGCCCTTCAGGCTCCGCTGCAACTGGGCTCGCAGCCCTTTGGGCGTGCAGCAGAGGCATCCGCGTTTAACGTGGATGCCTCCACAACGAGATATATTGCAAGGTCAAGCCAACTATCAGATTCAAGTGGCGCAGTCGCGCGAGGCAATTCTTCAGGGCCACCCGCTGGTATGGGATTCTGGAAAAGTGCCGGCCAGCGCCAATTTTCTTCCGCAGTATCAAGGCCCCGCATTTGAGCCATTTACGCATTATTACTGGCGCGTTCGCATTTGGGGTCGCTCAGGCTGGCGGTCGCAGTGGAGTCCTGCCGCCAGTTGGATGACCGGTCCGCTGCATACCGCTGACTGGCAAGGGGAGTGGATCACCTACCATCCGCAGATATCTAATCCATTTTATTCGGATGGATTTAGCGCCTATTACGGTCTTCCGCGCCCGGCCGAACTGGCGGGTTTATTGGAACCGGTGAGTTTTAAAAATGCAGATTGGATAATGCCGAAAGATGTTACGAAGTTACCTTCATTTGATGCGCCGGCCGGATTTTATGTATTCAGCCAAACCTTTAAGTTGCCGCAAGGAATGACATTTTCGCATTGCACTTTAATTATCGCCGGGGACGATGCATGCAAGGTGGCCATCAACAGGCATGTGATAACACCGACATTTTCAGCACATTGGGCCACCCCGGCGGTTCTGGATATAGCCCGTTACCTACAGGGCGGGGTTAATAAAATTTCTGTGTTGCTGCAGAACCAAGGCTCACAGGCCAACCCTTCAGGTCTTATTGCCAAGCTATATATGAGAGGAAATAACCACTTTCACAGGCGAATCTTAACGGATGCCAACTGGGCGGCTATACCAAGCGCGGCCGGCGCAAAATGGACCTCCGGCGCCCCACTACAGGACAAAGCCGCGGTGCTCACACCCTGGGGCGGCGGCCCTTGGGGCCGAACCGGTCCACGCATGATGCGGCCAAAATGGCGGCAAAATAAGCCGTGCCCGATATTCCGAAAAGTGTTTCATGCCCCGACCGGAATGAATCATGCCTATTTGTATATAGCCTGCCCGGGTTTCTGGAGGGTCTTGATTAATGGCCGCAAGGTTGGCAATGGCGAGTTGGAATCCACGCTGTATGACTATTCCAAGACGGTGCCCTTCCGGGCGTTTGATGTAACCTCTCTTTTGCGCAAAGGCCATCGCAACGTCGTATCAATTGCGTTGGGTAATGGCTGGTTTAATGTGATGGAACGCGATGCCTGGAACTGGAACAAGGCGCTATGGCGGGCGTGGCCGCGCGTGCGCCTGAATCTGCTGATGCGGACAGCCGATGGTCAAGCAACCTGGCTGGCCACCGACAAAACCTGGCAAGCTGGCGCTGGGCCGCGCCTGGCTGATGGCGTGTACAATGGTGAGGTTTACGATGCATCATTAAAAGTAGCGGGATGGAATAACCCGCAAAGGGGGTTTGCCAACTATCCACACGCAGTGGTGGTGAATGCCCCGGCAGGGCGGGTCACGGCGCAATTGATGCCGTCGTGCCGAGTGATGCAGCGGGTGGCCCCGCTTTCCATTTTACAGCCTAAACCGCATATTTTCGTCGTCAAATTTCCGCAGAACATGTCGGGGTGGATGACGTTAACAGCGCGGGGAAGGCCGGGTGTGCCCGTCGTGATGCGCTATGGTGAGCGAACGCATGCCGATGGCATGGTGGATCAGTCTACTATCAAGGGGTTGGTCTTCACGGGCCCATTCCAGACCGATACTTATCTCCCCGCCAGCGGTAAAACATTCACTTATCATCCGCAATTTACTTACAATGGCTTTCAGTATGTACAGATCAATGGTCTTTCGTCGCGCAAAGACATTATTCATGCAGAGGCGGATTTCATTTACACGCCATTCCGCCGCGTGGGCACATTCTGGAGCGCAAGCCCCATGCTCAATGCCATTGCCGACTGCACCAATCGGGCCTATTGCTCCAACTTTGTCGGCAGGCCGACGGATTGCCCAACGCGGGAAAAAAATGGATGGGCGGGTGACACCTGGCTGGCGGCGGTTCAAGGCATGTTTACATACAGCAACGAGCTTGGCTATGCAAAATGGCTCAACGATTTCCGGGATAATCAGACCGCGAATGGATCGCTGGCGGTGATTATCCCAACCTCCAACGGCTGGGGGCAGGGCGACGCGGTGGATTGGGACACAGCCTATGAGTTTGTCGCGTGGTATCAATACTTGTACCAAGGCGATGGGCAGATTTTACGGTCCCATTACGGCGGAATAAAAAAATATTTTCTCTATACCGCAGCCCACGCCAAACACTGGATTTCGCCGGATTCGTGCGGCGTCGGCGAGTGGGCCACCGCGAGCCGCTCACGACCGCCGGTATCGTTTACCTCCACCTGTATTTTTTACCGTGATGCGGTTCTGTTGGCACTCATCGCCCAAATATTGGGAAAAAACACAGATGCGAAGGCGTATAGGGCCGATGCGGCGGCGATTAAGGCGGCGTTTAATGCTAAATTCTTTAGAGGTAACGGACTGTATAGCAATGGGGATCAAACCGCTCTTTGTATGCCACTATATTACGGATTAGTTCCGAAGAACCGCCAAGCAGCTGTGGTGAACCAATTGGTAGCCAACATCCATCAACATGACAACCACCTGGATGTCGGTATTTTGGGCGCTAAGTGCCTGTTCCGCGTTCTAGGTCGTTATCGCTGTACAAAACTGGCTTATCGAATGGCAAGCCAAACCACTTATCCGAGCTATGGCAACTGGATTATGCACGGGGCTACCACGCTTTACGAAAACTGGAGTCTTCGGCCCGGATCAATGAACCACATCATGTTTGGGGATGTGCTCGGTTGGATGTATAACGACCTCGTGGGAATACGGCCGGATTGGCATGCACCTGGCTTTCGCACGGTCCTGATTTCGCCGCATCCCGTTCGGGCGTTGCCTTGGGCGCGTGCTGCGCATGACAGCCCCTACGGGCGAATAAAGAGCGGCTGGGAATGGC
>JABEVB010000079.1 GCA_013044165.1 Phycisphaerales bacterium
AGAAAACATCATTCAACCCACGGAACAGGCCCGCATGAACGATCTGGAATATCGCCGTCGGCAGCTTCAGCAGCTTCAGGACAGCGTGGTAAACCTCGAGGACCTTGCCAACAATATTTCCATTACCGATATGACGCTCAATGATTTCCGCATGGATTTATCCGACTACATTAAAGCCCATGTCCACGAACTTGAAGCTGCCCCACCCGGCGCCTATGCCATCACCGCCTCGGCCAATATTCCAGAAACACAGCCCGGGGTCATCTTCTGCCTGCGCAACGAATTGCCGAAAGCGGTTATTGACAGCACCTATGCCCTGGCCCCGCATTATCTGGTGTATGTATTGGAAAATGGCGAAATCTGCCAAAACTTTCCGCAAGCCAAAAAGATTCTGGATCTCTTGAAGAAATTGGCACTCGGAAAGTCCCAGCCCGACACCGCCGCCGTGTCCGCCTTTAACGTCATGACCAAAAACGGGGCGGATATGCAGCGCTATCAATCTCTTTTGGCCAAGGCCATAGCCGCCATTACCGGCAAAGCCGATGAAAAAGGCATTGAAAGCCTGTTCCAACCCGGCGGCACCGTCATAAATCGAGATAAATTCCGGGGAGCCGATGATTTTGAAGTTGTTGCCTACCTGGCGATATTGCCAGAGCCGAGGCGACCATGACCGACCCCATTTATCAACATCTGGCCCTTCCCGAATCCTGCTTTCTGGGCAAACGAATTTTCAAAAATCTGTTTCTGAAAAATGCTCAGTTGGGTGCAGCCGATAAAAAAGCCTTCGATCAGGACGTTGATACCATCTTCTGGCAATACACGCTCAAACCCGCCACCGTTCCAATACCCCCCTGCCGCGATGACCAGCGCGAATATCTGGAAGTCGCCGTGCTGCAAACCAATCTGCAGCATGTAACTCGCCATCAGCGCATTGCCGAGGCGATTCACCGGGCCATTCCCTATCCATTGTTGCTGGTTCTGGCGTGCGATTCGCGCGTGGCCATCAGTGTGGCCAACAAACGATTCAGCCAGGCAGAAACTAGCAAAATAGTAGCCGAGGAACTTTTTAGCACCGAGTGGCTCAACCCTGATTCCGCAACCGCCGTAGCAAAGGATTTTCTCAACAGCCTCGAATTCAAAACCCTTCCGCAAAGCAATTTTCACACCCTCTACTGCGGCTACATCGAACGGATCATCGCCCACCAATGCGCCAGATTCTGCGGCCAGTATAAGCTCGGAGCACCCGGCACAGATTGGCGAATCCGCCACAACCGACTGGCGGACTGCCGGCGAATCAAACAGAATATTGCTGAGTTGCGCCAAAAGCTTAAAATTGAAACTCAATTTAATCGGCAGGTGGAACTCAATATGCGAATCAAGGGGCTGGAAAAGAAATTGAATAAAACAGAGCTCTATTTGTGATGATCTCTCGCCAGACAAAATACTGTTAAAATGGATTAGCAGTGACTCGAGAGCCTTTTCAAAATTGGGAATAAAAAATGAATACAATAAAGAAGCTTATCCTGTCGAACTTCAAGCGTTTCAAATATCTTGAACTCGATTTCGACGACGGTATGAACATACTTATAGGCGACAATGAATCCGGTAAAAGCTCAGTACTACTAGCCATCGACCTCGTTCTTAGTGGAAGCAAGGGCAAAGTTGAGACCATTGGAATCGAGACTATCTTCAATAGGGAGGTAGTAGCCAGCTTTCTAGCGGGTGACAAAAGCTTGGCCACTCTACCCACCATGTTCGTGGAGGTCTACCTGTCTGAACAGCACAACCCAGACTTAAATGGAAAAAACAACTCGAAATCTATCATTCACGACGGACTTCGCTTTGAATCTGTCCTTCACGATGATTTCAGCAAAGACGCCGTCGAGATCCTTAAAGATCCATCCTGTAATTTCCCTTTCGAATACTACGAGTCAAAGTTCGTGTCTTTCGCCGGGCAAGTCTTCTCCGGATTTAGGAGACCGATGAAACATGTAATCGTCGACAGCTCGCAGATCAACAGTGACTATGCGACTCGAGAATATACGAAATCTCTTTATGATGCCAACTCGACTCCCAACGAGCGAAGTAAAAGCGAGTACCTCTACCGGACGAATAAAGAGAAATTTAGGATTGATACCCTAGCCGAGATTAACCAAAAGCTAGACTCCTACCAGTTTGGAGTCAGATCTAGTTCGAAATCGAATTTGGCTACGGATATTATTGTTCTCGAAAAAGAGATGCCGATAGAGAGCAAAGGGAAAGGCCGTCAATGCTTCATCAAGACAGACTTCGCCCTCCACAAAGCGCAGAGTCTCAATGCTATACTTCTTGAGGAACCTGAGAATCATTTGAGCCATACCAATATGAAAAAGCTTTTAGAGCGGATCGCCGATTCGAATGGCAAACAGCTTTTTATTGCAACTCACAGCAGCCTCATCTGTACACGACTCGATTTGCGAAAAGCCATCCTAATGAACAGTTCGGGGGAAAAGCCTGCTTCCTTGAAGGAACTGCCGAAAGATACGGCCAGATTCTTCATTAAGGCTCCCGATAACAATGTCCTCGAGTTCGTGCTATCTAACAAAGTAATCCTCGTCGAAGGGGATGCCGAATTCATCTTAATGGACGCATTCTATAGGAAGGAATCGGAGGGTTCTAGCCCTGAGAAAGACGGCGTGCATGTAATCGCCGTAGGCGGAACAAGCTTCAAGCGATACTTAGACTTGGCTAAAATGCTTAGCATCAAAACCGCAGTTGTGTGCGATAACGATGGTAATTACCAGAACAACTGCATTGCCCCCTACACCGAACATGAGAGCGAACGTATAGGTATATTCTCTGACAAAAATTCCGCGAGGCGGACGTTTGAAATCTGTCTGTATAAGGATAATAAAGCCGCTTGCGATGAACTTTTCCAGCCTAGCCGTGTGAAACTTTCCGTCGAGGAGTACATGCTAAAAAACAAGACCGACGCCGCCTTTGAGCTTCTGGACAAGAAGGCAGCATCGCTCGTCACACCGGAATATATCAAAGAGGCCATCGCGTGGATAAGAAAGTAATCTTCGCTGTCGCGGGGGCCGGTAAGACGACTCATCTTGTCAACAGCCTTGACCTTAAGAGGCGGTTCCTGCTGGTTACCTATACAGACAACAACCATGCAATCTTACGGCGTAAAATCATCGAGCACTTCGGATATTTCCCGTCAAACGTTACCCTTTACTCCTACTTCACCTTCCTGCATGCTTTTTGCTACAAGCCGCTCTTTTTAATGCAGATGAGAACCAAAGGTATTAACTATGAGAATCCGCCGGCGTGGACACAAAAGCTGCCGCGAACGGACAACCGATTCTACGTCGACAACCGCCGCCGGGTTTACTACAACCGAATCGCCAAGTTGCTTGAAACCAACGGAGCGATCGGCGACGTGCGCCGGCGATTGGAGAAATACTTCGACGCAATCTACATCGATGAGATACAGGATATCGGCGGTCACGACTTCAACTTGCTGATAGCGATATGCCGCTGCAATATCGAATTGAGGTTCGTAGGCGACTTTTACCAACACACATTCGACACGAGCCGAGACGGACAAACCAACCGCAGACTCCACGACGATTACACAAAATATAAGAAGCGGCTTGAAGAAGCCGGCTTGGAAGTGGACGCCACTTCCTTAGCGAGGAGCCACAGATGCACTGAAGCCGTTTGCAGCTTTATACGGAAGCACCTCAGCATAGAAATTTACTCCCAATCGAGAAACTCGGCCGAGGTAGTATTCCTGAGTAAACAGGAAGAGGCGGATCGCATCTACACTTGCCGGAGGACGGTCAAACTCTTTTACCAAGAGAATCGCCGGTATAGCTGCTATTCTGACAACTGGGGTAACTCCAAAGGCATTGACGACTACCATGATATTTGTGTGGTCTTGAACGGCACCACGTACAAAGCATATAAGAGCGACCTGCTGAATGCGCTTAAACCACAGACGAGAAATAAGCTCTATGTCGCCTGCTCCAGGGCCCGCGGAAATCTGTACCTGCTCCCAGAACAAATGCTTAAGAAGTATAAATCGGCGAGAGAAGGCCATTAGCAGCGGCCGGGCGCACCCCATTTAAAGACCGGTGCTCGCGGCAGAGGATCGTCCGTGTATGCAGCCACAGCCCATCCGCGTTATTATTCCTCTCACCGGATCGCCGCCGAGGGGCCAATGGGGTGGTAGTGACTAGGGTCCGCGACTGCGCTGAAGGTACTGTCCTTGCTTCGGCATCGAGGCCCCTCAGGCGCGGTTGGGCATCTCGAAACTAAGGGAAGCGTTTATGCAAAAACTCACCCCCGAAACCGACGGCAGTTCCAAAGACCTCTTGGCTGACAACATCGCCAAACTCAAAGAGCTTTTCCCGGAGGTATTTGCCGAGGGAAAGATTAATTTTGACGCCCTCAAGCAGCTTCTTGGCGATTATGTGGATGATGCCAACGAACGCTACAGCTTCACCTGGAACGGCAAATCCAAAGCCCGCTGGCTGGCCCAAACCCGCAGCATGGGTACGCTGCGGCCGTGCCCCGAAGAATCGGTCAATTGGAATACTACGCAGAATATATTTATTGAGGGTGACAATCTCGAAGTGCTCAAGCTGCTTCAAAAGAGCTATCACAAGCAAATCAAAATGATTTATATTGACCCGCCCTATAACACCGGCAATGATTTTATTTATCCCGACAATTTTCGCGACAGTATTAAAAACTACATGGAATTAACCGGCCAGACCGATGGCGAAGGCCGTAAACTTTCTACCAACCCGGAAACCTCGGGCCGTTACCACACTGACTGGCTCAACATGATGTATCCCCGCCTGAAGTTGGCGCGGAACCTTCTGCGCGATGATGGCGTGATCTTTATTTCGATTGATGATAACGAAGTAGCAAATCTGCGTAAGATATGCGATGAGATTTTCGGGGAGGAAAATTTTGTCGGACAGGTGACTGTCATGAGCAACCCGCGCGGCCGCCAATCGGATACTTTTTTCGCGACAGTTCACGAGCACCTCCTGGCTTATGCGAGAGACGCCGGTGAGTGCGTTCTGGCCGGAATGGCACTCACGGAGGATCAGAAAGCCGAATTCGATTTGCGGGACGAACGAGGGGAGAACTATCGGCTGCTTGGCTTGCGACAACGCGGATCATCGTCGCGCCGCCAAGATAGGCCCGATATGTTTTTTCCGATCTATGTCAATCCGACAACGCTCGAGGTTTCGACCGAAAACTCCGGCGACTTCAATATTCCGGTCTTACCGCGAAAATCTACCGGCGAAGATGGCAGGTGGGGATGGGGCAAAGAGAAAGTCCGATGCGACGCTCAGTTGCTTGTAGCCCGGATGGTCAAGCACCGTGAGGAGTACGACATATTCGTCCGCGACTACCTCAATAGGGACGGCAGGGAGCGGGAACGTAAACTCAGGACGCTCTGGAACGAAAAAGCCTTCAATACACAGAATGGCACGCAAGAGGTTAAAGCCCTGCTTGGCGCGGACGCGATGCCCTATCCGAAGCCGCTGGGGTTGCTCGTGGCCGTGCTTGCTGCCGGTGCCTGCGAGACAGATGATATCATCCTCGATTTCTTCTCCGGCTCATGCACCACGGCCCACGCGGTGCTTCATTTGAACAAACAAGATGGTGGCAACCGTAAATTCATCATGGTTCAGTTGCCGGAACCGTGCGGTAATGATTCCGAGGCGTTCAAGGCGGGCTATAAAAATATTGCCGAGATCGGCAAGGAACGCATCCGCCGGGTGATTAAAAAACTCAATGATGAAGACGCCACAACCACGGCCAAAGAAAGGCAAAATCCTGCTTTATTTTCATCCGCGGAAGGGAGGGCGGCCATCTTGGCCGACGCGACGGGCGAGACGCCCATCCCCCCGGTGCCCGACCGTGGCTTCAAAGTGTTCAAACTCGATTCCAGCAATATCAAAACCTGGGATCCCGATTTCAACCAGCTTGAACATTCGCTGTTGAGCACTACCGAACCAATCAAGCCCGAACGTAACGACCCTGACGTGCTTTACGAAGTTCTGCTCAAATACGGCCTGAATCTGGCTTTGCCTATCGAAAAACGCGACATTGGCGGCAAGACCGTGTACATCATCGGTGGAGGCGGCATGGTAGCATGCCTGGCAAGTGATATGACATTGCAGGTGGTCGAACAAATTGCCGCGCTCAAAGAAGAATTCAAGCCTGAAACACCGCCCGGTATGCGTGTGGTATTCAAAGATGCCGGCTTTGCCGATGACAAATTGAAAACCAATGCTGTGCAGATACTCAAGCAAAACGGCATTGAGGATGTAAGGGCACTCTAATACGAGGAGACCGGAGTCAAGATTAAGGAGATAGAATCAATGTTGAAACCGGCGAGTCATTTTACGGATTTGATTGTCTGGCAGAAGGCGCATGCTTTTGTGTTAGGCGTTTACCGAATGACGGCGGAATTCCCAAAACACGAGATATACGGCCTGATCAGCCAATTCCGCCGGGCGGCGGTGTCAATCCCTGCCAATGTCGCCGAGGGTTTTCGCCGGAAAGGATTGCCCGACAAAGCCCGCTTTTTGAATATAGCCCAAGCATCTCTGGAAGAATGTCGTTATTACCTTATTCTTTCGCACGACCTGGAATATCACAAGGGGAATACGTTGGCCGATCTGGCAACCGAAGTAAGCAAATTACTAACCGCCTACGAACGCAGCATCCTCAACCGCCAGCCCCCCTGAATGCTGTCTCCTACCTCCTGTCTCCTGTCTCCTGTCTCCTGACTCCTGACTTCTGACTTCTGACTCCTGAAAACTGGACACCCAAATGAATAACGACACCCCACCCCCCGCTGCCCCTGATCCCACCGGGCCAGAACCTGATTCCGGACCGAAGCGGGGCGAATTTCTCCTCTATCAGACCGAGGATGGCCAAACCCGTGTGGAATGCCGTTTTGCTGCGGAATCGCTCTGGATTTCGCAGGCGGGCATGGCGGAATTGTTTCACACCAGCAAGCAAAACATCGCCAAGCATCTTAAGGCGATTTTGGCCGAGGGAGAGCTGGCGGAAAATACAGTTGTCAACTCCTGGTTGACAACTGCCGCAGACGGAAAACACTATCGTGTCAATTATTATCACCTTAATGCCATTTTGGCCGTGGGCTATCGCATGCGATCCCAGCGGGGCACGCAGTTCCGCCGCTGGGCCACCGACCGACTTAGCGAGTACCTGGTGAAAGGATTCGCTTTGGATGACCAGCGGCTCAAAAACGCCGGCTCCGGCATCTATTTTGAGCAATTGCTGGAACGCATCCGCGATATTCGCTCTTCCGAGAAGGTATTCTGGCGCAAGGTATTGGATATTTATGCCACCAGCATTGATTATGACCCCGCCGCCGCAGCCTCATTACAATTCTTTGCCACGATCCAGAATAAGATGCACTGGGCAGCCCATGGCCATACCGCAGCGGAAGTCATTGTGCTGCGGGCCGACGCCAGGCAGCACAACATGGGCCTGACAAGTTTTAGTGGTGCTACGCCGCGTTCAGCAGATGCCGCCATTGCTAAAAATTATCTCAATGCCGAGGAACTCGAAACGCTCAACCGTATTGTCATGGCATATCTCGAATTCGCCGAACTTCAGGCCAAAAGCCGCCGCCCCATGACCATGGCTGACTGGATCACTAAACTCGATGACTTTCTTAGACTTAGCGACCACGACGTGCTTACCCACGCCGGAAAAATCACCGCCGAAGAGGCTCGGATAAAAGCCCAGGGCGAATACGAAGCCTACCGCCGCCAACTGGATTCACTGCCATCCGGGGTGGAAAGAGATATGGCCCGCGCCCTGCAAGACGCAGCAAATAAATTACAAAGGCCAAAGAAGAAAGGGAAGAAAAAATGAAAACGCTGATTAACACAAACCAACGGCTGTATACTGTCTCCTGACTTCTGAATACTGGATAACCCATGAAACTCCAATTCGACTCCAACCTCGACTATCAACTTGCAGCAATCCGCTCCATTGTGGATATTTTTGATGGCCAGCGGTTATGCATTTCCAACTTCACGGTGGCCCCGCTTGAGCAGGAAGTCAATAATCTCCTGTATGCGGCCACACAACAGCACGACCTGGGAATTGGCAATCGCTTGACGATACTGGATGATGAGTTGCTTAAAAACGTTCAGAACATCCAGATTCGTAACGGACTCAAGCCCATTGATACGCTTGCGTCCTTGGATTTTTCGGTCGAGATGGAAACCGGCACCGGAAAAACCTATGTTTACCTGCGAACCATCTTTGAATTAAATAAGAAGTACGGCTTTACCAAGTTTATTGTGGTGGTGCCATCAGTGGCTATCAAGGAGGGTGTCAACAAATCGCTGGAGATTACCGAGGATCATTTTAAGGAATTGTACGACAACACCCCGTTCGACTATTTTGTGTATGACTCGCAGAAACTCGGCCAGGTGCGCAATTTTGCCACCAGCGACGGCATTCAAATCATGGTCATTAATATAGATGCCTTTCGTAAAAGTTTTGACGACCCGGGTAGAGAAAACAAAGCCAATATAATTCACCGCCCGCAGGATCGCATGACCGGGACCAGACCCATCGAATTTATTCGTGCTACCAACCCCATTGTAATTATTGATGAGCCGCAAAGTGTGGATACCACAGAAAACAGCAAAAAGGCGATCAGCTCGCTCAACCCATTGTGCACTTTACGTTACTCGGCAACACATGTGGACAAGTACAACATGATGTACCGCTTTGATTCGGTGGATGCCTATGTAGCCAAAAGAGTGAAGCAAATTGAAGTAGCCTCCATACAAGTCGCAGACGGCTTTAACCGACCCTATATCAAACTGTTGAACGTAGACAACAACAACGCCCCGATTACCGCACAAATTGAATTGGACGTGCAACTCAAGAAGGGTGACGTCAGGCGGCAGCAGAAAACCGTGCGGCAAGGCGATGATCTGCTGGAAGTTTCGAAGCGGCGCCTGTATGAGGGCTATATCATCGAAGATATTGATTGCACACCCGGCAGGGAATACATCAGCTTCACCAGCCAACCCGAGAGCATCCGCCTGAACCAGGCCATCGGCGAGGTGGATCAGGATGAATACAAACGACTGCAAATACGCAAAACCATTGAAGAACATCTCGACAAGGAACTGATATTACGGCCGCGTGGCATCAAGGTGCTGAGCCTGTTCTTTATTGACCGCGTGGCCAATTACCGCGTGTACGATGAACAAGGTAATGCACAGCCGGGCAAATATGCGCTGATGTTTGAAGAGGAATATGCCAGTGCTGCCCGCAAGCCTAGATTCCAGAGCCTCTTCGAGGGGGCGGATTTGACCACCGCCGCCCAGGGTGTACATGACGGCTATTTTGCAGTAGATAAAAAGGGCAACCGTGAAGTGCTTAAAGATTCGACCGGTGAGGGGCGCACGCAGGCCGATGAGGGAGCATACAAACTCATTATGCGGGACAAAGAAAAGCTTTTGAGTTTTGAAAGCAAACTCAAATTTATTTTCTCCCATTCGGCACTTCGGGAAGGGTGGGACAATCCCAATGTGTTTCAGATTTGCACACTCAACGAAACCAAATCGGCGATGCGCAAGCGGCAGGAAATTGGCCGGGGCCTGCGCATTGCGGTGGATCAGCAGGGCAACCGGGTACACGGCTTTGAGGTCAACCGGCTGACGGTAATGGCCAATGAATCGTTCGAGGACTTCGCCCGGCAGTTACAGCACGAAATTGAACAGGACGAAGGTATTCGCTTTGGGGTTGTGGAGCAGCACCTGTTTGCCAATGTCGTTGTTACCACGGATGGCGAAAAGCCCCAATATTTGGGGGTAGAAGCCTCCGCCCAACTATGCGAACACCTCAAGGCGTGCGGCTACGTTGATGAAAATGGGAAAGTACAAGATACCCTGCGTACCGCGCTGACCGATGGAACAGTAAATCTGCCGGAGGGCATAGCTGCCCAGGCACCGCAAATTATTAATGCGCTTAAGAAGGTTGCGGGCCGGCTGAATATTCAAAACGCGGCAGACCGCAGAAGAGTTACACTCAATAAGAAAGTGTTCCTGGGTGATGACTTCCAACAGCTATGGGATCGAATCAAATACAAAACCACATTCCGTGTGGATTTTGACTCTGCCGCGCTAATTGCTAAATGCGTACGAGAAATCGAAAATATGCCGCCGGTGGGTAAAGCTCGTTTTGTATTTCGGCGCGGCCGGGCGATGCTTGACCATGGCGGCGTGCAGATGAACGAGGTGGAGACCAGCACGCACGTTTATACGGCCCGCGATTATCAATTGCCGGATATTGTCAGTTATCTTGAAGAACAGACGCGACTAACGCGTAAGTCAATCGTGGAGATACTGCGTAAAAGCCAGCGGCTCGATGATTTCAAGAATAATCCGCAGAAGTTTTCCGAAAACATCGCCCAGATCATCAGTCGCGTGATGCGCCTGTTTATTGTGGATGGGATCAAATATGAGAAAATCGGCGATGGTTTTTATTATGCCCAGGAGCTTTTTGAAAATCAGGAGCTTTCCGCCTATCTCAACGACAACATGATAAAGAGCGATAAATCGGTGTACGAGCAGGTGGTTTACGGCCCGGACGTGGAACACAAGTTTGCCCGAGAATTTGAAGACAGCAAGCAGGTTAAACTATACGCCAAGCTGCCGGACTGGTTTAAGATTCCGACCCCGTTGGGTAATTACAACCCGGATTGGGCCGTGGTGGTGGAGCTTGATGGCCAGGAAAAATTGTACTTTGTGGTGGAATCCAAAGGCAGCATATTTGCCGATGCCATCCGGCCCACCGAGCAAGCCAAAATTGACTGCGGTAAAAAGCACTTTGAGGCACTGGATACCGGCGTAGAGTTCACCAAGGCCGACACCTTCGATAATTTCATGGGCCAGGTGGTGAAGTAGGAACGCAGATTGTCTGTTTTCAGTGTCCAGCTTTTGTTAGGTTGCCACCTGGCGAATCAAAACCGGTCACGAAAGGGCGGGGCAAAGCCGACCAATAATTGCCGCCCCTTTTACGCCTCACCGACCCGCCTCCCGATAATCCGTACCGTGCTGCCCATTGCGCAGACATTTAAGGACCGCATGTTCGCCGAGGCCGACGAGGGGACTTCATTAGCAACGAGAGAAACCATCGTCATCGTCTCCGCGCCTCCAACTCTCTGCGTACGCCAATCATCACCCATCGCCCCAACAAAAAATCTTCGCGTCTTAGTGACTCCTTGTCGTAAATCAAAAACCTCTGCGTTACCCTGCGTCCCCTGCGGTGAGTTCCGTCGCGAAGCGCCCACAACACATAAACACTATTGAATATCTCTGTGCTTCTCAGTCTTGAGCCAATGAAGGCGAAATCCCGATATGACAGGGACCATCCGTCGGGATGTGGCTAAACCCGTCGCGCAGCGCCCGCTTATCCCCATTAAGCCGTGCCTACAAACTTACATGCTCCATCGCGCCCACTATTCCCACCCCGAAATCCCCTTTTCAGGAATCTTGTGGTGTAAACCCACTTCAACACACTGCGTGCGCGCATCTTGGCATCCTTCAACAAAAAACCAATGTTTTGCAATATTTGCAAAACCCGATCTTGGCATCCTTCAGGAAAACACCAACGTTTTGCCACTTTTATCTTGGCATCCTTCAAAACCGCGCAATAGCCATGCATGTTTGCTCACGGCCTCCGCACGCAAAAACACCCCTTTTCACCCCTTGACCAGGGCCAAAAGAGCAATTCTTCCTCAAATCCCCAATGTTTTGCCATTTTTATCTTGGCATCCTTCACAACCGCGCAATAGCCATGCATGTTTGCTCACACCAACAATTCCAAAAAACACCGTTTTTTCTCCCACCAAAACCACAACTTGGCATCCTTCAAAAAAATCTCAATGTTTTGCCACTTTCTGCAAAACCGATCTTGGCATCCTCCAAACTTTCTTAAGCTTTTGCAAATTGTTAACCACAGCACACTCACAACACCCCACGTCCAAAGGCCTTTGGTACTTAATGGCCCGTGGCTTTGTCGGTCGCAGATGCATGGCTCGCCGATGGCTGTGGCAAATGGATGCGCACACGCTTAACCCGACGGGCATCGCTGTCGAGCACCGCGATGGTCAGATTGTGGTATGTGGCTTTTTCGCCTTTGGCCGGAATAGTCCCCAGCAGTGTAATCACAAAGCCGCCAATGGTCTGGTAATCCTGATGCTCAGGCAGGTTCAAGTCCAGTTCGCGGTTAAGGTCGGTGATGTTGGTACGGGCGTCAACTTCCACGGTGGTTTCATCCACACGCCGAATGTCCAGCGGCACCATCTTTTCATATTCGTCTTGAATGTCGCCGACAATTTCTTCGAGAATGTCTTCGCTCGTAATCAAACCCGCCGTGCCGCCAAACTCATCGAGCACAATGGCCATGTGCACACGCTCCCGCCGAAACTGCCGCAGCAAATCACGCAGCGGCTTGGAGTGCGGCACAAACAGCGGCGGCCGCATAAGCTCGCGCAGGTTAAGCTCCGCATGGGGCTTGCCCACCAGCGACAGCAGGTCTTTGGCATACAGAATGCCCAAAATGTTGTCACGCGTCCCCTCGTACACAGGCAGCCGCGAGAGGCCATCGCGCAAAATCTTGTCTTTTACCTCGTCCAGGTGCGCTCCAACGCTTACGGTAATCATGTCGGTTCGCGGCGTCATGATTTGGCTTACCTGCAAATCGCGAAAGCTGATGACGCCCTCAATCATTTTTTTCTGCTCTTCATCCACCGCGCCCTCCGAAGCGCCTTCCGAAACAGCGGCAAGAATTTCTTCCTGCGTTTCAATCGCGTCCTGCGCGGAACTCTCGGCCGCCGCCCCGGTCAGCCGGCGAACCAGTTCGTCAAAGAGCTTCAAAAAAAGAATCAGCGGCGAGAGCGCCACCGCCGCCAGCCGCAGCACCGGCCACAATGCGGCGATAAGTCCCTCGCCGTTGTAGCGGGCCCAGGCGCTGGGTATCGCAACCGAAAACACCAGCAGGGCAATTCCCGCCGGCACAATGCCCAGCAGCAGCAAGCCCAGCGATGGCGTCGGCCCGGTTATGCCCAAATCGAGCAGCGTAAAAGCCACCACCGAAAGATTAAAGACAATGCGCAGCAGCGAAGCCGCCAGGGCCAGGTCCGGACTGCGATCCATAATCTGGTCAATTTGTCCGCCGCGGCCAAGGCGGTCGAGAGCCTTTTCCAATGCGACCCGCGAAATGCTGCGCAGCGCATACGAGAGCGTGGACGTTGCCATGCTGCCCAACAGCGCCAATAAAATAAGCCAAACCGGCCAATGCACGAACAAATCCCCTTCTTATCGCCGGCCCGAAGTTCTGGCCTTACCGGTGCGGTGTTTCGGCAAGCGCCGCGACTTGCCCACCGCGGTGGGTCGGGCGTAAACCGGCCCAATGCCCAAGGCTACCAGAATGTAATCTTCCCGGCGATGCATGCGCTGTGCGGCGGGCGCCGTTCGGTCATCATAGCCTTGCACATGCAGCAGGCTGTGTACAAGGTACAACAGCAGCTCGTGCTCGGGGCTATGCCCGCGCCTTTTCGCCTGCCGCCTGGCTTCAGCCACGCACACAAAACTTTCAAGGTCCAACGCGGCGCGTCGCCCGCCCTTTGCGCCTCGGGTTCGGTAATCAAGCGTAATCACATCGGTGGTGCTCGAATCCCGCAGGGTGCGCTCGTGCACCTGCTTCATAACGCGATCGCCCACAAGGTGTATGGTCCAGCACCCTTCATCCACCTGCTCAATATCCAGCAGGCGGCGCAGATTACGGCGCAATGCCACCGGCGACAGACATCGCATAAGCCGGGGCGAGGCAGGCATAATCGTAAGAGCAACGGGCAGAAAATCCTCACATACAAAACAACATTACGCCGGGCGCGATACGGCCGTTGGCTTTGGATACTTTATTCGACCATGGTATACACCCACCAGCGCCCGCGTCATGGCCAATTCCAGTTTTCGCAAATCGCCGAGGGTCAGGTCGCATTGATCAAACTGCCCATCAAGCAGGCGCTTCAACGCCAGCTCATGCGCGGCCGACTCTATGCGCCCGGGTGTAGGCTCAGCCATGGCGCGCACCGTGCCTTCCAGGGCGTCGCACAGCATAAGAATGGCGGTTTCACGCGACTGCGGCTTGGGGCCGGGATAGCGAAACTCCGTATCCCGAATCGGACTGCTTTGCCCGCTGGCCGCGCCCGTAAGCGCCTCCTTGGCCTGTCGGTCGCGCGCCGCATAGAAAAACGGCTCAACCACATTGGTGCCATGATGTTCGGCGATAAACGCCCGCACCGGCTGGGGCAGATGAAACTCGCGCGCCAGCTCAATGCCATCTTTTACATGGCTGACGATGATCAGCAGGCTCATCGCCGGCGAGAGGCTCTCGTGCCGGTTGGCGCCGCCCGAAATATTTTCAATAAAGTAACCCGGCTTTACGAGCTTGCCGATGTCGTGGTAATACGCGCCAACGCGGCACAGCAAGGCATCGGCTCCGATGTCCCGGGCGGCGGCTTCGGCCATGGTCCCCAATATCAACGAGTGGTTGAACGTGCCGGGGGCCTCCACCGCCAGACGCCGCAGCAGCGGATGATTGGTGTCGGCCAGTTCCAGCAGAGTCATCGCCGTCGGCGCGCCAAAGGCTCGTTCCACCAGCGGCAGCAGGCCCAGTATCAAAAACACCGCCGTCAGGCCGGCCAGCACCACCAATATGGCGTTATGACCCGTGGCCGCCTCGGCCACATGCCGGGCCATGGTAACCCAATCAAACTCAACCGCATGAGAAACCGGCGCCAGGGCCATGCCCGCGGCCCATACACAAAGCGCCATCATGCCGCTGGTAAGCAGCCCCGCTCTAATAACCATGCCGCGTGTGCGAATTTCGCCCAAGGCCGAAATAATCACACTCGCGCCCACCACCTGAACAAACAAAAAAGCGATATCCTGCCGCAGCGTAAGGGTCAGCATCAGGGCGTCAATGATCGCCAGGCCCCACGCAAACCTTCTGCGATACACCATTACCAGCACCACCGCCGCCAGCAGCAGCGGCGCAACGCCGAAAAAGTACACCAGCGAACCGAGTCCCAGCAGAAGCGATGCTTTGCCAATCAGCAGCGTCCCCAGCAGCATGGCGCCGGCCAGGGTTTCACGCCGCCAATTTCGACGCTCCACAGTTTGCGCCAAAACATACAGCAATCCCACCAGAGCCAAAAGCGTAAGCAGTACTGCCCGGCCAAAATGCTGCGCTGCCACCGCCCACGGGTGTTGATCGCTTATTTTCTTAAGGTATGCGGCACGCGATGCCGCCACCAGTGCCGCCGCCTGCCGGTCGAGTGTTTCTCCGGCGTGGGCCAAAATCTGCCCCTGCCGCACCAGCGTTTGCGGTGTCTTTACGGCTGCGGCATTGCGCGCGGCCAGCGCGCTTGTGGCCGCGGTATCAAACACGTAGGTGGGGGCGTGGAGTTCCACCAGATAATGGCTGATGGCATCCCACAGCGGCGTCGGGAAGCATCGCTCCACCAGCGGCCGAAACGGCGAGCCGCTCGGTTCCAACACATTGACGGTACTCACCGATGCTTCTTTCTGTGTCGCAGCCCCATGTGCCGCCGGCACCTTCAGCAGCACCCGTTGACTCGCCTGATTGGTGATCAGCCGATAATCAGCCGCGCTTACGATGGGGTGGCTCTGAAGGTTTACCAGCAGCAGGTCAATGCGGCTCTGCCAGGATGCAAGCTGATTATCCCGCACCACCAGCCGCAGCCAGTGCATCGCCAGCGGCGAGAGCGATCCAAAACGTTTGGCAAGCGGTGATGGCAGCGATGCCCCTTTGGGCAGAGCCGCGACGTCCGCCGGGAGACTGCCGAGCTGGCTGGCAATTTTATCAGGCAGGTCGCCCGCTGTGTTCCATCGCAGGATGGGCGGGGTATGCAGCCGTGCCTCCGCCTGCAGCGCCGCAAGCTGCGATGGCTCGGCAATGGTGAAGTTAACCGGTGAAAAGATATTCCGCGCCAGTGGACCGCGGGGCAACCATGCCGCCGGGCCAATCGGGATTAATTCAATCAGCAGAGCCGCCAGCAAAAAGATGATGCCGCCCCATAACACCCCACTCTGCCAGCGCGACACCGGCGGCCACTTCTTATGAGTGGTGGCTTGGTAATCATCGGCCACGGCCTGTCGCCGGAGGCTTTTCCGCATAAATAACATATGTCTTCCGAGCCTGATTAACAGGCCCGTCTCATTTTGCCGCGCGCTGGGGCTGATGTTACGGCACCAAGTACCCCAAATAAGCCTGCTTGTCATCCTAACGTGCAACGCCGCTATTTAGTGTACCGGTTGCCGCTGCGATAGCCAAAGAGCCAGCCTACCCAAAAGACCTGTTCTCGGCCCAATAATGACGACAAAGATAACTCATAACGTAATTGTGAACAAAATAATCAAAATACAAGCTGTATTATAAGGCTTTTGCAGGCTGCCATAATCTCTCCCGGCATGTGTGCCACAACCACCAAACCGCATTATTTTGCAATACGCTCTGATAAATCACCAAAAAATCACAAAACTTGATCTTAAAGTGAAAAAGTTGAGCCATCGCCAGCCAGCTACTTGCACTCTGCACTCCGCCTCGCCCGCATGTCGGGACAGCGAATGGTCGGCCACCCAAGTTTGGCAATCCGCAAAACGCCTTGCTTCATACTATCGGTGCGATGGTGGCAGCCCATGCTCGGCGGCCTGCCTGTTTACGGTGCGAACAATGGTGCGACTGCCGCCGAGGTTGGCCTCGAGCAACTGCCGATGATCATCAAACCAAAATGTCATCTGCCGCTGCTGCAAATACAGCAAATCCACCCGCCAGGCCTTTTCGATCGCGCCGCCGATGGTTACGCCGCAGCGGCCGCGCGTGACCAGCACACAGCCGAGCCGTGTATACAGCCCCGGCAATGTCAGCACGGGCGATCTTAATACCAAATTGGCTTTATGCGGCATGGCATCGGCAACCAGCGGCAGCGCAACCTCGGCAATGGCCATCGGACTGGTACCGACGGTTACAGGCGGCACGGGCCTGCTGTGTAATGACCTGGTGATTTTGGCGGTAAGCCGGCCGGCTCGATCGTGGAGTGTCCACACCGCTTTGCGGCCGTCGAGCGACTGGGCCGTAATGCCCCGCAGCGAAAATGCCGGCAAGCGCTGGTTGTCGCCGCTCCAAAAGTCCACGCGATAGCACCCGCTTCGCCAGCGTATCGGCGCAATATCGGCTGGCAGCACGCTTTGGTAAATCCGCAAACGCCAATGCAGTTGCCAGTCGTCTCCAGCGCGGCCGGCGGCAAGGTGCAGCGTGCCAATCAGATAGCCATGATCAATAACCCTGTACCAGCCGCCAAAGCCGACTCCCATTACGCTCTCACCGCCCGGGGTCTCTCGCCAATGCATCACCAGGTTGCGGCGGGGCGTGCTGGGCGGGTTGCGTGGGCCCGGCACGCCGGCAACCACGCCAAGGGTCTCTACATGCAGAGCACCCGCGGCTACGCGCGCCACAAATATCTTTAAATTGCCGGCTACGCGGAGCGACACCTTACGTCGCGGCGACACCTGGGCAACAATGCGGGCAATGTCCGCCGGCCCGGCAATTCTGATGCCATCAATCGAGAGAATCACTTCGCCCGGTTCAAGCCCTGCAGTTGTAAGTGGTTCCGATAGATTCTGCGAAACAATTAAGGCTCCATCGGCCGATGGCGAGCGAACCGCCGAAAGCACCTGTTGATACCGTGCCTGAATTTGCGGCAGCGACGCCCCAGACGCCAGGCCAGCGGCCGCCATGTTCGTGCCGGCGCCTACAGCGGCTGCCAGGGCCAGGCCGACGGCGCCGTTTGCCAATAGCCTGCTTGGAGCTAACGCCAACAGGTTCATTGCCAGCGCCCGGCCTGAATTGGCCAAGCGAACCATGCGGGCAATCCGCGGTTTGGCGCCAGAGCTGTCGGCGTGCGACGCTTTCCGCGCCACATGTTTGCCCCATGACTTGGGTCGTCTAAGAGCCTGTTTGAAAAGGCTGGTGCGGTCGGATTGCGGCCCAAGGTGGCCGGATGCAAGGCCGCAGCTCCGAGGCATATTCGAAAATATGGCG
>JABEVB010000080.1 GCA_013044165.1 Phycisphaerales bacterium
AGGCATATTCGAAAATATGGCGAGGAGCGAGAACGCAGCAGACGGCCGCCCTGGGCCGCAAGACGATCCCGCCGGAGTTTTCAAACAGGCTCTTAGCCCGAACATGAGCGACTTATTACAAAAGCTTCGTGCCGGGCCATAGATGCGAGCGTGTAAAGTTAAGACTTATCGCGGCACTTGCGCGGCAAGGATGCAGCGTGCTTCATTGCGTCGTCATATTTTTCGTCCAGGTGCGGCTTAAGCGCGATGAATCGCTCTCGAAGGTCTTCCCCACCAAAGCCATTGGCCTGAAGATAGAGTATGGTGCTTACCGCCTCAAGGTAGTTTGCATCTTTTTCGTTGAGGTCTCGTGCTATGCTGCTCCATTCGGGCGAGGTGGAGGCTTTCAGCTCTTGCAGCAGAGATATTGAAGCCTCCGTCGGCGTATAAACGTAAGGCTCGTACTTCCCGCCGCCGGCCTCATTTACCAAGCCGCCTGAAACCAGGAGTCCAACCTCCGACGCGAGGTCGCTGGAATATGGCCCATAATGCAGGTATCCATAATAATGCGGAAAATCATAGCCGCAGGCTTTGAGTATATGCACAATCTTCTGAATCTTTTTTCGGCCCGCAACCTCACCGAGCGTCGCTATCAGCCGCAATACTTCGAGCATTCCATCCATGGCCAAAACCTCAGTTCTTGAACCCTTTGAGCGAGGGCAACACCGTCCCCAACTCCTTTGTAATATCATCGCGCCGGTTCCGGTTGAAGTAAAGCCGGGATGTTTGGAATTTTTCCGCGTCGAGCGATTTAAGCATGTGGGAGACTGATTCAACCGGAGACGCCCGGTCTATCGAGCTGGAATCGGCAAGCAGAATTGAATTATTCATTATGTCTTCATCGGCATCGGAATCGGCAGCGCCCTTGCCCACCTGGTACAGCATGCCCTTGTATGGCGTGTCTTCGATGGTATCAAGCCCGTAAATATCGGTACATCCGTCCGCTTCCTTGGGTAACGACGTGACTGCCTTCCCCAGTTTCAGCATGGTTTCGGGCCTTCCATCGAGATCCACCGCCGCATAGAGCCGCTGACGGTTCAGGAACGACCGTGAAAGCATTTGAATGGTAGCATACCGAGGGTCTTGCGCAATGGCCCATACATGAAGTGCCGCTGTCATCTGCGACTCATCAAATTGAAGAAAGTCAGCGGCATTGAGGTTCCCGCCGCTGGAGAAGTATCGGACGATCAGCGGCGGCGTATCATCAGGCAGTTTTCCGCCATCTGTTGCACAATTCGCTGCGGCTTTAAATAAATTTCGCAACACGACCTCGAACCCTCTGGTCGCCCGGTGGTTATAAACCTGCTGGTACATATGAAGCCGAGCAAGAATAAACCGTTCTGCCGCATGCAAACCACGGCTGCGATCGAGGCACAACTTAAACCTGGGCGAATTCGGATCGTTCGACAGTCGCCCGGCGCATAGCGCATGCAGCAGCCATTCCGAATCATATTCACCATATCCGACGCCGGTGTGCAGTGAATCTCACAGGAGGTAATCCATCCGATCGGCATCGAGCTGACTTGAGACGATGTCAACCACAAGCTTTACCGGAAAATCCTTACGGATAACGGAAGCGACATCCCCCGGATTTAATTGATATGCTTTCAATACCTTATGTATTTGAGACTGCTCGTCAAGAATGATTTCTACCGTCCGCGCCTCATGGTTCATACCACCGGAAACCTTCTCCAACAGGTGCGAGAACGGCGCATGGCCGACATCATGCAGTAGCGCGGCAGCCTTGACAACGCGCTCGTGCTGCTCAAGCGACCTGACTATCTCGCTGCCAGAGCCGTACTTCTGCTGGAGCGATTGTATAATTCGCTGCGCGAAGTTGAATACACCAAGACTGTGAGAAAATCGGCTGTGCTCCGCGCCATGATAAGTCAGCCATGAAACGCCCAATTGGCGAATGCGGCGCAATCGCTGAAACTCGGGCGTGTCAATTAATTCAAGTATATATTCGTCGCTCGGCGCGATGCGAATGAGTTGGTGTACAGGATCACGGAATACCTTTCCACCCATTTTTATTCTATTCATGCAATATGCGCCTTGCCGGTCTGCGGTGTCCAAACCTTCGTCCAAGCCTTACAGATTTATTATAAACAAAGATTTAAAAATATTCTGTCTGGCCGACGACAAGCTCAGTGTTGTTGCAGCCAAAGCTGCCAGTATTGCTGCCTCCGGCAAGGCGGCGTTGGGCGATAGTCCTGCCAGAACCGTCATTAAAATCGAGGCGATCGCTTGATGCCGACGCCCAGGGCTGCTCAGCCATGCCCTGCGGCATGCCAGGCGGTAACCAGGTTGTAGAGAATGTTCAGCCCGATGCCGATGAGTGCGAACGCGACAAGAATTTTTATGCTCATCCAAAATGCCGCCCATGGCATTTTATGCAGCTCCGGCTGACGCACCGTTTGATATACCACGCTTATAATGGCAACCAACGGCAGCAAAAACCACATCCACAGCGCGGTCAAATGCGGCACCGCCGCATACAGCGGGTCTACCAGCGGAATATAGCCGGGCACAAGCAGCGTACATTCAGGCAGCACGAGCACCCCCACCTGCGGCCGTTGAAGCCGCAGCCGGCGACGGCTCGCTCACACGCATAAATAAATCCACGAGCACCAACAGGTTCAGCCAGCCGGCCAACCCGCAATAAGCCGTCGCAATACCCTGAATAATCGGTGCAAAGCCAACCGGGCGGCCGGCATCGGGCGGGGGCAACATCTGCGTAACCGTTTCGCCCAGCGAGTTAACCCGCCGCGTTGGCACCAGGGCGGGGTCCACCCGATTGCGAATGGCCACGCCCACAAGCGTCGGCCAGCCGGCGGCATACTGCGAGTAATTCCACAGCGGCTGGCGGGGCCGGTCCAGCGCCCGCACGCCACCCAAAAAAAGGCCCATAAAAAACAGCAGATGAATGGCCACGGCAAATATCAAGGCTCGCTTGCGATCGCCAACAATATAGTGCCCCAAACCGGGCACAAACCAGCCCAGCAGAAGCGCTGCGTAGTCGCGTCCGCCGGTGGAAGAAGATCGTTGCGCCGCTGCCACTAAATCAGGTGCTCCAATGATTACAATCAACCGAAAATTGCCGCCCGGCGCGGCTTCGTCGCTACCGCTGCAGTCAGCACTGCAAAGCGTTTATACAAGCCCGCGTACACTTTGCCAACTATGCCCCAGGCCGCCCTTCGCAACCATAGTTGCTGCATGGCGCCACCAGCGCACAACACACCGGGCAACACACCAGACGGCATCAACCATCCGCCGCAATCCACCCACAGTTGCTGGGCCGCCGGCTTGCCGCCCCTGCCCCATGGCGGCCAGCCGCCGAGGCGTCATACCGTAGCGAGTTTTTCCACGTCGAAGGGCACCGCCGCTTCGCGGGCTATTTCGCCCAAGGCTTCAATTTCGGCGGCGGTAAACAGCAGTCCACCGTATTTTTTGGTAAGCGCCATGGCCTGGGCTTCGGGTTGACCGGGCAGCAGCACGCCGGCATTGCCGTGGCCAAGAATATCATCAATCACCGCTTTTACATTTTGCGATTGCGTGCGGCTTTGGGCAAAATCATCGCCGCTGATGGCATCCGGCCGAATACACTGGAAGAAAAACGCCGGTGTGTGCTTTTCATCTTTGGGGCCGGTCTTCCAGCGGCTGCGCAGCGTCGGCAGCGAGCCGCCAACGTACGCCGCGAGTATTTCGTCAATCAGCGAAAGGCCATAACCTTTGTGCTGGCCGAACGGCATCAGCGCCACAACTTTCGTTGGATCGGTGGTTTCGCGGCCGTCTTTGTCCACGCCGCAACCCGTCGGCAGCGGTTTGCCTTCGCGGGCAAATTGCTGCACCCGTCCCATCGCCACCACGCTTGTCGCCCAGTCAATGCAAACCGGAAAGCCCACCGCATCGGTCGTAGGAAACGCCCATGAATGCGGGTTCGTGCCCAGCGTTGCAAACTTGCCGCCAAATGGCACCACTTCCGCCAGGGCCGCCGTACAACAGGTGTACGCAATGTAACCGCGGCTCGCCGCATCAATCACATAGCCGCCGCCCCACAAATAATGAAACGCATTGTCCACCGCTACGGTGCCGCAGCCGAACTCATCGGCCAGCCGCATGGCCTCGGCCATGGCTTCAAACGCAACCGCCTGGCCCAGCTTGCGGTTGGCATTCCAGCGGGCCACCGCCCGAAACTTACTGGGCAGCTTCTCGATCGTTGCTCCCGGCACGCACCCGCCCGCCTTAGAACCAAATAAATCATCCAGATGCAGGGCCTTAATGGCGTTATGCGTTTTAATGCCATGGCTCGATGCCAGCGTGCAGAACCGGGCGCCCGCGGCGGCTTCTTCATCGGTAAAGCCGCGCTTCTTATACGCGGCGGCTACGACCGCATCATGCAATGCGGCCGGCATAATATAAGTTTTGTTACTCATGTGCTTTCACCTTTGTTATAAAAAAACACCCCGGCAAAGCGGCATTAGAACTTGTTGGCCTGAATGTAATCGGCTTTGCCCGTGAGGTAATTCACCAGATTGTTGGCCGCACGAAGGCCCTGGCGCTGCACGCTTTCGTTGGTGCGGCTGCCGATGTGCGGCGTAACAATAATGTTGTCCACCTCCTGAAAAACATGCGGAACCTGCATCGGCTCGTGCGCCAGTACGTCGGCTCCGTAGCCGCGGAGTTTGCCGCTGCGACAGGCCGCCGCAACATCCCCTTCCACCACCAGGCCGCCGCGGGCCGTATTCACGAGAATGGCCCCATCTTTCATCATCGCAATGGAGTTTTTATTAATAAAGCCGCGCGTTTCAGGCGTAAGATTGGCATGCAGCGACACCACATCAGCCTGGCGCAACACATCCTCGCGCGTGGCCACGCGCAGCAGGTTATGCTCCCGGGCAAATGCGTCGTCCCAGTGGTTGCCAAAACCAATGCACGTCATGCCAAACGCATTCGCCCGCTTTACCACTTCGCGCCCGATGCGCCCCAGGCCAATGACGCCCAGCGTTTTCTGGTAGAGCTCGCAGCCGGTTTGCCGACTCCATTTGCCGTTCTTAACCGCCCTGACATGAAACCAAAATCCTTTGGCCACGGCAATCATCAGGCCTATGGTGTGCTCGGCCACCGTGGTTTCATTAACGCCGGGCGTAAACAGCACCGGCAGTTTTTTTTGCGTCGCGTAGGCAACATCTATCGAGTCAAGCCCGATACCATACTTGGCTATCACACGCAGCCGCGGCAACAGGGCGTCAATCACTTTGGCGGTTATCTGATCGTCGCCGTTAAGCAGACCATCAAAGCCCTTTTGTGCGGCGATAAGCTCAAGCATTTGCGCTTCATTCAGCGGCCCACGGGCACGCACCACCTCAAAGCCCGAGGCGGTTAAAACATCGTGATGTCGTCCGGGAGTGTCCTGAAAGCTGGTGGTCGAGAGCAGTATTTTCATATCAAAAGAATCCAGTAAGCCAATAAAAAGTTCGGCCGCTACCTCGCTAAAAAGTCGAGGTAATTTTTAGCAAACAGGCGATGAGCGTCCTGGGCTATATCGGCCTCGGTTATGCTGCGGCCCGTGGCGGCCAGAGCCTCGTACTTGTCGGCGAGCACCCGGCCGATAACCTCGCGGCTGTGCGCCCATTTGTAAATGAGCTGATCAAGCACGCGCGCATCCGAATGCTGCGGAATAAAGCTGCTGCCCAGCAGTTCCAGCCGCATCTGCGTGATTTCCGCTATAAGGCTCGGATTGTTTAAAAACCACCAGCAGCCAAACACCATCAGGTTGCCGAACTTGCGGGCCGCCACGGCAAGCTCGTGCTGATTTTCGCGGGCAAGCATCGTGACAAAAAACTTGTTTGTGCCAAACTCCCGGCACAGGTTCACCACACTGGCAATATCGGCCTTGCCCACCATGTCGCCCGCGTCGCGAAGGGCGGGGTTTACCCGCAAGCGAGAGCCAATCATCATGGCAAAGGGCAGCCCCAGATCGGCACACACCGGCAAAATCGCCCGCTTGAGTACTTCTAAACCGGCCGCCTCATTCTCGCCGGCGCCGCGCGCCGCCGGATACTTAAACTCCGGCGGCAGGCTCATGGCCACATAAACCGCGCGCTGCCGCGCCAGCCAGTCGGTTAAAAACCGTTTGATCTCATCCACCCCACCATCGCTAAGCTGCGGGCCAACCGCATAACCCCATTGCGAGAGCTTTTGCGCTGCAGTAGCGTAGTCACGCACCAATGGGTCTATGCGCAGTACCGCGGTAAACCGCCGGTCGGCCAGTTTGTGCCCGTCGCGCAGCCAGCGGGTGCGTTCGTTGTCATCAAATACGGCGTTGGTCATGGTGATGGTGCTTACGTTGGCCAGGGCCATCACTTTGTCTATGTAGCCGCCGGGCGTTTGCTCGGCGAAATATTTGCGATAGCCCGCCAGCGATTTTTCGTTGGGGTC
>JABEVB010000081.1 GCA_013044165.1 Phycisphaerales bacterium
CACACCAGCCGAGCGAGCCACTTGCACGGCCCGGCAGGCTGCATTTTCAGCCTCGGCAACCCCGGCAGAGGCGTCGAAAGCGTAGAAAAGCAGCTTTTGGACTAACTCAACGCGGCTCATACCAACCCCCCTGTTTTGGCATAAGTGGCGTTATTTGCAAAATAACGGTGGTTAGCCATGACGCATGACGCCCCATGACGCCACTTTCCCTATAAACAGGAATATTGATTTTCACGTAGCGCGAACCGGAATAGGCGTCATGCGCCGTCATGGCGTCATGCGCGAGGCTATCAAAAACACTCATCATGGCGACACCTCCGCCGCCAAGCCGATGCCATCCCAGCCTCGCCCCTTGTTGGTTCGGCGAGCGGTAAAGCCATGCCTCCCAAGAGCATCAGTAAACTGCGATTTACCCATCGGCCTATCTGATACCGCTTCACAACGACGGGCATAAGCTGAATAAAGTTCACTGGTCGCCGTCCATGCACCATGCACGCGAACGCACCGCTCCTCAATAAACTCTCGCAGCGGGTCGCTTTCATCCCGATAGTCGCCGGTCGCGGAACGCACCGCATCGGGTTCACATAGACCTTCTTTTTGCCAGAGTAAGCAGCCCTCGATCAGGCGATTCAGGATGCCGGACGATTCAGCCTTTAACTTGGTCAAGAGGTGCTGATCTTGTTTGTCGCGCGGGAAGGTGACGGTGAACGGCACCAGCTTCAGCCTTCGCCAAACTGCCTCGGAGTTCTCATTGACGCGAGGCCGGTTATTGGTCTGCAAAATGATTTTGTGCACCCGCGTAAACTCGTAAAAGTTTTCACGCATTCGCCGGGCCTTGATAGTCTCTTCTCCGGTCAGCCGTTTGATTAACTGCATCTTGAGGCGTGCACCGCTCTCGGTTTCAGCGGCAACGATAAGCCGCTTGCCCTGTAGGTCGGCCAGCTCGCAGGGATGTTCTTCGCGTTTACCCGCCGCCAGCAGGCTTTCGGGTGCGGTGCCGGCATAGTCGCCGAGTATGTACATCACGATTGCCAGCAGGGTGCTTTTGCCATTGGCGCCTTCACCCCAGAAGATCGGCAATATCTGTTCCGTGATGTCCCCGGTCAGGCATATTCCCAGCAGCTTCACTACATACATGAACGTGTCTGCGTCCGAATTAAAAACTTCGCATATAAACTGATCGAACCGTGGACAGCGTGCGGCCCGGTCGAAGGTTACGGGAGCCAGCTTGCTCATTAGCGCCGCTGGATCGTGCGCCCTTAGTGTGCCATCGCGCAGGTCAAGGATGCCGTTTTGTACGTTGAGGAGCCAAGGGTCAGCGTCCAGTTCCGTGGCGCGCACCGTGACACCCGCCTCACTGGCGGCCAAAGCCATCATGGCTTGCAGTCGCGCCACACCCTCGGAGCGGAGCCAGTGCATTACAATATTTTTGTCCGGCATACCGGGGGCGGCCAGTGCTTCGGCGAGCAAAGCGCGGCATGTCTCTTTTGCCAGTCGCTCGATTGCGCCGGTATCATCAAATTGCCAGCGCCGGCCATCCCATACATGCCAGCCGATGCCGGCAACCATGCGGATTTTTTGGCCGTGGCGCTTCGCAAACCGGATGCCGTTGCCCACGTCAGTTAACTGAATATCCGCCTCGACCTTACTGGCGTTTTCTTTTCTTGTTTTATGCTGTGGCTTGGGTGCATCGCGCAGCTTGCCGTACTCGCCCGCAGTCTCGACGGCCTTGCGCGCGTCGCCAAGCTTGTGGCGAAGCTCTTGCTCGCTCCAAGGCGGTTGACACGTAGCGTTGTATTCAAGTAATAGTGTCCATGCGTCCGCATCATCCAAACCGAACCGAAAACAGACACATGCCGCCTCAAAGGTTGGATTACTCCCAACTTTTCCCATAATGCCGGGTGGAAGTTTTTGTAGATATTTTCGGCACCGCTCAACGTCCGATACACGGCCAGCCGTCGGAGCGCGTGCTGTGGGTGCTGCATCTGGTGCTGGTGCTGGTGCTGCAGGCTCGACGGGTGCCACAATATCCAAAAGCCAGCTGGGCGCTTCGGCGATCTCGATTTCGTCAGGAGAGCACCCCGGCACCCATTCATACTTTTTGCCATTCACAATTGATGGGTGGCACATTACATAGCCACCATCGCCGCGCACGTCTACCTTGTCCATGATTTTGCTGGCGCTATTGCGCACTTCGCGCCCCGCCGGCACGCGAAAATAATAATGGAAGCCACCCCTCGGCGTTGACGCCGCAACCGTCGCTGGCAATTGTCCAAACTTTTTTCGAAACTTATCCGGGATGTCTGCGCCATCCATATCGAGGGCAACCAAACCGGCGCCTGTGACGATGCCGATATTTTCGTCGTGCGTGAATTGACCATTGAGTAAGGCGGCGTCGCTGATGAAATCCTTGCAGCCGTGCACCGTGGCCGGCACCTTTAAGCCAGGGCGGCATGGGATTACTCGGAAGCCTTTTTCGATTAAATGTTTGGCATTTTCGGTGCGATCTACTATCATGTGATTACCTTTCAGTATTTGCCGGCTTGGGCGACAACCCTGCCGGCATTTTTTTTGCGCGGCAACCGGCGGTGTTTTTTTTATTCGGTCGAGCAACCATACCCAGCCGCTGCGAGTTCACGCCGAGCGCGTGCTATCTCCCGCTGGCGGCGTGCCGGTGTCGCGGTGTACTGTTGCGGCTCCGCCGGTGCACCAGCTTCGAAAAACTCCAAGAGCCACGGCTCGGACGTGGCCAGCGTGCCACCCACCCGGACGGTACGCAGCCGCCGGCCACCTACACCGCGCTGTGCCCAGCGTATGACGGTGCTCACCCGGAGCGTCGCGCCGGTGCGTCTGGCCGGGAGCCACGAAAGCGCAGGCACCTCGCGCAACGCGATAAGTTTTTGGGGGGGGGTGTCATCTACTTGGGGTGTGTCGTGTCGCATATTGATTACTCCATAAGTCATTACTTATGAATAATCATGCGCGATCGCTGAATGCAGAATGGTATGCAAAAGGTGTACAATGGTGCGTACACCATTCATTGGCTTGATTCTATTGGTTATTCTTATCGTTTTCGGCCAAGGCGACTCTGCCGGACGCGGTTATCCAAGTGCCGCCGTTTGAACCGCTGGCGCTTTGGCAGTAGCCTTTGCGTCCCAAACTGGCAAAGGTTTTTTTATAACTTTCAGGATTGGCAAGGTTATCAATTCCTTTGGCCACGATACTTGTTTGGCTCTTGCGAAGCCCTTTTGAAGTGGCCCCGGCCTTCACCATACCCGCCAGCAAGTTTGATTCGGTGTCGGTTATTCCTGATTTATCAACGGGTTCGCCACCATGTTCAATATCATCGGCAAACAACCAAAACATTGTGGCATAACGGGTGTTCTCGTCAGAGGTTTTATTGACAAACTCCTCTGGCCGGTCGCTCTCAATTACATGCAACGCTTCGGCAAGAAAATTGTCAGCGCAACGCACATAACTCGGCGCAACTTTGCCGGGGTGTGTGGATTTGCCAAAGTGATACTCAACCAGCGCGTCAATGCCCTTGTATTGCGTTAACAACCGCGCTTTGTGTGCGGCCAGAATTATGAGGGCGGCGTCTTTTCGTAGACCTGCGAGCATGGCGTATCTGGTCGCCTCGCCGGTTCGCGTGTGCAGCGCGTCATACCGCTGCATCGCAAGCGATAACTGCCTAAAGGCGAGTACAAACTCGCTCGGCATTTTTGGCAAACCGTTATCAGATTGTGTTTGCTTTTCGACGGGTGCGATTTTCATTTTACTATCCTTTGTTTTAGCGGGCTGGCCAAACCGTCAAAGCGACAAAGGTAACGCTCGACGGCTCGGCCATTCACCGGGTAATTAAGCCGGTGCCCATGACCAATATAACAAGTGCATCATCCAACCTTCAACATTGCGGCTCTGGCGGCCTTCTGGCTCGCTTCTGCATAGGTGGCCGTTGCGTCTAAACTGCTATGTCCGAGTGCCGTACGCGCAACGTCAACGCCTGCAACTTCGCGGAGCATCGTTGCCGCTGAATGCCGCAGGCGGTGCGGGTGCCAGTCGGCAACTCGGCAGTCTGCCGGCAACTTTTCTACGGCAACGCCCATAGCCTTAGCGCGTGCTTCATTCGCCGAGTCAATTCCATACTTAACGGCCCTCGCATAGGTGTTGCTGGTGTAACATTCACCGGGCTTACGCTTGGCATACCGTTTTCTGTTTGAGCCAGGCTTGTTGCCGCAACTCAATGGCGTTGTACGTTTAGCGCTTAACTCCGCTCGGCGCTCTTCATCAGCCAGCCGTGGCGAGAATATGAAAGCGTTTGGGTCGGCCTTCAGAAATGGCCGGAGAACCGCCTGCGCCTTAGGCCCAAGGTAAATAGTCCGCTGGTGGCCATGTATCGCAGTCTTGTGTTTAGGCGGGTGATATTCCCAAACTGGCCGGCTCATGTCTATTTGCCCGATCTTCATTGAGCATATTTCACCACCACGCGAGCCAGAAAATAATTGCACCTCCACCATGGCGCGAACATGCCGATTAAGGTATGGGAGCGTTGCGTCAATATCTATTTGAGCGACGGGCTTAACCGGCTCGGTTTCCCTTGTGCCTGATTGGCCATAACGCAAGCCGTCAATAGTGGTCAGTGCTTGGTAGGTGGTAATCGGGATCAGGTCTACGCTCGCACCCCATTTGAAGCATCGCCTTAATCTGCCGACGGCTGAATTGATATAACTGCGGCTCCACTTCAAGCCGATCATTTTCTCCCGTAGAGCCATAACCTTAATCGGTTTGAAGTCTGCGGCCGTGGTATCGCCATAGAGTTCTACCAGCGGCTTGAGAGCCAGCCGAATATTGTCCACCTCTTGAGAAAGCGTACCGTCGGCGCTCCGGTAATGCTCTTGGCAATGACGCCGGTATCCATTTACGATCTCGACAATGGTAGGCCCATGCCCGGCATTCTTGGGAGCCACGCGACCCCCGGCAAGGTATTCGGCAAGTACGCGATCATAAGCCGCCCTACTTTCATGGCTATTGAATGCACCCGGCAGGTAAATATCCCTGCCGCCGAGCGTGACAACTCCCTTACCGCTGGCCTTGTGAAAGCAATACGTCGGCAACTTCTTTGTTTTCCGCATGATACAACCCCTTAAAAAGCCGCTTTAACACATAAGCGAAAAATACAAACCGTAGTTTACGGTTTTTAAAAGGTTTGTCAAGCGATAAATTGTGCGATTAGAATATCGAGCAAACGCCTATCAGTATTATGTTTTGTGATAAAGCGGGCGAGGGGATTCGAACCCCTGACGTCCAGCTTGGGAAGCTGGCATTCTACCGCTGAATTACGCCCGCAGCGTTTCCAAAAGCATAATCAGTGCATCTGCTAATCACAAGTGAGTCAAATCTGCTGCTTAAGCCGCCTAGCTGCCTTAGGCTTTCGGCAATGTAACACGCACTATTATTAGCATGTGAATATCCGCCGGTTGGTAATCGTATTGCAGGCCATTTTCCAAAGTGGTAGGTCAAAAAATGCGCTTGCAGCACCATACGCAGCGTCCCAATTCGTGAGCCGACGGGAAAACATCATATACAGTGGCTCCCACCGCTGAGGTCTTAGCCGCGACCGAAACGCCTCCAACCCGGCAAAGTTGTACCACTGCGAGCCATAGCGTCGCGCGAGCCGTTGCGCCATCCCAAGCCACGAAGCCTCCATCGAGGCCTTGGGCGCATGCTGGCTCAACGCCACCAGCCCCAACGAAACGAATTGTGCCCCTTGCTGATACAGCCTGCGCATCATGGCGTCTATCAGCAACTCTGACGTGCCATTCGGCGCATCTGGCGTGCGCACAATTTGGTCTATTAAATAGCCCCTGCCTTGCGGTATGGGGCAGGCGGTAATATAGGCCACCATTTGCCCATGCTGTTCACCTGCCAATACAACTTGCTGTTCATTGGCAACCCAAGGCGGACGAACATCCGCCAGAAAGCCCAACGGTGGCATGGCTCGACTGGCGACCCAACGGGCCAGTGCGCGTCGCATGCGGTCTCTGGCCGATGCTGCACCGGCGGCCATTTCTACTATGGAAATCCCTTTGTTTGTCGCCCGCCGCAGCTGCTTGCGAAACCCGGAACTTTGCCCCATGCACACATTCCAATGCGAGGGTTCCCAAATTGGCTCAGCGCCCAAGGCAATCGAAGCATACCGATGGTGCTGCCGCGCCGCCTCTTTCTCTACGCCAAAATAAATAGCCTCAAGGCCTTGTCGCCTGGCCCAAAGTTCAAACTCCGCCAGAACCTCTCTATATTCCATCTGGCTGCAAGCTGGCTCACCCCCACATACCAGGTAATGACCGCGCTGCTTGTACCCGATGACCGCGCAGGTCTTTCTCGAAAACCAGTATTCAAACCCGGCCTGCAATATGCGGCAACAAAAACTGCCGCAACCGTAACGCAGCACTATCTCACGAGCCTGCTGCATGGCTGCCGTCGGTACATAACACGCGATTGCTTTAAGTGGGTATCGAGGTGGTTGCACGCTATGAATCCTGTTTCGGCATGTCACAGCCCTTCAAATGGGCCGTTTGGCGCGACCAGGCAGGTGCTGGTCGCCCCTATGCCTCAAATTGCTCAAGCATAGCGACCGGTTACATAAGCCTCGGTCTGCGGGTTCGCAGGACAGGTTAAAATCTGGTCTGTTGGCCCGGCTTCAATCAGTTTGCCCTGCCAAAAAAATGCCGTGAAATCAGCTAAGTGCGAAGCCTGTTGCGGTGTTTGCGCGGTCACCAGCGTTGGATAATCCTGCGCAAGATCGCAGATAATGTCTTCTATATGGCTCACCGATGGGAAATCCATGTCGGCGGTCGGTTCGTCATAAAGGAGCATATCCGGCCTGTTCGCCAGCACGCGAGCAATACACAAACGCTGCCGCCACTCCAAGCTTAAATCGGCCGCCGGCGAGGATAGTTTTTCGGCAACATAGCTCCATAGCCCCACTCGCTGCAAACTTTGCTCCACAACCGCCGCCAGATCGCCACGAGATGTCACTCCCTGCAAACGGGCAGACATGGCAACATTGTCAAAGATGCTACTTACCGGCAACATGGGCTTGCTGAATACCATGCCAACCCGCCGCCGCAGTTCGCGCAGCTCCACGCCATCGGAATATACTTGCTGCCCTAAAACCCTCAGAGAACCACTGGTTTGCACCGGACCATCCAACTCCAGCAGGCGATTAATGCACCGCAAAAACGCGCTCTTGCCTGACGCACTCGGACCAATAATGGCTGTGACGCCGATCCGTGGCACGTCAAGTGTAATATCCTGCAGGATCATGCCATGATGATCGCGAACCGAAAAATTCAGCGCGCTTACCGCCAAGGCACCTTCAGCATGCTTGGTTGTTGTGCCTTGGTTCCGCAGCTCATCCATTGGGCAATACTCCACTTTCTTTATATAGTACTCTACGCGCTTCTCAAAAGTTTATTATAGCGGAAAACTTCTAAAATGCTCCGGTAATTATGAAGGTTTTGCTAAGATACCGAGTGAGAGTCTGTTGCCTCGCGATTGTGCAACGGGTATACCCGGTGCAAACACGGCGGCCAACCCATATTCCGATGGCAAATATTACCCCGTGGTGATGCCGCCACAGATGTCGTGCTGACAGTCCGAAGCGTTCGCCATAGCCTCTAATTCACCCTCCATACGCAGGGTCCCTCAGTTGGCTTTTAAGCGTTCATTGAGCCTGCTATGTCCATGCCACCAGCGGTGCCACGCATGTTCTGCACGGTTGCATTTATGCGAGTGCGCCGGTAGCTTTGACCAATTGGTATACCATGATTTTAATTGATGAAAAAACATCCTATTTCCAACGAATCGTCAAGCGGGCAACAGTGCTGCGCCACCAGATTCACGCCCACCCTGAGCTGGGTTTTCAAGAGCATGCCACCAGCCAGACCATCGCAACGGAACTTAAGCGGCTCGGCATTGCATACAAAACAGGCTTCGCAGGTGAAACCGGCATTGTTGCCTTGATCGAAGGCAAAAGCAGTTCCAAGCCTGAAAAATGTGTCGCCCTCCGTGCCGATATGGACGCCCTGCCCATTACTGAAATGACCAACCGGCCATGGAAGAGCAAGTGTCCTGGTCGAATGCATGCATGCGGGCACGATGGCCATACAGCCATTTTACTTGGAGCCGCCGCGGTCCTCATGCAACGACGGAACGACTTCAATGGCGCTGTAAAATTGATATTCCAACCCGCCGAAGAGGCTCTCAATGGGGGGCGTCGCATGGTAAAATCCGGCGCTTTGCTGGCACCCAATGTTGATGCCATCTTTGGCCTTCACGGCTGGCCGCACATGCCCATCGGAATGGTAGGTGTCAAGAGCGGCACCTTTCTAGCCGCGGTGGACACCTTCAACATCTTCATTCATGGGAAAGGTTCGCACGGAGCCTACCCACATCAGGCAATTGACCCGATTGCATGCGGTGCCGCAATAGTTCAAACGCTCACCAGCCTTGCCGTAAGCACACTTAGCCCGCTTGAAACCGCAGTCTTAAGTTTTGGCACGTTTAATGCGGGCCAAGCCATTAATGTCATTCCAGAAACCGCCGAACTTTCCGGTACGCTTAGAACACTTTCAACAACGGCCCGTACCACGATGAGAGCCGCCATCGAGCGTACCGTCCGAACCGTTGGTGCCGCTCATCGCTGTCGCGTACAGTGCCGATGGGGCTTCGGTACGCCCGCCACCGTGAATGATACCGCAGCAACCGCACACTTTGAGCAAACGGCTGCGGCCACCTTGGGCCTGCGACGTGTCGAGCGTCTGGTGGAACCCTTTTTGTGGAGCGAAGATTTTGCATACTATTTGCAGGAGATTGCCGGCTGCTTTTTTGTACTTGGGCTTCGGCCCGGAGGAGCAAAACGTTATCCGATGTTGCATAATCCCGAGTTTGACTTTCCGGATGCAGCACTGCCTGTGGGCATAAAGATCATGGCCAATTTGGCGTTGAATTATCTCGCCCGTGAGTAAGCTTTGCGACACTTTTACTTTCGCCAAGCCAAGTGATTCCATACAAGGTTTTTGCATGATTACAAAGAATGTTGTTCGCGGTATTGCACTCCTGGTGGCTGTGGCGTCACCCCTGACCTTCGCGGCAACCAGAGCCGTCGCCCTGTTGCCCATGCAAGTAGCGGTGATCGCCAATGGCAATAACCCCGGATCGGTGAAGGTGGCACATCACTACATGCGGGCACGGCACATACCTGCCAAAAACCTGATCGTACTGAATCTGCCTTTTAATAACGATAATGTCGCTTGCGATTACTACGACGCTCGCATCGCCGGCCCCATACGCCAAATTCTGCGAGAACGCCATTTGCAAGCGACTATCCTGTGCCTGGTGACCACCTATGGCATTCCACTACGCGTAACAGGCGGCGCTCCTTCGGCCGAGCAAGTACAGGAATTAATGGCAGTCCGTCAAAGCCTGCTGCAAGAGGAGCCTGTACTCCGGCGCGGCATCGAGCAGTTTAAAGCCATCAGGAACTCTGGAACACTGACCGCCCCGCTTAGCGCACTACCACCGCCTCCCCCCGTATCGGCAATCGCTCCGCCGGGCACCACAGCCAAGGCTTCACAGTTGCTGCAACAACTGCAGCTAGTTTTGACCAGCGCCCTGAAAAAGTTAGCTCACCAGCCATCAGGCTCTATCGTGCCGAAAAACATATTAAGCCTGCTACAGCAATACGTAGGGCCTGGCGGCTTGGTGCGAATAATGCACGTACACGGCGACACGGCAGCCGCAGAGGCCCAGCGGACAAAAATGGCTCAAATGCAGGCCGCAGTAAGCGATGCGCTTAAGCAGTTTCAAGTCTTAAATCTGCGGCGATATCTTGAGGTGAACCGTCGAAAAATGCGTAGCCTGCAACTCAAACTCTTTGGACAAGTCGGCCTGATGGAACAACTGCTGTCAGATGAGGCATACCTCAAACAAAAGCGTCAGAACTCCGCCCTGGATAGCGACCTGATGATGCTTTGGACGCCCAATTTGCCGCATGTCGGCTGGGAACAAAATCCCATGTGCCTGACCAGTTGGAGCCGCAGTCTGCAACGCGAAATTCATGAGCGCATCATGATGGTGTCGCGGCTTGACGGCCTTTCGCCAACGATGGTGGATGCCATGATAGATCGCGGCATTACAGTGCAGCATCAGGGACTGCGAGGTGTCGGATATTTTGATGCCCGCGGATTACACGGACTCGATGGCTACAGCGCGTTTGACCGCATTCTGCGCCATACCGCCCGCTACCTTAAAGCCGACTCCAAGATGCCCATTGTATTGGATGACACACCTGCTCTGCTCCAGGCCAAAAACTGCCCCAATGCAGCCATTTACTGCGGTTGGTATTCCCTGCTTCATTACGTTGACAGTTGCCAGTGGCTGCCCGGATGCGTTGGCTACCATGTAGCGAGCTTTGAACTCCAAACCCTGCATAATCCGCAATTTCATGGCTGGTGTATTAATCTGCTGGAGCATGGTTTCTGTGGGACCTTGGGCGCAGTGAATGAGCCATATTTATTTGCGTTTCCCGATCCCAAGTTGTTCTTTGCGTTGTTGTTGTCAGGCAACTTTACCCAGGGAGAGGTGTACTATATGACTGTTCCCCAGACCGCTTGGCGAATAGCCTATGTCGGCGATCCGCTTTACAATCCTTTCAAACATTCACCGATGATTTCCGTAAAAACACTCAAAGCCGACCGGTTGCTGCGCCGCGCCTTTGAAGAAATGAAGATGGTCGAAGGCCCCACTGGACCGTAACGTTCCCACAGTGCGAAAAGTACACTACTGCTGCTGCCCTGACAGATGGCGGATATCGCTGTTGGATACGCTCTTAAAGATACCGCCAGCGGCCTTGGCAAGCTTTTGCAGTTGCGTTTTGGCGCCATCAACCGTTACTGCGTCCAGACGCTCGGCGTGGGTCCGGGCTTGCAGCACCTTCTCCGCCAGATCCGATGGCAGCAACACTTTGGCCGTAACAAAAATAATCTGATCGCCACCAAGATGAAGCGAGTTTAGCATGCACTTTGTGGCACTACTGCTGCCGTAGACATTCGCATTCATTAGCTTCTGCAGGTCGGCTGCCGCGTCGGCTTTCGTAAGCCACCCGTGGCTAGGAATCGTTTGAAGACCCGATTCCGTCCAAAGCGCTATGCGAAAATGCTGTTGAGCGCCCAGCGACTTGACTGCATTTGCTACCGCTTCAGCAACATAGCCAAAGCTATCTGTATTCGCCGAAGAACTATCCAGGCTGAAAACAATATGCGATCCGCTCAGCGGAATAGCCAGAAAGGCGGGGCCTTGCACAGCCGTCCCGCCTCCGGCAGCATGAGCTATCAGATTTTGATGTGCCGCCGCTGAACTTGTATTGCTGTTGCCGCCGCGCAATACGACGACCGCGATAATGACAATTGTGGCAATAAACAGCACCCCTAAAGCAATAAGGGCGTAAAATATGGAAAGATTGGATTTGCTGTTTGTTTTGGTTCGCCGACCTGGTCGGTCAATATAAGCCGAAGGGGTAATCTCATCCTGTTCATTCAGGCGCGAACTGACGGATGAGGCTGCCATGCCGCTCAGCGGCGATACCGATCGCACCGGCGAACCTGCAAATGCCCCGCTGCCGGTGGGGTCTACCGGACGTCGCATGCCGCTAGAAGAAGAGCGATTGCGCGAAAGACCGATATCCGCATCCGGCGAGCTTGGCCGAGCCGCAACACCCGATCCCGCTGGAGCCGCTGGACGCCCCATTTTTTCGCTCACGGCCGTTTCTTTGGGAACCTGCAAAAGAGCTCCGCAAAAGCTGCAGCGACAAACGCCACCTCGAAATCCATCATCCAACTCGAGGACACGCGAGCATTCATGGCATTGTACCGTGATGGACATGCGTAATATAACTCCCGAATGCTTGCCGCCAGCGATGAGCTAACCTCTATCCGAAGGCCCTGACGTAGCGTGAACCCCGCTTGTCGCGAGACAACAATAAGGTATACGCGCCAACCCATGTATCATGGCAACCTCAGGGCACTACGTCAACTTGTGAATATTTGGGAGACAGAAATGTCTGCAACCTTGCCAAGACTTTGCCCGATACGCCGATATTGCCCACCGCCGCCGGCCTGCGCTGAATCATTAAGCCCCGCCCATGGCCACGCCGTGGATTAATTATAATAGTCCGGTGCGGCCATACATTAACGTTACGCTCAAGATTTCCAGGCGACTCGTAAATGCCAGGATTCACCGGCAAAGCGTCGTCAAGTTGCATTTTAAATGAAGTCACATAAAGCTGGTGCAGCATAATATCAATCCGATGCGCATGCAAAACAACCCTCGCATCAAATGGGCCGAACAACACCTTCACAGGCTGACCCACCCGCAAATCGGCCGGATGCACCGCCGGGTTCAGTTCTTCAATGAGGGCCAGCGTCAACCGATAGTTGTCCGCGATGCGTGCCAGAGTATCACCGGCCGCCACGGCTACAATGCGTGCAGCCGGGTCATCGGGCAGCACCCCCGTGCCCAGGAGCGTGTGGGCGTTAAGTGCAGCCAACTTCTCTCGCAGGCCATGCGCCTCATGCTCGCCCAGGCCGGAAATGCCTTTGAGCGCGGAGTTATACAATTTTCGAGCTTGTAAAACTTGTCCGGCAGCAAGATATTCGTCGGCTTCTCTGGCCTTAAGTGCGGTCTTGGCAAGCAAATCAGGCGATATGACCTCCAGGGTGTCATCTCCCGCATCGGCTATGCTCAAGACCGTGCCGGAAGGAGCCGGCGTATTGGATGCCACCTTTCCGATATATACACGCTGAAGAAATGACGCTGAAGGAGTCGGCCCAACCACCGCCGAAGGTTTCGGGTGATCTTGACCCGATTTGTGCCTGCTCTGCAGTTGAACCTTTGCCAACACGGCCTGCCGCACCCGTAAAGCCTGTATAAAGCCCCACACGACCAATGCTCCAACCAGTACCCACAGCATAAGGCCGCGGTACAGTCGCATACGTCCCGATGTTTGTCTCCAACGAGCCATGATTCAATCGTTTACCATTGACTCGGCGGCCGCAACCCATCGCTATCGCCTGAGCCCCGGACGCTAATGGGCTGTTGGCGACTCATGAAAGCAGTGCACGATTTCTTTATCTGTCACAATTAAATGCATGGGCACATCATGCGGCTCTACCGGAATACGACCCGAAAGCAACTGTTCATGAAAACACAAAGCTACACGGACACCACGAATATCTTTGCCGGAAAAAAAGCGATCATAAACCCCCTTTCCACGTCCCACCCGATAGCCCCACCGATCAAACGCCACGCCGGGCACAACTACCAGATCTATCATCCGGGGCGAAATGGGACGGCCCTGCACCGGCTCCCGAACGCCTGCGGCCAGCGGATGCGGCTTGGTTTCAAGTGAGGACACCTCCACTGGTTCCATTTCTGATGTTTCCCAGAGAACGCGCGGCCCGGCAATCGTTTTACCCTCATTCCATGCATGCAGCGCCAATGTTGATGTTTCCACCTCGCTATGGTCGGAAAAAAATATCATAATTACCTGGGCATCCTGAAACTCGCGTGTTGTCGTAAGCAAATTACACGCGGCCAGCGAACGCGTATGGCGCTGATCCACCGTAATTTTCTTCAATTCGGCCTTCATCTGGGCGCGAATATCAGCTTTGTTCATGCTTCCTCCTCAAAGCGATTGCCATTACCTCTTGCCACCATCACTTGGGCAAGGCCCATCCGGCGCCAGGCGCCCCAGTTGCTCCAGATACCGCCGCAACTCTCGCTCGTGGCCACGGTCCGTGGGTAGATAATAGTGCTTTTCGACGCCAAGGTACACCTGTGGCACATAACCTTGCGGAAAGTCATGCGGATATTGGTACCCCTCGTGGCCGAGCGCTTTAGCCCCCGCATAATGCGAATCGCGCAAATGTCGAGGCACCGGCAGTGTGCGATTCTCTTGTACATCGCGGGCTGCCTCGCTAATCGCCATGGTGGCACTGTTGCTTTTTGGCGTACAGGCCATGTAAGTAACCGCCTGCGAAAGCGTAAGGCGACATTCAGGCATACCCACAAACTGCACCGTCTGAACCGCCGCAGCCGCGAGCACCAGCGCCATTGGAGCGGCATTACCAATATCCTCGGAGGCAAAAATGACTAGGCGCCTCGCAATAAATAATGGGTCTTCGCCCGCCTCGAGCATGCGTGCCAGCCAATAGACGGCCGCATCGGGGTCGCTGCCTCTCATGGACTTAATTAACGCGCTTGCCGAGTCGTAATGTTCGTCGCCCGTTGGATCGTACACCATCGCCTTGCGCTGAATAGACTCTGCGGCAATTGACTCCGTAATTGTCACATGGCCCCCTGCCAATGCTTCGGCCCCATGTCTCTGCGTACTAAGCACCGCAAGTTCCAGCGCCAGCAAGGCACGACGGGCGTCTCCATCGCATTGCGCAACCCAGTGCCGCAGCGCTTCCTTGGTTATTGACACCTCCAGGCCTGGAAAGCCCCGAGATTGATCTGCGGCGGCGCGCAAAAGCAAATCGCCGATGTGTTGCGGCTCGAGCGGCTGGAATTGAAAAATTTGACTTCGCGAAACCAACGGGGCATTAACCGAAAAAAAAGGGTTTTCTGTGGTCGCGCCCACGAGCACAATAACTCCGCGCTCCACATCGGCCAGCAGAATATCCTGCTGCGAGCGATTGAAGCGATGAATTTCATCAAGAAATAGCACGGTGTTTTGCCCGGTCTGCTGCAATCGAAGTTGGGACTCCGCCAGGATATCGCGTACCTCCCGTACTCCCGACGCGGCCGCGTTAAGCTCTGCGAAATGCCGTCGCGTGGAACTCGCAATAAGCTGGGCCAATGTTGTTTTCCCGGTTCCCGGTGGACCATAGAAGATAAGACTGGTCAGGCGATCTGCTTCAATCATGCGCCGCAATAGCTTGCCAGGACCAAGTATGTGCTCTTGGCCGATAAATTCATTTAGCGTGCGCGGACGCATGCGATGCGGCAATGGAGCTACCGCAGCCATGCGCTGTTCTGTGATGGGCGAAAAAAGGTCCTGCAACGCCGCAGCTCCTGTAAACTGAACTACTCGAGAGATTATACCGCGCGGGCCAGGCAATCGTGCTACGCGTCGTTCGCACGGTATAGCTGTCAAAGACAGCCCGAAGCCCGATCACATTGTTCACTTGAGCATCCGTTCAAATTGGAGTTTAATGCGGCAGAGAAGCTGCGGTGCAGTTCATTCACATAGCGTGTGCATGTTAGAGCGGGCGTAGAAACGGATGCTGCAGCCAGTTCGGCCCAGCCTTATGAAAAGGAACCAATTCCCATGACCATTCAAGATGATGCAGTCAATGCGTCCGGGAAACCACATAGCGAAAAAGAATCTGGGGTTTGGCATCCCAAGGCCCCGGTACAGTTTGATTCTTCATGGCCGCGATGGATCAAACTGGCCATACCGCTGACACTCATGGTATTAGCCTTTTTTGTTGACTCACGCATCACGGCATGGACGCTGCATCATCCACTTACCATCAAGTCAGATGTGGGATTGGAGGTCATCATGCTGGGCCAATGGGGCCAGTGGACCTGTTCCATTCTCGTTATTCTGGCGGTTGCTTTAATTGATCGTGACGGAAAACGTAAGGCCTTGGCCATGACCGTGGCGCTGCTTTCCGCCGTCATCGCCTGTTACATCCTTAAGGGGCTTTTTGGCCGAACAAGACCATGGGTACTGGCTACCGGACAATGGCACTTTATGGGGCCGGCGTATGGCTTCGGCCATGGGGCGAGCTACCAGTCGTTTCCCAGTGCTCATGCCAGCGGGGCATTCGCTTTGGCGGCGGCTTTGTGTTGGTTTTATCCCAACGCTCGGGCTTTGTTCTATGGCTTGGCTCTGCAGGTTGCCGTGCAGCGGGTCCTGCGCAATGCGCATTTCTGTTCGGATGTTATCGCCGGCAGCACTCTGGCCGTTGTTGTGGTCCGAAGCGTACTGCTCTGGAACTGGCCCGGCAAACTGTTGGCAAAGATGCCACCAAGTCTGCAGGCATGGTATGCACCGACGGCGTGAGGCATCAACCTTGTTCCGCGATACTACGTTGGCCGAATATTGGCCTTTATTCGGCTCAGCGTTCGGTCGCGGCCAAGGGCTACAATGGTTTGCAGCAGCGGAGGCGATACCGGACCGCCGCTTAATGCCACGCGCAGCGCCTGGGCGGCGGCGCCTCGCTTTTCGCCAAGGGACAACACCCGTTCCATGGCAGATTCTAAGCCGGCCAAAGTCCAATCATGCACTGGCTCCAATAGCGCCAGCGATTGCGACAAAAATGACTGTGCCTCCGGCGTAATCACATGCTTGGTGACAGCTTTAGCATCGTACTGTGGTTCCTCAAAGAAGAAGACCGCATTATGGGCCATCTCGCCAAAGGTTCCGGTGCGTTCCTTGTACATTTCCAGCAGGTCGCGTTTAAGCTCTTCGTTGGCGCCGGCAAGTGGATAGTCGCTGACAGCTAAAAACCCATTCAAGGCCTGAAGCAACACGTCCGGCGAAGCAGCTCGAATATATTCGCCATTCATCCATGCAAGCTTTTTGCGATCAAAGCGGCCATTGGTCTTACCAATTCCGCCCAGCGAAAACAGTTGCAACAATTGATCGCGCGTAAGAATTTCACGGTCCTCTCCCGGCGACCAGCCCACCAAGGCTATAAAATTGAGCAACGCATCGGCCATGTAACCGCTGCGGCGAAAGTCCTGTACATCTATTTCGGGCAATTCAACGCCAATGGCCGCAGCCAGTTTTTGCGCCAGTTGTGTATCCTCATTCTTCTTTCCGACAAAGGCAGCGATGACTTCCACCGGCACGGCGGCTCTTTCGGCAAGCAGCCGATAATCTGGATCTTTCTGCCGACTGGCATACGCCGCCAGCCCCTGCCGGGCTGCCCGGGTTTTGTCGCGCTTGGACATCTTGGTGCCATCCATATTAAACACCAGCGGCATGTGGGCATGATGGGGTGGCGTCCAGCCTAGAGCCTTATACAACCCTAAATGCTTGGGCGTATTCATCAGATGCTCCTGCGCTCGAAGCACATGCGTAATGCCCATAAGATGGTCATCCACCACAACAGCGAAGTGATACGTCGGAAAGCCATCCGACTTGCGAATGACGATATCATCATGCTCATCGGCCTTAACCGTAATTGGCCCAAGAATTTCATCCTGAAACGTGATGTCTTCGTGCGGCATCTCAAAGCGAAGTACGGCCGGACCGGCTCCCGCTTTACTGCGTCCCGGCATGTTGCGACGGTATCGGAATGGACGTTTGGCAGCTTCGCACGCTTTGCGCATGGCGGCCAACTCCTGTGGCGACTCATACGCTTCATACGCGCGATCTTCTTTCAGCAGTTGCTGCAGATATTCCTCATAGATCGCAAGGCGCATGCTCTGAAAATAGCCGTTTTTTTTGCCGCCAACCTGCGGTCCTTCATCCCAGTTAAGCCCCAGCCAGAGCATATCCTCCAGTATGCCTGCGGCTGATTCCGCGGTGGAACGCACTTGGTCGGTATCCTCAATGCGAAGCACAAACTGCCCACCGTGATGACGGGCAAAGAGCCAGTTGAAAAGAGCCGTTCGCGCGCCGCCAACATGCAAAAATCCAGTGGGCGATGGGGCAAATCTTGTTTTAATCACAACTGCAGTCCTTTTAACGTGTACTGATATTCTGGGCTTGCGGAGGCTTGCCAAGGGCGGCTTTTTTATTAAAAACCATATTCCTTCCAGCGGCGGGTGACAAGGTCCATGGTGCTCGAATCCATGGAAATTTCCTCCGGCCAGTCGCGCACCTGGCCCTCTCCTGCCCATTTGCGCGTTGCGTCTATGCCCATTTTACTGCCTGCACCAACAGACGGAGCTGCATGATCCAGAATGTCCAGTGGCCCTTCCGCTATAAACGTATCACGTCGTGGATCAACATTGGCCGCCACATGAAACATGACATCATCCACACTATGCACGTCAACATCTTCATCAACCACGATCACCAATTTGGTCCAGGCCATCTGACCAGCGCCCCATACTGCATGAATGACCTTGCGCGCATGGTAGGCATATTCCTTGCGAATCTTGATGAACGCACAGTTATGAAACACCCCGAACATCGGCAGGTCGTAATCCATTATGTCGGGCACGATCAGCTTCAACAGAGGTAAAAAGATACGCTCCGTGGCTTTGCCAAGGTAATAGTCTTCCTGCGGCGGCTTGCCCACGATTGTGGTTGGATACACCGGATTTTTGCGATGCGTAATCGCCGTGATGCGCAGTACAGGGTATTGATCAGCGAGCGAATAAAACCCGGTATGATCGCCGAAGGGTCCCTCAAGAATGGTTTGCTGTGGATCAGCGTAGCCTTCAATGACAATTTCGCAGTTGGCTGATACCTCCAAAGGGACCGTTTTGCAGGGCGTCAATTCCAGTGCCCGCCCCTGTAAAAAGCCTGCAAACATGTGTTCATCAAGGCCGGGAGGCAGCGGAGCGGTAGCCGCATACGGCAGCACGCTTTCGCCTCCAAGCGTAATGGCGATAGGACACGCCTTCCCCTGTGCCGCCCAGGCGCGAAAATGCCTTGCGCCATCGTGGTGCTTATGCCAGTGCATCGCCGCAAGTTGCTTGTCAAAAACCTGCACACGATACATACCCAAATTGCGAGCTTTGGTTTCCGGATGCATGGTTACAACTTGGCCCAATGTGATGTATTTTCCGCCATCTTTCGGCCAGCATTGAATAATTGGCATACGGGTGAGATCTGCCCCACCCGTATGCACCACCTGCTGGCACAGGGCTGAGCCACTGCGTACTTTTGGAGATAAGCCGCCGAGCTTTAAAAAGTCTATTCCTTTGCGAATTTTTTCCATAATGCCTACGGGCATTTCTGGTTTGGTCAGTTCGGCGATGCGCTGAGCCAGCATCTCAATGCTTTGGCCGCCCAAAGCCATCTGCAGACGCTTTTCCGAGCCAAACGTATTGATGGCAAGCGGCATTTCGCTGCCGCGAACATTTTCAAAAATAAGAGCTTGGTTGACGCCCGTCGTTCCGTGCCGCGGGTTGACGGCGCCGAACGGCGCAGCACCGGCGCCGGCGTAGGTGCCATCGGTGCATGGTGATTTGCTGACGCGATCAACAATTTCCGAAATTTCAAGGCGGGCATCTACGGCCACTTTAATGCGCCGTAGCTCACCGGCCTTATCCAGTGCCGACAGAAATTCTTGGAGCGTGTCGTATGCCATCGTGAATCGCCACGAAAAGTTGCGAGCCGGGCGAAGCGAGCCCAACGCCCGCAAATGCTTAAGTCAAACCCGCCGATTGTTTATACCAACCGCGGGCCGGCGCGTCACGCCACAGGGTCTCATCAGGCATCTTTCATACGTTTGGCATTTTCGGCGGCTTCCTCCACCGTGCCAACATACATGAAAGCGTTTTCAGGCAATTCATCCCATTTGCCTTCGACAATTTCGCGGCAACTGCGAATGGTATCCGGCAATTTAACGTTCGAACCGGCCTTGCCGGTAAATACTTCTGCCACGTAAAATGGCTGACTGAAGAATCGCTCGAGCTTGCGTGCCCGGCTCACGGTTAACTTGTCTTCTTCGCTTAGCTCGTCAAGACCGAGAATGGCAATAATGTCCTGCAGATCCTTATTACGCTGCAACGTGCGCTTAACGGCCTGGGCCACCGTGTAATGTTCGGCTCCAATGAAATTCGGATCCATAATGCGGCTGGAGCTTTCCAGTGGGTCTACCGCGGGGTAGATGCCCTTTTCGGCGATGCTGCGGCTAAGCACGGTGAACGCATCAAGGTGCGTAAATGCCGCAGCCGGAGCCGGGTCGGTAAGGTCATCTGCAGGCACATAAATAGCCTGTACCGATGTAACCGCCCCGCGTGTAGTCGAAGTGATACGCTCCTGCAATTCACCCATCTCGGTGGCCAAGGTCGGCTGATAACCTACCGCCGACGGCATACGGCCTAGCAGTGCCGACACTTCGGCACCAGCCTGCGTAAAACGGAAAATGTTGTCAATAAACAGCAACACGTCCGCGCCGGTTTCGTCGCGGAAGTACTCGGCCATGGTAAGGGCCGACAGCGCCACCCGCAGACGCGCCCCGGGCGGCTCGTTCATCTGGCCAAATACCATGACCGTCTGATCAATGACGCTCTTGCCGGTATCGCCAATCTTAGCTTCCTGCATTTCCAGCCAGAGATCGTTGCCTTCGCGGGTACGCTCGCCCACGCCCGCAAAGCAGGAATAGCCGCTGTGAAACCGCGCAAGTCGAGCAATAAGTTCTTGAATAATGACGGTCTTGCCGACGCCGGCACCACCAAACAGACCGGTCTTGCCGCCGCGCACGTAGGGAGCCAAAAGGTCAATAACTTTAATACCGGTTTCAAATATCTTGGTTTTTGGTTCCAGATTTTTGAACTCCGGCGGTGGCTGGTGAATCGCCCGACGCTGCTGCGAACTGACGGGACCTTTTTTGTCAATCGGCTCGCCGAGCAGATTAAACACACGGCCAAGGGTTTCGGGGCCGACCGGAACCGTCACGGGTGAGCCTGTATCAACCACGGTCATCCCGCGCGCTAGGCCATCCGTTGAACCTAAGGCAACGGCTCGTACCCGGTTGCCACCGAGGTGCTGCTGCACTTCGCCGGTGAGGTGTACTTCAACGCCACCGGCTTGAGCCTCGGAGTCAATGCGAATGGCGTTATAAATTGCCGGCAAATTATCTTCCGGAAACTCCGCATCAAACGTAGAGCCAATCACCTGTGAAATTACGCCGTTGGTTGCCATAGTGTACTCCATTATGAGGGGCCGCTTAAACAAAGGCCCTTTTATTGATTCATCAATCACCAAGGGTGCCTTGGTAAGGCTGGGCTAACTAAGCGCCTCTACGCCGCCCATTAATTCCGACAGTTCGCTGGTAATCTGGCTCTGTCGAGCGCGGTTATACTCGCGCGTAAGTTGCTTGGTCATGGATTCTGCATTTTCCGTCGCTGCCCCCATGGCCACCATGCGGGCTATTTGCTCCGAAACTGCCGCTTCCACAAAAGCCTGAAATACCAAGGCCTTGAGCGCCTTAGGAATTAAATCTACAAGCAGTTCATCACCATCAGGCGTAAACTCATAGCACGTCTTAGGCCGAGCTTTGGCGATTCCACCTGCCGTTTCAGGCGTCGCGGACGCAGGAGCCTTATCCGTGCCGGCTAATTTAGCCAAAGCCGCCAGTGGAAGCAGGTCTACAACCACCGGCTTCTGCTGCCCTACCGAAATAAAGTGCATGTAAACCATGCGAATGGCATCTATTTTGCCAGCAATGTAATCGTCGGTAAGCCGATCGGTAAGTTCGACCACTTGAGCGTAGGCCGCATTATCCTCTACGGAAAAGTTGACCGCCTTACGCCCGGCAAATCTGAAGTACGACGCGGCCTTTTTACCGGCCACGTAAATTTCGACAGAGGACCCGGAACGCTCCGCCTCGTGGATGCTCTTCATGGCCAGCCGGAGAAGGTTGCCGTTGTATCCACCGCACAAGCCGCGATTGCTGGCAACCACAAAAATGCCCACGCGCTGAATACGTTCGCGCGGCTTAAGAAGGGGGTGCCTCGCGCTGGGGCCGGCCGAGCCGGCTACGCTTGCGACAAGTTCGGCCATCTTGTCTACGTATGGGCGAGTGCCCTTGGCCCGCCGCAGCGCCTTTTGAAACCGCGAGGTGGCCACCATCTGCATCACCCTCGTGATTTTGCGGATGTTGCGCACTGCTTTACGGCGTCGGGTTATCTCGCGTGCTTTTGCCATAACAAATTCTTACCAAACAACTTTACACGTTTACGCGTCATAGAAGACCGAGTTTCGCGGCTGGCAGCCGTTGCTACCGCGCCATACGGCCCACCTAAGCAGCCACCGGAGCGTTCATATCCAGAACCTTTTTAACCAACGGTGATCCGCTGCAGAAGGCTTTAATGGTAGCCAGAAGCTTGGCCTCCAGTTCCGCCGTAAGTTCCTTCTTGGTGCTGATTTCGTCGCGAACAGCCGCACCCGTGGAAGCAAAGTAGTCCAAAAAGTCACGTTCCCACTGGCTGACATCGCGAAGTTGCACCTGATCGAGCAGACCTTGGGTGCCGGCATATATGACCGCAACCTGATCCACTACTTCCATCGGCTGATATTGAGGTTGCTTGAGCAATTCCACCATCCGAGCTCCGCGATCAAGCTGCTTCTGGGTGCTTGCATCCAGCTCGGTGCCAATCTGGGTAAATGCTTCCAAGGCGCGATAGGCGGCCAAATCCAATCGCAGCGACGCTGCGACCTTTTTGTGCTTCATCGCCTTCACCTGGGCTGAACCGCCTACGCGGCTTACCGAGATGCCCACATTTACGGCGGGCCGAACGCCAGCGTAAAACAGATCTGGCTCCAGATATATCTGCCCGTCCGTAATACTGATCACATTCGTTGGAATATAAGCCGAGACTTCACCTTCCTGCGTCTCAATTACCGGCAGAGCCGTCAACGATCCTCCGCCATTTTCCTTGGAGAGTTTGCAGGCACGCTCAAGAAGACGACTGTGCAGGTAAAAAACGTCACCAGGATACGCCTCACGGCCCGGCGGGCGACGCAACAGCAGCGATAGCTGGCGGTACGCCTGAGCCTGTTTGGACAAATCATCGTATACGCACAGGGTCGCCTTGCCCTGCCACATAAAATATTCCGCCATCGCGCAGCCGGAGTAGGGAGCAATATACTGTAGCGGAGCGGCATCCGAGGCACCGGCGTTTACGACAATGGTGTAATCCATGGCACCGGCACGCTTGAGCATGTCAACGACACCGGCCACGGTAGATTCCTTCTGCCCTATGGCCACGTACACGCATATAACTTCATCCGGCGTGCCGAAAAATTTCTTTTGATTGATAATGGTGTCAATAGCAATGGCGGTTTTACCGGTTTTACGATCGCCAATGATCAGTTCGCGCTGGCCACGGCCAATCGGAATCATGGTATCAATGGCTTTGATACCCGTTTGCAGCGGCTCTTTCACCGGCTGACGATCCGCAATACCGGGGGCAATGATGTCCACCTTACGGGTCTCGGTAGCCTGAATTGGCGGTCCGCCATCAATAGCCTGCCCCAACGGGTTAACCACGCGGCCCAGAAGCTGCCGCCCCACCGGCACCGAAAGCAACTGCCCGGTAGATCGCACCAGATCGCCTTCTTTGATCTGGAAATAGTCCCCGAGCACAACGGCTCCCACCGTTTCTTCCTCAAGATTAAACACCTGACCATAGATATTATTTGGAAACAAGAGCATCTCACCGGCCATTGCATTCTTCAAGCCGTAGATGTGCGCGATGCCATCGCCTACTTCAATAACCTTGCCAACCTGGGCGGTTTCCAATTTACCGTCGAAACTCGATATCTCGCGTTCCAAAATTGCGGCAATTTCATCAACCTTGAACTTCATTATGTTACCTCAACAACATCCAAATAAGCCATTTATGCCGCTGGCGCACGGCGCTTTAAATCTAGCGCCCAACGCCGCAGCGGCCAACTACACCACCATGCGGGCCGAAGCCGCCCGGACATTCAACGAAACCTGACGCTCCAGTCCCAGTCGCATCGTATCAAGCTGTGTGCGAACGGAGCCATCCACAAGCGTATCGCCTACCTTGATCTGCAGACCTCCAATCAGCAGAGGATTACACGATACCGTCAGCACCACGGGCCGCTGCAGCTTGGCTCCAATATCGTCGGCAAGGCGCTGCCGAACAGCGTCGTCCAGTGGTTCGGCGGTGATAACGTCAACCGCAACTTCTCCACTTTGCTCGGATAGCACCCTGCCAAAGCTCACAAGGAGGCCCGAGACGAGTTCCAGTCGGTCACGTCGGGCCATCGCCTTGAGTGTCCGCCAGGTAAGCTCATTTAGCTGTGGAGCCAGCAACTTCTCCAGAACGACCATCTTCTCTTCAGACCCAACGGTTACAGCTTCAAAGAAGACCCGCGTTCGAGGCGACAGTCGCAGCAGTTCACCCAATGATTCAACGTCAGACCTAACAGCGTCCAATGCCCCCGCCTTGCGGGCAGCGCCAATGAGCGCCTCCGCGTAAACACGGCATATCGCCAGCGAGTCTAAAAGTTCATATGAAGCCATATTCACGCGCCAGGGTCTTAACCCGGCTTCCTTTTGAGGGACTACCGTCCGGTGGCCCCGGTTAATTCGCCCAATGATTCTTGAAGCAAGCGGTCGCGATCTATCGGCCCTATCTCGCGCCGTAGAATCTTACCTGCAATCGCAACGCTTAAGTCGGCGGTTTTACTGGCAATATCCATAAGCGCCTGATCCCGGGCTGATTCAATATCTTTTATTGCCTGATCTTTAATGCCCAAAGCTTCGGTCTCGGCCTTACGCCGAATCATGTCCGCCACGCGAACAGCTTCCGTCTTGGCTTTATTCAATTGTTCAGCGGCTTGTCGCTGCACTTCGGCAATCTTTTCTTCCAGTTGCTTCCGCGTCTGGTCTACACGAGCTTGGGCATCAGTAGCGGCCTGCACACTCTCACGAATAGCCTGCTCACGCTGCTTTAACCCCTGCAATAAAGGTCGCCACGCAAACTTGCCCAGCACCGCCAGCAAAATGACAAAAATCACCAGCGTAAAAAATGCCATGCCGGGATCTATCGAAAGAAGGCCCCCCGCGCCGCCACCGCCACCCGAAGGTGCCGCATCGGCCACAGCCGGAGCGGTCAGCGCCAGCGCCACTGCGGCAGTCTGAACCCGACAATTCCACGACGCGCACCTGCGGCTCGCACGATTTACCTGCAAAATATTAGTCATAGCTGAACCACCATTTCCAAACAACTCCTGCTTCATGAGACTGCGAGAATTTCTGCCGCAGTTTTAGAACGCACCGTTGCGAACCAGCACAATCATAACCAGCACCAGCAGCAGGAAGGTAAAACCTTCGATAATGGCGGCAGCCAGAAAGAACTGAACGCGAATAGTGGTGATTAACTCGGGTTGGCGGGCTGTGGCTTCACACATGCTGCCGCCAATGGAACCTACGCCAGCACCAGCGCCACCCACACCGGCCCCGCCGCCAATAAGAGCACCCGCAATTTTGACGGCTGCCGCCATACCTGCGACGCTTGCCGCCGGAGCCGCTGCCGCAGCCTGATGAGCCATCTGCGTGGCCGCCGCTTGTGTTGCTGTATCCATGTGTTTACTCCTTAAAAAAATGTTCCATGAGAACCATCTGTCGCCTTCGAAAGCCGACAACATCACCGGCTTCGGTTCGCCTGTTTCCAGGGCTTAATGGTCACGTATAACTGCCTCGGCAATGTAAGCCGCACTTAGCAGCGTAAAAATAAACGCCTGGAGAAAAGCCTCCAGCAGGTGCAGCGATTCAAACGCGGTTCCAAACAGTACCACCGGAATACCGATAAGGCTGCGGGCTATGTAGCCCGCAGCCAGAAATATCATGCTGACAAAAACCGCTATCACCAGCGGCCCCGACATCATCACGGCGAACAAACGCATGGTCAGCGACAGCGGCTTAACCAGCGTGCTCAGCAATTCAAGAACAAAGAAAATTGGCCCAAGCAGCCACGGAAGCGGCACCGTCGGCACCATGCCCTTGAAGTAGATGAATATCCCCACCGGTAAAGCCAGCGGCCACGCCAACGGTTTAGGAGCCACCTCGCAGGTGACCCGGTCGTCAGGCACACCGCTGGTTCCAGCAGCGACGTGACGCCCCTCGCCCAGGGGATGTTCGTCCATACCATGACGCTTCGCATGGCGGGCGATGCGAATGTGCTCAAGCACCCCCGTCACATGCACCGTAAGAAAGGTGCAAATCGCCAGGCAAGCAGTCACCGTAACGTTGCCCGTCGGTCCGCCCCAGAACTCCGGAATAGCCAGATTCGAATAATGATTGACCATCTGGATCACCTCATTCACGGGCAGCATGCCCATGAGGTTGCACAGAAGGATAAAAAAGAAGCACGTCCACAGGTAGGGAGTGAATGTCTCCGCCCAAGGCCCCAGCATCGGATCAAAAATTTCGCGCCGAAGGAAGTCGAGCATCGCCTCAAGCATATTGAAAACACCCGTCGGCACCGGGTTGCGCTTCATGCGAATGGCCATCGCCGGAAAGATTATCAACATCAATAAGCCGGCGACAATGATCATCAGCGATTGATTTGTAATATACACCGGGAAGCCGAACAAATGAAACAACGGCTTGTGAATCAGCCGATGGCCCACCACGCCGCTTAACACATCCGCGTCAGCGAGATTCATGAAGGAAGACGCTGTAAAAAGGGAAATCATAAAGTCTGCATTGTCCCAACGTTGTCGCCCGCAGGCCCACCGCCCGCCAGAGCAGTGCCGCCGATTAGCAGGGCCAAGTCTTTTAACCCATCCGGGCGCCGGCGTCAACCACAGACGCCGATGGGGCTAACTTGCCGACGCCATATCCCCGTCGCAGGGCTGCCTGTTTAATAGCCCAGGATTCGGCTAGCGTCTCGGCCAGCAGCATCGCCAGGTAAAAACCCGACATCCAGCTGATCAGCGCCACGCGATGCACCGACTGCGGCCCGACAAATACCACCACCGACGCTCCAATCACCACCCCCAACAGCCGTGCCATGTTGGCAAACATGGCACACCTTAGCAGCAGCGAAACCTCCTGCTGTATCAGCAGAATCATTGGCACCACCGCAATCAGGCCAATGCCGAGGCAAATCGCTGCGGCAAGCAACATCTCATCCCAGCCCGCCGCTCGGCCGGCAAGTGCCAGCGAAGCCTTCCCCACAATACCAGCCAGCACGATTGCCACCGCCGGAGAAAACGCCAGCGCCAGCCTGACACGGCCTGTGCTGGCTGCCGATGAGCCGGTGGCAGATGTTGTAACTTTGACGTCACTCATATTGCCTGTGTCAACCGACAAACATTACTTCTGTTTATTCTTCCGCAGAATGGTTTTAATCTGCAGATACATTTCCCCAACGAACGCCATGAGCACCGCCACTATGGTGGCTATGCCACCAAAACCATACCGATCATCCAGCCAGTGTCCCACAAGCCCAAAAATAAGGATGACACCAAAAAATTCCACGCCCATCGCGGCAAAACGGGCAAAGCTCGCCATAGAGCTTGCGTTCTGCTCGGCGCTCATGCCAGATGGCTTTTCCAGCCGCCGACTGGCATGATCATCCAGACGATCCAGTGCTTCCGACGCCCCACCGCTCAATTGGTGATTTTTCTCCGCAGAGCGACCATGCACGTCGTCACTTGGCTTTTGCAGGCCATTTTCGGTATCCGATTCAGGCTGCTCCTGGGCCATAAGTTAACCGCCGTAAAAGATTGTACTATTTTTCACAAAGTCCGTCAAGTCCCGTGGGAAGTTAACACTCCCGAAGATTCAACTGTTCCACTCGTATCCGACGCAATGCCCAGGCAGCACCATAATGCTCGCCAAAAGCCAACATAAAATAGAAGCTCGCCGCCCACATCAGAAAGCCTACACGATCTATCTCGCCCCCCGCGACGATAATCACGAACGCCATGCCCACCGCCGTCAACAGCGTTCGGCTCAGTGTAGCCAGCAGTGCACACCGCAAAAGGGCCTGCGCTCCGCGTCCCAACAAAACACAAAAGGGTACCGCGGCCAGCAAGCCGGCCAGTAAGTTCACGGCCGCGGCGAGGTGCATCTCGTTTATTAGCAGCGGACGATGCAGCATGGCCAACAGCGTCGTGGCCAAAAAGCCCCCCAGCAGAACCGTAATGAGCGGCACAGCCATCAAGCCCAGTCGCAGTCGCCAAATCGCCATGTTTCCAAGTACCTTCAATGGATTCCTTTGCATCTAAACACTGCTCCGCAGATTATTCTCGAACCCGTCTCCGAAAAGCCAATAAATAGCTGCGGCTACTCAAGCAATATACCATGCGGCTGCAACTATTAAACACGCCCGGCCGCACGCCTGTATTGGTATATGACTGCGGAACCGTTGATCGGTTTTATCAAATGAGCCTATGGCCATAAGGCTTCTACACACAAAGCAGCCTATCCTGCAAGCTAATGTGCGTCTGCCGATGTCGAAAGATATCGCAAAATTCTTAGTAGCTTTGCGCCCCGAGCCGTTCATGCTTACAATACAGCAGAGTATAGGGCAGGCCATCGGCTCGCCGAGGCCGCCCGAAAGTTTAAATTTTACGTAACTTATGCAATCGGATGAACACTATGAACGATCAAGCAAACAATCCAAATAAAACCGCTTCACAACCTCCACAATCTCCTACCTCCCCACCAGGCGGCTCAGGGCCGGTAGGTCCTGTGGTCTCGCCTAAACGGCGGCGCCGCTGGCCGTTGATTTTGGTAGCCGCACTCTTGGCTATTGTGCTTCTGGTGCTGGCATTGCCGAGCTTGTTGTGTACAGGCCCAGGGGTGAGTTTTATTGAGTCTAAAATTGATAGCGCCACCGGCGATCAGGTTCGCATCGGTTCGCTTTCGTTGGGGTGGTTCACACCCACCAGAATTGAAGGGCTTAATGTGTCTGCCAAACAAGGCACTATGCTCGCCCAAGGCGTCAATATTCATACCGGACTTTCGCTGCTGGGGCTCCTGCAAAACTGGCGAAATCCCGGAACCATTAACATCAGCATCGCACAGTTGACATTTAAGCAACAAACACCCACAGCCGCGGCTCCAGCTCCAGCATCGGCCTCGGTCCCAGTCGCTGCAACAACCCAAAGCACAATCAAAACTTCACCGACCAACACCTTGACGCTGCCACTTATAACCAATGGGCACCTTAAGCTCACGATTGGCAAATTCGAGTGGCAGGCTGTCGGCAGTCCCGCGGTAAACGCCGCCAATACAAAGCTTGATCTGGCGATAGACACTACGGGAGTCAGCTTACCTCTGCACTTTTCCACCACCGTGCGAGTTGGCGGTAAAAAACCTGCAGCCGTCGCCGCGGATGGCAGCTTCCAACTTTTTCAGCAAGGCCGCCTGCTGCCCGCCAAACAAATGGTTGTTGCGCTTGACGCTTCCGTAAAATCGCTCGATATGCAATCACTCAACCCGCTGCTGGCGCAGGCCGGAGTTAAACTGCAGTTTGAAAGCGGCATATTTAACGCCCATATTGCCCTCAAGGCGCAGCCGAACGAGACTGGTTCGCTGCGGGCCAAGTTGTCCATAGACAACGTGTCGCCGCGGGGCGAGCTTCTTCGCGGCGACAAACCCGCATTTCGTCATACCACGCTTGCATTGGCCGCAACCTGGAGCCATCATCAATTTGTCATTCTGCCATCACAACTCACCAGCGATGCAGCCATGCTTAAAATAACAGGCAAGGGATCAATAACGGCCGTTGAAGCTGCCCTTCATGGTCAGGCAGTTGCTTCTCCCGGTGCGTCCCTTGAACTGCAGGGACAAGCCGACCTACATCAGCTCTGTTCGCAAATGCCCCACCTGATGGGCATTCCGCCTAGCACAAAAGTATCAGGTGGCTCCGTCAGCCTCATCGCCACGGCAGCGCTTGAGCCGGCGGCAGCCGCTTCCGCTCGCGACTCATTGCCGCCCGTAACCATCAGTACGCGTCTGGAAGTCAAACATCTTGACTGGAAAGACACCGTGTACAATCTCGGTCGCAAAGCAGACCTCACACTCAAGGCCACCATCAATACGCTTGGCAAGCCGGCAACAATTTCCCTGGACTCCGTCATTGACAACAGCAATGGGCCGCCATCGCAGCTTACTATCAACGGCAGCGCCAATATCTTTCAAGGCCGGCAACTCCTTTCAGTTAATCAAATGCTCGCAAAGGCTCACCTGAGCATGAAGGCCTCGGCTCTGGACCTTGAACTAGCCAACAGTTTATTGGCTCGCATGGGCGTCAGGTTTCAGGCTCATGGCGTACTCAGCGGAACTCTCAACGCCAACCTTCAGAGTGCTCAAACGGGCGAGGCGACGGCGGAGTTTACTGTTGCCAGCGCCGCGGTTGCCGGCGTTATGTTCAAAGGCGACTCCCCCGAACTAGGCAACGTGACAATTTCTCTCGACGTGGCAAAATCCGTTAACGCCCTCGACATTCGGCGCCTTACGGTTAAGAGCCAGCCTCTGATGATAGCCGTCCACGGCCAAACCACCTTGCCGGCGATCGAAGCACTCGGAGCGGCCAACCATTCACTCACGCAAGGTACTCTTTACGCTGCCATAACTTGTCACCTGCCCGAACTCACCGCAGCATTCTCACGCACGCTGGGACTTGATCAGTCCCACATAAGCATTCAAAAAGGCGAGATACAATTGGGCGCGGCTCTGTCGGGCACACCCGGCCAATCAGCCGCCACTGTTACAGTAATCACATCCACCGTGCATGGACAGCGGCTTGGGCAAGATTTTGCCATTGATCCCATCAGCATTTCTGCCGGTGCTCAATGCCATGGTAAACCGTGGGAACTCACTCAACTCGCCATTCGCCAATCCACCGATCAAGGCTCGCAGGGCACTCCAGGCTCAATAGCAATAGCCTCCATTACGGTCAAGCCACAGGCTGCTGATGCCAACGCCTATATGCTCACCGTTGACGCCGACCTGCAGCAAGTCCTGGTCGAAGCCCAGCAGTTTGTAAACATGACGCAACGAACCCTTGCTGGCCAGCTTCACCTGACGCTGCTGGCCAAAAACGTGCTCTCAAGCCTGCCGGGCTATCAACTCACCCTGCAGGTTAAACACCCAGCCTTCTCATCAGGGCCTGGCCAGTTGGCTTTTAACGACTCTATCGTGAGCCTGCTTGCGGCCGGGCAGCTGCAACTTAAGTCCGGAAAGCTCGCAAGCATTCAGGATACGTCTTTGGAGTTTACCTCATCGCCCATTACCATTGGAGCCGGGGCTTTCACCCTCAACAAAACCGCAACCGGTGCAGTGGAAATACCCGCCGCAAGCGTCAGTATCGCCCGCGCCGACCTGGCGTTGCTGGCTCATATCGCCGCCCCCGTAGTGCCAATGTTGACCCGATACAACCTGGCGGGCAAACTCTCCCAAAGCACCCTCGCCGCCACATACACGGCCGGCAACATCGGCATTAGTTCGCTTCACTTGCAAATTGATGATCTGTTGCTCGCATCCACCAATCCGTCGCTTGGCGGCAATGCGTTTAAAGAAGCCCAATGGACCGCCGACCTCGCAGGAGACATACACACCAGTCCGAGTTTTTCCGCCACGTTTACGAACCTGACAATGGCGACGCAGGATAAAGCTTTTGGCATCACGGCAACAGGCCCTCTGGAAGCAGGTTTAGGCCCAAAACAAACGCTCTCCCTGAATTGTCATCGTCTCTCGCTACAGGCCCAACTGCATCTGCTCAAGCCCCTACTCGTTACGCTGGGCAAACTCGCTCCCACAGCCCAGCTATCGGGCCAACTTGCCAGCAGTATCCGTGGCGCTGCAACCGACAATGTGCTGACCATTCAAACCAATACCAGCGTCACTCAATATCAGCTCCTTATGCCCGGCGCTGCGGCTAAACTCCCTCCCACCGACATTGCCGTAAGTTTAAATGGCACCGTTAATCTCCAGGCCAAAACCTTTACCGCTCTGGCCGACAACACTATTTCCGAAACCGCCATAGACGGCCAAGGATCCGATCGTGTGCTCATAAACAAGGGTAGCATCGCCGCTTGGGGTGCCGGTGGCAGCGAGGATATAAACGGATCAATCGAGTACGACTTGGCTCGTTTGAATATTTTGCTCCAGCCATTTCTACCTCAGGGCTTGGCTATGAGCGGTAAGCATACCATGCCGCTGCACATCACCGGAACGCTTAGCCATGACGTCGGTCTGCGACAGTTGCGCGGCCTTGTTATCGCACCAACCGCCTTAGCCTTCGATAAAATCTCTGTGGATGGTCTTAATCTTACCAACGGCAGCATTCCGCTGGCCGAATCCGCCGGAATCCTGACAGTCGGACCGGCGAAGATACCCGCCAACAACGGCTACATTAATCTCAACGAACAGATTGATTTTAATCAGCCGATTGCCCTGCTTGAGCAAACCGGCCCGGTCCAGATCAGCGACAACATCAATGTCAATGGTGCGCTCGGCGGATCGCTGCTGCGATTCCTGCCGCTGACATGGGGCGTCAGCAAAGATCAGGCCGGGCTTATGCAGGTAAGTGGCTTGTTAAATCTGCAACTGCAAAAGCTCAGCCTGCCGCTGCAGCAGGCAGCGCTTAAAAAGGACGGCACACTCCAAGGCACCGTCAGTATGACACATCTAACCACACAAAGCCCGCTTTTTGGCATGATTGGCAGCGCCATCAAACCCCTCACCATGCTGCAGGGAGGCAACATGCGTGTGGCTGACAGCGGCATACGTCCCACCAACTTTAAACTTGTACAGGGACGCATTGATTACCAGCATCTCAAAATGGTGCTTACCAGCTTTGGCTTGGATCTTTCGGGTTGGGTTGCCCTCGACAACACACTGCACATGGATGTTGCTATTACTGGAGCCGGCTTGAGCGTGCCCATTCCACTGGCCATTGATGGCACGACCAGCCAACCCAAACTCAAGCTCAAGCTCTCAGCCAAACCGCTTAAGCAGATTGGCAACACCGTTAAGCAACTGCCAAATCTGCTGAACAATATTTTCGGGCATTAGCAGGCGCGGTAGAGCTTTGGCTGCCGCCACGAAGATGTTCTCTTGTTTGTCAAACCAATCTTTTTCAATCGTGTGCTCATGTTGGGTCCTCGGTTAAGTTCGCGATTTTCTGGTTCAAGCGGCCGCTTCG
>JABEVB010000082.1 GCA_013044165.1 Phycisphaerales bacterium
CCTGCCGGGCTTGGTTGAAGTTGAGGCTGTTTAAGGCAGCCATAATAGAGCGCCCGTAGCGCAATTGGATAGAGCGCGTGGCTTCGAATCCCGATGGCTATCGGGATTGCAGGGGTGAGTCCTGCCGGGCTTGGTTGAGGTTGAGGCTGTTTAAGGCAGCCATAATAGAGCGCCCGTAGCGCAATTGGATAGAGCGCGTGGCTTCGAACCACGAGGTTGCAGGTTCGAGTCCTGCCGGGCGCATTGTTGGGGCACCGTCGCGGGTTGTGGCTGCGGGAGGGAACGTGGCGCAACATGCGTGGAGCGTCGGACCAGGAAGTTCCGATGGCTACAGGGATTGCAGGTTTTGGATGGGGAGAGCACAATAGCGTTTTGAGGCCGCCGACGGCGGCTTCCGGAGCGCTCGTAGCTCAATTGGATAGAGCGTCGGACTACGAATCCGAAGGTTGCAGGTTCGACTCCTGCCGGGCGCATGTGATAGAAAACATAAGCTGAATGCATGTTTCGTGCATACCTCCGGGTGTTCCGATTATGCGGGGGGGCCAAAAGTGTTACCCGCAGAGGTGTTACATAAGGGCGTTGTATTGCGCTTGAATGAGTGCGGCAGAAGCCATCGGTTCCATGGCGACTTCACGGAATTACGGCTTTTGACTTTGCGTTCCTGCTACTGTGTTCTGGCTATCGCATTACTTAGCTCGCCGCATCGGCGGTAATTGCATTGTTATTAGCGTGCCATAAGCTGGTGCTCATTACACCAAGTACTTCCTATAGCTTGTGCGGTATTGCGAGCGGTGGCGTGTTGTCAAATCTATCTCGCTCGCTAATGAACATTTAATGGCAGGCGAGGAGAAGTTAACGACATTATACGTGATAGCTTGCCCGTATATAGCTTATAAGCTATCATTGAGAAATGTGGAATGTGGCGACAACATTGGGCTTCGACGATTGGTTTGCCGAACTCGGCCCGGCGGAACAAGCGGAAATCATCGCCAAAGTGGAGCTTTTGAAATTGCTGGGGCCACGACTTGGCCGCCCACATGCCGACACGCTTAACGACTTGATGCACTCAAATATGAATGCGCTTCGGGCGGACACCGCAGATCGCCTTTTTGCGCATCAGCTTTGCATTCGAGCCTGACCGATCAGCAATCCTGTTGGCAGGCGGAGACAAATCAGGGGTGAGCCAGAAGCGATTTTACAAACAGCTTATTGCGGAGGCCGACGCCCTGTACGACGCGCACCTGGCGACAATTAAGGCACACAAAAAGGCGAAAGGTAATTGATATGGCTAAGACATTTGACGATCTTGTAAACCAGACGGCAAGCAAGGCAACGCGGACACGTACGGCCGCACGAACCAAGGTACTTCTCGCAGAACTTCTGCTAAGCGAAGTACGCAAATTAACCGGCAAGAGTCAGCGTCAGGTGGCGTCTGCCTTGGGCATTAAGCAACCGAGCCTTTCCAAACTCGAAGGCCAATCGGACATTCAGATTTCGACGCTTCGGCGGATCGTCGCGGCTCTGGGCGGCGAATTGGATGTCATCGCCCGGTTTCCCAAAGGTGCCGTGCGAATTGATCAGTTCGACGATCGGCCTCACCGCGCCGCCCACTCGGTGCCCAAGGAACTTCACCTGGTGTAATTTGGCCGTGCAAGTTCTGCTTAAAGGCCAACACGCAGCGGCACTGCCGCCTCGCAAGTACTTGCGGCCCGCAGGCAAAACGCCAGCCTCGATTCACGCCGCTCGACTGGCGGTTGGGCTGGGAACTACGGTTACTTTCGGCGGCGCGTGCAGAGATTGGCCTGTGGTAACCTACCGGGTATGCACGGGCGGCGATGTTAAAATACGGCAAATCGTTGGGGTTTTTCACAATTCCCCCAAAGTGCTCGCAAATGAATACGCAGGTGCTAAAATGTCAATGTTTACAGGGGTTTTATCGCAGTCAGCAAGCTGTTAAAACAGGCCAAAACAGTCGAACACGGCTTGGGCCGCTCCATCGGGTGACTTAAAACCTCCCGGCTGTAAGATTTGTCAGATTCGTGCGACTCATACTGCGGCAGAAGTCCCGGCGAGGGATTACCTTGGGTGGGCTACGGGCATCAACCTTATTGGGGCCAGTGGATACTATGGAGTTTAATTCATCGAAGACTTCACCGTGGGCAGTACTCGATTCTCTGCCGTGGAGCCGCATTCACACCACCATGACATTGGTTCTGGGGATTGGGTGGCTGTTTGACGCCTTCGAAGTCAATCTCACCGGCGGGCTGCTGGGTATTCTCAAAACCCAATGGCATCTATCCAATGAGCAGGCATCGCTCATTACATCGTTGTGGCTGGCGGGCATTATGGTCGGAGCGCTGCTGTTTGGGTACCTTGCGGATCGCTTTGGACGCAAAAAACTATTCCTGCTGACCCTGACGGTTTATTCGGCATTTACACTCTGTTCGGCACTTTCGCCGGGCTTTATATGGTTTATGGTTTTCCGCTTTCTTACAGCCATTGGTGTAGGCGCGGAATACTCGGCCATTAACGGCGCCATCGGCGAACTGCTGCCGATAAAATATCGTGGCCGGGCTGCGGCCATTGTCATGAACTTCTGGCCGGTGGGCGCGCTGCTGGCTGCCCTGGTAAGCATTCTGTTTTTGAATCTTGTTCCGCAACAGGCCATTGCCTGGCGGATGGGCTTTGCACTCGGTGCGATCGGCGGACTTTTTGTGGCCTATTTCCGGCGGGTACTGCCTGAATCGCCGCGCTGGCTTTTTTCGCGAGGTCGTCGGGATGACTCTCAGCAGGTTGTGGCGTCCATAGCATCTGCTGCCGGGGTGGTGTCGCAGCCATCAGCCGCGGGCGACGCGGTGGATACTACCCTTGCGGATGGCGTAGCCGCCCGTCATTTGTTTGCGAGCCTTTGGGAACTTGTAACCTGCTACCCATTTAGGCTTTTGCTTGGCTGCGCCCTGGACCTTTCTGAGGCGTTTGGCTACTACGGCTTGTTTACCTTTTTGGCTCTGGTTGTACTGCCACAGGTACATATCGCCGATACACAGATGCCGTGGTTTTATCTGTTTGGCAATGTGGGGGCACTGGCCGGCGGGTTGCTCATGGCCTGGCGGTTTGATCAACTGGGCCGCAAAGTTACCGTGCCGGTATTTTATAGCCTCGCAGCCATAACAAGTCTCCTCATGGCGCCCGCGGCTGGCACCCATTCGCCCTGGCTGGTGCTGATAGCGTTTATGGCCGCAAACTTTTGCGCCACCGGCGCCTGGACCAGCGCCTACCCGACATTTTCAGAAATCTTTCCGACGCATTTGCGCGCTACCGGCATTGGCACCTGTGTTGCTGTGGGACGCATCGGAGCAATTGCTTCAGGCCCACTGCTGATTGCCGTATCTAAATCTTCGTGGGGCAATGCCGGCGTGTTTGGCTTGATGGGCTTTCTCTGGCTGTTTGGTGCACTGGTCATGATTCCCTGGGCACTTTGGGGCGTTGAAGGGGCAGGCATCTCACTCGAGGCCATGATAAAGCCGGTTGCCGTTGGGGCAGGAGAACTTTGACATGAGCGAGAGCGCCACGCCTATTAACAAAGAGGGCACCGTGATGCGCATTGGGCTGATGGGAGGTGCGTATGGAAATGTGCCGGCTCTTCAGGCCTGTTTGGGCGACGCGGCGAGCCAACATTGCACACACCACGCTTTTTTGGGCGACGCCATCGGCTGTTGCGGGCACAGCCCTGAAATACTGGATCTGATCCGTTCGAAATTTGATATCGTGGTAGCCGGCAATCATGAACAACAGGCCGCCACCGGCGAAGTGAGCTGTGGTTGCGGTTATTCCTCGCCGCAGGACGAACAGGCCAGTTGTGACGCTTTTGTTTATGCCTGTGGGGGTTTATCGCACCAGCATCGCGCATGGCTCGCCACGTGGCCGGCGGTGCATAGGCTGCAAACGCCAGCCGGTGTTATTTTGCTTTGCCATGGAAGCCCGCGCACCACCAATGAGTTTTTGTATGAATCAGAGTTTGATGCATCGAGGCATCAGTTGCTTGGGCTTGATTCGCAGGTGGCGGGATTTGTCTGCACCCATTCTGGCCTGCCGTGGTTGTACAAAACGCCAGGCTCCAAATTCGCGGCGAATTGCGGCGTGGTGGGCAAACCTGATCATGACGGCGATACGGCGGTGCACTACCTGATTCTGCAGGCGAATTCGATGGGTATAGAGATGAACATTCGCCGCGTTGTCTACAATCATCAGGCGTGGGCGGCGCAACTGCGGCAGGAGGGTGTGGGTGAGATATTTATAGAGCCACTACTCACCGGAGTATGGACCGTCGGGGTTCGCAGCCTGCCTGTGGCCGAGCGCCCGGTACAGCCCCGCCCCATCAGTGGCGGCACGGAGTTGGCGCTGAAAAACTGCCCCAGCTAAGCCAACATCTCGCGGGCGTGGCCGCCCAGCAGGTTGCCGCGCCAGCGATATAACGTGCCGGCTAACAAGCCGGTTCTGCCGAAATGGTTGTTTGCAGAAACGCTTTTAAGGAGAATCTTCATGTTCACCAAGTCCGATGCTCATTTGACGCGCATCGTTCTGCGAAGCACGGCGGCACTGACTGTTGCAGCCGGCGCTACGATTCATACCTCTGCGGCAACTCTTGTCGAATCGAAATACACCTCGAAAGCTCATGCCGCACCGCGAGCGGTGCTACCACCCAGCGCGAACCCACCCACCGCCGATCATGCGGGAGAAAGCCTGATTGAGCCTGTCAATCGCAACAGCCCGACGGATGCCTCGGCAACCCCGGCTGAACTTGCGGGCTATTCTTTAACCGACGCGACTGCTGTGGTATCGCTTGATGCTGCGGCGGCGGGCACCGACGCTTCACGCTACTTCTTTGGGCTGCTGGATCACCGCAGTAAACTGGCCAAAGGATTTTTCCCGGGAACATTTTTAGCAGCCAACGTGGCGGCGCAACGTGAAATCGCGATGACGTGGTACCACTTCGAGACCGGTCACACCCAACTCGATCTGTTTTACAACGAGTTTAAATGGGGCCTCGACCAGTGGACGGTAGAATTTCAGGCTCCTTACCAGCACGAGCATGTGGCGTACCCCAACGCGGCACCCGGCTCGCCCACAAGCCGCAATTTTGACGGCTTTACCAACTTCGCCATCGTGATGCGCTCGCCCGTGTACCAATATGTAAGCCGCGACGGCCATTTCGACTACTCGCTGGTGCCTGGCTTGGAAATTGACCCACCTTCGGGGTCGCCCGTGAGCAGCGGCACGACCATCACGCCGCGCCTGATGCAGGCGATTGCTCTGGGCGATCATTTAAGTGTAATGACCAGCGTTGGACTCTCATTTCTGACAGGCTCACATCAGTACGGGCAGAAAACTCTTACCTGGGACGCGGTACTGGGCTACAACCTTTATCATAAAGATATGCCGATTCCATGGATTGCAGACATCACGCCGGTATTTGAGATTGTCGGCAGCGACCCGCTCACAGGCCCGAACGTGGGACAACAGTCCATCACAGCCTTGGGCGGCCTGGAAATAAACCCGAAACCACAATGGGGCTACCTCACGCCCTACCTCGGCGTTGGCGCGGGGCCGGCACTCACAAGCTCGGCTCGCCACGGCGGCGACTGGGTGCTATCCGCTTACCTCGCGTTTGCGCTGCCCTGATGACTGTTGCCGACCATGGCAGTAAATACAAACACATCACGAACCGCTGTGTATCGGCCGAGTGGGTGCAGTAGGCTGGCGCGACGCTGTTCATACGCAGTGGATGCACGCGGTGCTTGGCACGCGGGGGAACCGGCGGCGCCGGCACCCGCTGGCACGAACCTTAAAAGGCTTTTTAATTAGACCGCTTAACCGTGTGGCCCGTGGCTGGGCGGGGTTGAATTTGGCTGCAATCCTGGCCGTGCGCAGTATAATTTTTGGCCATCATGCGATGGATGGTCGGCGGGCGGGACAAGAGCCTTTACTTGTGGGAGCGGCGCACTTTTGGAACAGCTCATCGCGCAGTCCGCGCAGGAATCACCCACATCGGCCGCAGGTGCTGCGGTGATGGCACCGGAATTTGCGCGAGCGCATATGTGGGAGTATTTTTGGCCGCGCAACCCGCTGGTTCCGGTCGCCGCGTTGCTGGCGGGCGGCATTGGCGCGGGTGCGGCGGTTTCGTGGCATTTTTTTATGTTGTGGTGCATAGCCGCTGCGTGTTTGGCCGCATGGGCTTTCTGCCGGCTGCTGAGGATCGGTATTGGCGGTGCATGGGCGCTGGTGCCACAGTTGCTGCTGGCGGCGGCAGTTTTTTGTGGTGGAATGGGCCTGTGGCAGCTTAACCAGCGACAGGTACCGCCGGGGCATATTGCGCTGTCGCTGCCTGCGCATGGAGCCAGCCTTATCACGGCTCGCATGGAAATTATTTCCAGCCCGCAACTGCGCCGCCCGCAACCAGGCGGACCACTGTTTTCGATTGCGGCACCGCGCACCACTTTTATCGGCGAGATGCTGGAGCGGCGTATTGAGGGCCGGTGGCGGCCGGCATGCGGCAAGGTGCTGGTACAGGTTCCGGGTGACTTGCCCGCGCTTAAAAACAACCAACAGGTGCAGGTTGTGGGTTGGCTATCGCGACCGCCAGGGGCTGGCAATCCCGGCCAGTTTAACTACCGCAGCTACCTTGCAGCCGAGCGAATTTTTGCGCAAATTACCGCCAAGTACTCCAATGAAATTACGATTATTCACGCGCGGCAAACACTGTGGCCGCTGGCGGGCTGGATTGACTCTACGCGAGCGGCCCTCCGCCGCCGCCTGCGGGCCACCGCTTTGCCCGGCGCCAATCGCGAAACGCTGGATACCATTGCACTGCTGCTGGGGTTTCGCGATCCGGCAATACGGGAAGTTGCGCGGCAGTTTTCGCGCAGCGGAGCGGCGCATTTGCTGGCGCTGTCGGGGCTGCATGTGGTGATTATCGCGGCGGGAATATGGCTGGTGTTGCGGCTGATTATTCGCAGACCCAGGCCGCGGGCCATTGCGTGCATTTTTGCTGTGCTGGCCTATATGCTCATTACGCCGTGCGGCCCACCAGTGCTGCGAGCGTCGCTGGCAACCGTACTGGTGCTGGCAACACTGCTGGTCGGCCGGCCTGTGCAAATTTTAAACATTATTGCCTTTACCGCGATTGTGGTGTTGCTGCTGAACCCGGCCGAATTATTCAGCCCGCCGTTTCAACTGAGTTTTTTGGTGACGGCAGGACTTATCCTGCTGGGCGGCCGGTGCCACAGGGCAATCTTTGGGCGTTACCTGCTGCGCGCGGGCGAAGTAGCGCGAATCCGTAACACGACATGGGGGTTTTTGTGGCTGCGATTGCAGCACACCATCTGCGGCATTCTTACGTGCAATATCATCGGCTCGGTTATTGCGTTTCCGCTGGTGGCATATCACTTTAATCAAATGAATCCGCTGGCAATCATTTCGGGACTACTCCTGCTGCCCCTGGTAACGGCAGCGCTTATCCTTGGGCTTGCGCAGTTGCTCGCGGCTGTGCTATGGCTGCCACTGGGCAAGCTGGTGGCACTGGCCGCGTACCCTGTGGGCCACATTTTGATATGGCTTGTGGGCTTTTTGGCCGGCCTGCCCGGCGGCAACATTGTGGTGCGTTCGCCTGCCTGGTGGGTTGTGCTGCTGATGTATGCGGCGATGGCGGTTTGGGCTATACGGCGACCGCTTAAGTTGAGCCGCGCCACAGCGCTGGTGGCCCTGACTGCCGCCACGGTTGTGTTGACAGGCTGGTACACGTTTACACAACCGTCCGACGATCTACGAATGGATGTATTGGATGTTGGCAGCGGCAACTGTGCCGTGGCGCAACTGGCCGACGGAACCACCGTTGCCATCAATGCCGGCACACTTGGTTCGCCGGTATTTTTATGCGGGCAGGTTAACGCGTTTTTGCGCCATTGCGGGCTCTGGCCGCTTAAGGCCGTGCTGACCGCCAAGATAGACGCCAACCATGCCGCAGCAGCTATTGCCTTGGGCACTCAACATGGGGCCGCGGCGCTGCTATGCAGTGCGGCTGACAAGCAACAAAAAGCCCGGCAGCGCAGCATTGGACAGTTTTTTCAGATGTGCCAACAGCAGCAGCTTAAAACAGTTGCATTGGCGCGGGGTGATGTGCTTAAACTTGCCTACAATATAAGGTGCGAGGTTTTATGGCCGCCACGGTCGTTGCCGCCGCATAGTGCGCCAAGCTATCGCAGTTTGGTGCTGCGTCTACGCTGCGGCAGCGAGTCGCTGCTGGTATGCGACAAAACACAATTGCCGTGGGTGGCCAGCGCTCTTGGCGGCCAAGCGCCCGTCGCAACGGTTCTGCTGACGGGGCCGGGAAGGCTGCACAGACTGCTTGAGCCTGAACTTGCGGCCATTGGCTGCCACACGCTTATTGCAAGTGGAGAATCTACCGCGATAGCCCGACAAGATGCCGCGCTTGCAGCCCGGTGGCCGCTGGTCGTATTTAGCACCCGACGGCAGGGGTGCATACGGGTGCAGATGAATCGCTCGGCCACGCAGGTGAAGGCGTTCATGGAGGCGCAAGACCGGGCGAAGAAGCTTAGGCGCGCAACAGGCGGCCGCTCCGGGTAACACCCGGACCGATTCGATGCGGTGGGAAGAGTTTAAACTGATGAGCGCGCAGGGCCGGCAACGCGAACAGCAAGCCGCCAACCGAAAGCCAATGGGATTTTAAGCCACTTCTATAGTGTCGGCACCAAGTTTGCGGAGGCGATCGTAGCGGGTGTCGGTTAACTTTTCTGCGGAAAGCGGTTTAAGCTCGCGCAGGGTGCGGTCAATGTAACGCTCAATTGCGTCGGCGGCGGCTCGGGGATTGCGGTGAGCCCCACCGAGCGGTTCGCGAATGATTTCATCTATGACGCCCAGCGACTTAAGATGCCGACTTGTGAGCTTGAGCGCTTCGGCGGCGTCGGGCGCGTTTTGCGAGCCTTTCCAGAGAATGCCGCTGCAACCTTCCGGAGAAATAACGCTGTACCAGGCAAACTCCATCATTGCCAGCCGATCGCCAACGCCAATGCCCAGCGCCCCGCCGGAGCCACCCTCACCAATGACGATACAAATAATGGGCGTTGGGAGCAAAGCCATTTCGCGCAAATTTACAGCGATGGCTTCGGCGACGCCGCGCTCTTCCGAGCCGAGGCCGGGGTAAGCTCCCTGCGTGTCAATAAATGTGACGATGGGCAATTTAAATTTGGCGGCAAACTGCATTTTAGCCAGTGCCTTGCGGTAACCTTCGGGATGGGCACAACCGAAGTTGCAGGCAATTTTTTCGCGGGTATCGCGGCCTTTGTGGTGGCCCACAAGCATGACTTTATGACCGGCGATGCGGCCAGTGCCGGTGACAATGGCGAGGTCGTCACCAAATTTACGGTCGCCATGAAGTTCGTCAAAATCTGTGACGAGCAGATCAATGTAATCGCGGGTTTGCGGGCGGGCCGGGTGACGGGCAACCTGGACGGTTTCCCAGGCGGAAAGGTTTTGGTAGGTTTTTTTGAGCAGGCTGGTGAGGTTGTCGCGAAGCTGGCGGATTTCGGTGTTGTAGTCAACACCTTTTTGTTCCTGCAGTTGGACCAAGTCCAGTATTTGCCGCTCAAGCTTGAGGATTGGCTTTTCAAACTCCAAGGCCATGCCGGCCGGGCCGGCACGCAAGGCAAGCGTTTCAGCTTCAAGCAATGTTGATTCGACGGCCTGGGCTTGTGGTTCGGCAACGGTTTTATGGGCCGGTGCTTGGGTTGCCGCTTTTCGTTTTACCTGTTTAGCCATGTTTTAACACCCCGCAACGTTCATTTATCTAAAACGGCAGTTATTTTAACGGAATGCGGGGGCTTGCGATAGTAACGCCGTAGCACACACGATGCCCAAGCGACCCTATGCTAAACGGCGCGTTGCATGGGGGCGACAAGGCGCAGAACGCCGGTGTTGGCGGGGGTAATGTCGGTGGATGATGTGGGCGGCTGCAGCACGCTGACGACACCGCGGCTTGGAAAATCGCTATTGCTGTGAGCAACTGATATGGCAGAGTCTCAAAAAAACGCCCCGGCATGACGCAAAGAGGCCCGGCAGCATGCTGCCGGGCCTTCCTCCGGTCATGTGAGGCAGGGATTGGTCACTTTTAGGCCCTCAGAGCTGTCGGCGTCTCCTGATCAACAGTAACCCGGCCCCGGCAACAACCATCAAGGCGGAGGCGGCGGGTTCGGGAACCGAGACATCAATGTTGTCCACCGCGGTCAATTCCGCACGCAGGGCAATCGTATTCCAGCTTGACATATCCCCCAGCGGAAGGACCTGACTGGTGATACCCGTGGCAACCGAGGAGCTGTGATTGGTAAGATCCAGCGCCGTGAGCGTCATGGTCCCGGCCGTGGTGTTGAATGTCGCCGTCAGGTGATACCAGTGACCCGCTGTCGCTGCGTCGCCGGTGATCGCCGTGCTGCCACCTCTCACATAGAATTTATTATTGGACATCCCAAATACAGCCAACCCCACACCACCGAGGTACGAGCTGCCGTTGGATGCATAGAAGTCCGCAGAAATGGTGGCCGTTGGGCCAAAGGATTCTCCCAGAGCGCGAGTGCCGATGTAGGTCGGCTGGCCAGACACCCCCGTGTAGCCGCGTGCCGCTTGGCCTCCCACGTAATCACCACTCGTGGCGGTGGTATACACTTGGCCCGGGGAGTTACTGGAGCTCGTGGACCACCCATCCTGCCCCGCCAGTGTTCCCGTGGTATAAGTAGGCTTTTCAAACGTGATAAGAACGTCAGCCCGCGTTGGGGAAGCGAATGCCGACAGCAGCCCCGCAGCGGCGATCGCCATCAGAGGCCCTACAAACCGATACTTGCTGAATCGCATTGTCTTAGTCATCACTACATCTCCTTTTTTTAGCCGTGGCTTCGTTTACCAGTTGCGGCGAACGCCACAATACCTAATAACCCGAAAAACTCGGCAACATGCGTTAACGCCATCTAGTATAACAACAATTGCCAGAAATGCAACAAAAAAATGTATAATTTTTAAATTGGCATTTTTTGCAATATAAGTGGCATTACATTCTTTTTCACGAATATATTGGGGCTTATGTCTAATACATAATACCGCCAATAAGCAACATGTTTCTCATTTCAAGGTCCGTTCATTGACCAAAGGCAGACCCATTTTTATTTAGTTTACAGAAGGAAGGTTTCGGGTTCTCATATGGATCCCTGCACCTGCACTGCGGACCATTCCGTCATGCTGTGCCAGCCTGCCTCGGCGGTGTCGGCGGCCAACCGAGCGCAATGGTTATCGCAGCCCCTGGTTGGTCATCGCCCCCCGCCCCTAAATCTGGGCCGAGGAGGCGGCGGAACAACGTTCTGGCTGGTCAAAATTCCTTACCTACCAAATCCGAGATGTCTTCCCTTATGGAACGCCACGCCAATTTGCTCAAGCGTACCGCGACGGCCGTTGTACCATAGCCGCCATTGTTTTCCGTCATAAATCGCAAAGGGCTTGTAGCATGCATCGGCATCCCAAGTTCCTTCTCCGGGGAATAGAATGGGGTTGGCTGGCAGCCTCTGCCAATGGTCCACGCCATTGCGCGATCGCGCCAGTCCGATGGCCGCTCGATGGACATTTTCAAAACCAATATAAAACATGTAATACCACGGCCCCTGCTGAATAACTTGGCAGGCGGTAACGCGATCTTGCTCCCAGGGATGATTTTTATCCGCGGTGAATATAGGTTTGTTTGAAAAACGCTTCCAATTAATGCCGTTTTTACTCACTGCCAACCCTATAGCTTTTGGTTCATATTGGTCGCCGCCACTGTACCACATCTTGTATTCACGGGCGGTCCGATCCCATATGACATCGGGGCACATGACGGCCATGCGTTCCCACGGTCGTGTTGGCGACAAGACCGGCCTAGCGCGGCGATTCCAGTGAATGCCGTCATGGCTGGTGGCATAGCCGATGCGGGAATGCGTACGAGTCTGTCCGGTGTACCACATACGAAACAATTTATGGCGATAAACCACAACGGGGCGATTCACATCGTCTTGCCAGCCAGTTTTTCGATCGGGCCCCAAGACGACAATCGGCTTACCCCAATGAATACCATCATGACTGGTGACCAGGGCAATGCTCTTTTTCGGACGCCACGAGTACCACATGTCGTACAACCTGCCTGAGCGCAGCACACATATGTCGAAGCAGGTACCAAGGTGTCCGCCGAGTACCGGATTTTGGGGGTATTTGACCCATCCGCCATTGGATCCGCGAAGGGGATGCGCCGGCGTCGTCGGCGTTGCGACCAACCCCCTGGGGATCAATAGCAACCACGTGCACGCGAGCAAGCATCCAACCATCTTGTTGTGACTGTTACGCATAAGACATCAGCTCCATAAAATTCTTAACGTCCACCCGCGTTGTCCTTACCTCCAGGACTTGGCCATCGGCGGCAGTTGACCTCTAAGTACACCAAGTGTCTTGCGACGAGCCACCAACCGGCCATCAGCAAAGATACTTAAACCCGCCCCCCGGCCGTAATGATGCCCGGTTTTGTCATACACAATCGTCAACTCATAACCGTGATACAAGACATGATCGAGACAAAAATAAGCCCACCGGCCCGGCGGGACCAGCGGCTTGACGACGATCCTGCTGCCCGCACGCGGCCGCAAGCCTACTAATCCAGAAATGATCAAGTCACAAAACAAGGAGTGATTGTAATCTTTACCCCGCAGCAGAGGGGCCTGATGCCGCTGCAACAGCAAGGTATGAGCGATCCAATTGCCGGTGTACGGATTTAAATCTTCGTCAATCCAGGGGCGGATATTACCGTCCGCAGTCTTGATATGCTGCGATTTGGCGTAATTTTCCAATATTTTGAGATAGTCCGCCTTGTTGACCACATGCTGGCGTCCGCGATCGATCAGATTGGCCAAGGCCGTAAGGGTGATGGACGTAGCAAACGGCCAACTCGGGCCATTCCACTGACACTCATGGCCCTGATAGGAAATCTTGAACCGTGGACTGCGCTGCTCGCAGGTTGTGGGGCCAAAAGGAGCTAAAAAACCATGTGGATTCATCAGTTGCGACCACGCGGCAGCATAGCCATGGCCAACGGGCGGCAACCGAAAGAACCACGGGGTAAAGCCAATTTCTTCCCGCACATTTACAAACCCTCCCATCCTGCCTGCCGCCAGGTGTGCGCGCGTTTCAAAAAATTTCGCCTTTTCATCCCAAAGATTCTTCAGTACCAAGTTTCGCAATCTCCTTGCCTTCCGCAGAAATTGCTCCGCGATACTCGGTCGTCCCGCCAACGTGGCAATGTGATAAATCGCCCGCGCATCGCCATACATGTAGCTGTTGATCGTCGGTCTATAGCCGCTCCCACCGGCAGACATCTCCATGCCGTCGCGATCATCCACCTGCCAAAAAAGTCCATCAGGCCCCTGCCGCATTTTTTCCCACGCCCGGTAGTTCGCAATCAGTTCCGGCAGTAATCTCGTCACGACCTTGGCATGGCCATTGACTAAATACAGGTTCCACAAAGCATTGGCTATCCAGAAGCTATAGGCTCGCAGCAGGCCGCCTTTGCGCAGCCAGAAGGTAGCGTAATCTTGCATATACACTGGATTATGCAGCCAACGGCCTTCATAGAAATGCTCGCCAGCGGCGCAGGCAATAGTGTTATAAGGCCCCGCCCAAGGCACATGAGGCAGGAATTCTGTGATCACATATCCTACGGGCGTCTTTTCAATGTGTTTTCGATATGTCCACCAGCGAAAATAGTAAATTTGATCAAGCGTCTTGTTCGGACAATCAAAAAAGGGAATGTTTTTCTTCAAAAATCGCCAAGCTTGCGAATTGCGGATTGTTGAGGGGTAAAGCTGCTGATCGTGCTGATTGAAATCGTCAATATAATGTTTGAATGCTACGGGATGCAGACACTCAAATGTTGCCGCCGGAGCAGTCCTCGCGGCCCAAAGTGCAACTACCGCGATGATAACCAAATTTCGTGCCGCACCGAAACGACCTCTCACGGCTGCAATATACATTGTTTAACTCCGTCAATCTTAGATTTCAGCGATTGTCCGCCGCGCTGTTATAGCAGCCACTGCTGACCACATATCCGCAATCCAACTTACTTCCCCGCCAGACAACCATCCATCAAGTTTATGGTCGGATGGTTCCACTCCGCATGAAGGCGTTGCTAAACCGTAATTCGAGCATTCGCTGTGTCCGCGGTCATCATAATGTCCAGTCTCTACAGGAGGCATAAGTAACCAGATACCGCGACTCACGTAATTGAACCCCAAATGGTAGCGAGGCCTTGTACATGCGGAGACCTATTCACTGGGTCAGCCGCAGAACACGGTATCCCCACGCCTCAAGATGCAAAGGAAACTTCCATATTCCGCTTTCCACGCGAGCATTGGTGATCAGTCTATCCGTGATCACATCTTCAGCCTGCCACTCGCCTGCACCGACGGGAATGTTCACCACGCCGTCGCCGGTTCCACCCTGATTCAAGCAAAATATAAATTTTTCTCGGTCAGACTTTACCCGCTGTACGACTTCTACCACCGGGGGGCCAGCTCCCACGCCGGCTTCACTGGCGGTCGGTTGAAGGCTCTGCCACCAGCCCGTGGAATGCAGTCCGGCTAATTTAATAAGCTGCCGCATCCACGCGGTCACACTTGCCGACGGGTGCGGGTTTGCAGTAGTTAAATTAGTGAACACCCCATAGGCCACTAACTTGCCATTTCCCCAGGCTCTGGTCCAGCCGACAGTGTGGCCGTGGACATCCTGAATGGGCTGGCCACGCGGCATGGTACCGACGTGAATGCCGCAGAATCCTTTGGTGTTATCCGCGGGATCAAATGCGACCCCGGCGGCATCGGTGCGAAAATCAGGCGCCTGCCAACTCAGCTCAGCCCAAGCCGGTCCGCCCACGTTGGCATATCTGTTTAGCCAAGGGTCCCGCACACCCGAAATTCCGGCCAGAACCACTGTGCCGCCTTGCTTGGCAAAACTTGCCAGGCGTTCGGCCGCCTCCTGGCTGAGGATGCAGGATGCCGGAACCACAATTGCCTGAAATCGTCCGGGGGATGGGGGCAAGGTTTCATCGTCCACCATGTCCGCGGTGATGCCATTTAGTCGCAACAAATACGCCAAGTTATCGCGTGAATGCTGCCAAGGAGAATTCCATGGTTGGTTGCCTGTTTCCATGATAATGTACTCGGCCGTGTCATTGGACACGTAGAAGGCGATATCGGTAGAAACGCGGCGAATCGAGAGTCCGTCAAAACGGCGATGGTAGCGATTTACCTGTTGGATGGATTGTGCATAGGCGTAGAAAGCAGGCAGGCGGGTTCCATCATTATCAATGATGAACCACATGGGCGGTGCGTGCGGCTTCTTCCATGCAAGGGTGCCTTTTACCGGTCCGGCATCGGAATAGGGGCGCCACGCAAACACCAAGGTGTTTCTCATACCGTGCGCTACCATGGCCCATATCTGCAGCGACATAAAGGCTGCCGGCCACTGAGGCTGATAATAGACCTCGATGCCCCAAAGCGGCTTTTCCGGAGCAACCGACTCCGCCGCCTCAAGGATGTTCATCATTTGAGCCGGCGTACCCAAGGATCGGGGCAGGCCTGCGGTATATTGGACGTCGAGCATGGTCGCGTCCATCTGACGCATAAATGGCATTGATATCTGTGGCGAGAAATCCGGCCAGCAGAGGTTGGTACTATAAAGGGTTTTGCGGTCGAATTTGGTTGCGTGTCGGCGAAAAGTTGCATACCAGCGCAACGTTGAATCGGTCCGCCAGCGTAGCGAGTCCATAGCACAACCGGGACATGCTCGCATCAGTTTCAATACATCCGCAGAGAACTTTCCGAGGCTGGCTCGCCAGTCAATCGCAGCCGCCCCTCGCGGGCGAGGCTGCTGCTTAAGTTTCTTAATCGTTTTTGCCGAGACGATTGGCACCACCTCGCGCCAGGCCGCGTATTGGGTCTGCCAATGCGAGTTAAGCACCTTTAAGTCGCCATATTTTGTCCGGCACCAACGACGGAAATCTTCATCGGCATACTCAGACGGGCAAAATATTCCGCCATTGAGATAGGGTTCCTCGTTGGCCATTTGGAATGCGGCAACAAATGGATCGGCGCCGAACTTTCGCCCCAACGCCTCGGCCCGCTGCTCAAAGGCCTTGATCCCCGCGGGGTTATAAAGATCCATCCTCTGTGGGTCAAGCGGATTGGCAAAATCTGGAGAACTTCCTTTGGGAATCATATCCACAATTGGATTCATTACCTCAGTTGGAAACGCGCCAGCAGCTAAGAGAAACGCGTCATCATCGTCGTAACCAGAACATCGCGAAGTACTCACGCTTAGTTTACGGGCAAGGGCGTAATCGGCGATGCGGTAGCCGGCCCACCAGTTTCCATCAGTCTGCAGCATTGTATTGCCGATCCCGAAAATTTTTACCGGCGAGATATTTGGCGCAATGGCAAATCGAATGGCACTGCGCGACCGCAGCATGCTCTTTGAGTTTGCTCCGCCCGTTAACACGTTCGGGTTAAATTGGGCGGCACCATTTACAATGGTTTGGCCATTATTCTCCAGTTTTGTCCAGACTACGTACGCGTTAGGGGCAAAGGAGTGTGGAGGCAGGGCTAATATTCGCGAACCTCCCGAGGGGAGGCTGGCGGCGGCGATCTTAGTGATGGGAAGTTGGCCCAGCGCGTTCCATGGGCCACAACCCAGCGTGATAATACCATTCAGGGGCATGCGGGAGTTATTGTAAATCGTAATCCGACGGTTAACGAGGTCGGATTCCACCCATTTTGGAAGCGTTGCATCGTTCCCATCCGTCAGGGAGAGGCGCAACCACTCTGCTGGCCGAACATTGAACGGGGTGACAGCCGGGCCTGTTTCGAGTTGAATGTCATCCACGTATACAGTCCCTGAAGCGACGCTCAGGCGGGCTAAGCCGCACAGTCGCGCCGGACAATGCCCGGTCACCGATACGCGGACCCAGTCCGCACTGCTCTCTGGAAGTTGTACCCCATACCTCGCCTGAGGCATGCCGCTGACGGCTTGCGACAGTCGCTCGTTGTCGGCAATCGCCAGAAGATCCAGTTCAAGTCTCGCCCGAACACCAACCGTCTTGACCCAAGCACTTAATGTCACAGCCCCGGGTGGGATGACCGGGCCATCCAGAGAAGAGACGATAGTGCTGGTCTGACGGTCCTTGCAGCGCAAGCAGAGGCATTGCCGACCGGTGTGGGCAGCAGAAGAATTCACGGTGATGCCATCGCCGTTGGCACCGACCGCCCACCAAGACTCTATCGGTAGCGGTGCAAAACATGCTTTTCCATCATGTTTAGCAAACGCCATGAGAGATTCGCAACCTTGACGCATCAGTGAGCCATTGAATCGCACTGACAATTCAAAGCTTGAATTACGCAGTAAATTTGTTCCTGGGAGCGCGGTGTCGAGAGCTTTTTCCGCGCCGGCTGACCAGTCAGGTACAGAGGCCGCCAAGACGTTGGCTGTTACGACCCCAAGAGCCTCCCGTCGGGTGATTGCTTGCAATCGTTTATTCAAGTTATTACCCTGATTCATTGCCACGCTTTGCCTGCTGCCGCATATCCCGGGTTCACCTCTCGACACGGCACCATGCATGTGTCAAATGGGGACGAGCTTTGTCCAATGACCGGAGCATGCATAAGTATAGAGCCGCCCTGTGGCGACATACCAACCTGGTTTTTGTCAGCGGTACCATTGGTCCCTGGTGTGCGGCTATAGGTAAATATATTGTCATTTAGCTGCCCCACGTAGGGCGAGGTTTCCCAGGTCACATGACCGTCGCCAAAGCCCACATTCTGGCCGGCGCCATTGTGGTTGCCGGAGTTAAAAATATACGCTCCGTAAGAATTGGCCGCCGGCAAGACGGTGGTAATTCGTTCCGCCATGCCGGCACCTGGTCCGTCACCGTTGGTCCCCGATCCATCGGTTGGAGCCATGTCACTGATGAGCGGCACATCAGCGGTGGCCCCCTGTGAGGTCCACCAGCGGCCAACAGTCGAACTCACCTGAACGCCGCCTTCCCACACGTAGGGAAAGGCCATTGAATAACTCAGACCAGCCCCAAACGGGTTGTAGATACCATTTCCGCTTATATAGGGCGTAGGCATTCTTGTGGGCTTTGACCCAACGCCAAAATTCCAGTTGAATTGCCACAGCGGACTCGTCGCGTTGGTATTGAAGATGCGCGAGACGTCATACGCAATCGGATCAGACGGGCAGATAAACGATCCCGGAGCGCCGTAGCCCTGCAGCACCAGAATCCAGAGACCACACGTCGGAACGGGAGCCCCCAAGTTTTCTCCCGGGAGGTACATATCATTCGCGACGGCCTGTGGCGTGTTAGCGTTAATATAAAGGCGGTTCACGGAGATGGGCGGGTTCCACAAGTAAGGCCCCCCACCCATCCATGGCGTCACTGGGAATGTAGAGAGGTTTTCGTCCGCGTATGCGCTCATGGCAAGCAATACCTGACGTTCGTTGGATGCGCATTCCAAACGATTGGCCAACTCTCTGGCACCGGCCAAGGCGGGCAGCAGCAGGGCAATCAGGATGGAAATAATTGTGATGACTACAAGAAGTTCGACCAATGAGAAGGCCCTCGCCTTGGTTCGAAATGACGACGAGGTTGCGACAATATCCCGTGGGCCAGACCGATGGCGAGGCACCCAGCATTTTAATTCACTCAACCGGTTCATGTTCATCTCCTCAATGCGTGCGGCCGCCCCTTGATGCGGAAATGTCTTTTCGATTGGATCCTTGATCTTAGCATTGCGTCAAGCAACATGTTGCGTACATTCTATAGACTATCGCCACCGGCGTCAACCCAAGAAAGATATTCCAACAAAATAAGTACGGTATGAGCTATGAAATATGGACATTAACGGCTATTGACAGATGGAAGCATGCTGCCGATAATAAAGTTATGTGTGAATAGGATACATGTTGCAAGAAACGAGTCGGATAAGGTGTTATTTTATGCTCAGATCACTTCGGGAATTTTCCAAATTGGCGGGCGTTTCACCCTCCACGGTCTCGCGCGTCTTTTCCGGCACTGGACGCGTCGCGCCAGAAACCCAGCAACGGATTCGAGAGCTGGCTCAATCGCTTAATTTCAGCCCCAGTACCATCGGTCGGGTAGCGTTTGGTGGTCAGACCCAAAGCGTCGGTGTAATGGTTCCTACGCTTGCAGTCAGTTTTTACGCCGAAATCATGCGAGGGCTGCAGTACCATCTGCTGAAGTCGGATTTCCTACCGATTATACTGCAAAGCTGTGAAAGCGGGGATTCCGATCAGCATGCTATCCAGAGACTGCTTAATCACCGCGTAGATGCACTGTTTCTAACGCTTGCATCCGAAAGATTGACCCCCGACGATTTGGGAATGGTGCTTCGCAGCCAAGTACCTGTAGTTTTCCTGGGAACGAATCGTGCCAGTCTGGCCATGGACGCAGTAGACAATGACGATGTTGCGGGCGGCCGAGCCGTGGGCGATCACCTGCTGAGCCTTGGCCATCGCCGGTTCGGCTTCGTCTATTTTGGCGAAGGCCACAGCAACTCGGACCTGCGACTCAATGGCTTCCGTGAGGCCTTAGTTCGCACAGGGGTTCTTTTAGATGACCGGGATATCGCCCATCTTCATCCCTACAATCCGAACCGCGATGAGTTGCTTCGAAACGATTTGATCGCCATGCTTTCCCGTGCCGATCGCCCTACCGCCATTTTCGCCTCCGCCGATCCGCTGGCACGCGCTGTTTACCTAGTGGCAAGGGAACTGAAAATGCAAATTCCTCGCGATCTTAGCATAGTCGGCTACGCCAACCTCAGCTATTCGGACTTGATAGATCCTCCCTTGACCACCGTAGACCAGAATCCAATGGAAATCGGGCGCCGGAGCGCTAAGCTGATATTGCATCGCTTGAAGAAGGCCGATGCACCCTTTCGCATGGAGTTGGTTCCAACGCAGTTAATCGTTCGCGGGTCAACAGGGCCGGTGCCGGTTGTGTAAGTGCGTCTGAGACTTTTTTCACCCAGGCGGGACTGTGAGTCCCGGCGGTCTATAGAGGTGCATCAATAGCGCCATGCCAAGGGCAAGGCAATCCGTCGGCATTATAAATCACAATGACATTTCTAAGGAATAAGCAGGAGTAATTCATGAAACGATACCTATATTGGTCGCTGTTGTTATTGCTTGGCACTTGTGCAGCCGCCCGGTCTAGTGACATTCACATTCCCGGCGGTACGCTGCGGATAGCCGTGGTCGCACCGCAGATATTTCATATACAATTCAGTCCGGAAGGCAAATTCAAACAGTCCATTCTACAGCGATATGGAATGCTTAAGACAGACTGGCCGAAGGCAACCTTTACTACCTCCAACACTAATGGCGTATTGATCTTGCGTACTTCAGCGGCCAAGCTGCAAGTGAACACGGATACAGGCGCCATAAGCCTCTATGATGATCGCGGCGAGAAGATACTCAATAAGCTTTTAACGACTCCTGAAGTGTCGGGCGCGGCCGGCAACGCGGCTTATCGCCAACATCAGTTGTGGCTGTCGCAATATTTCCGGTACAACGCAAATGAAAAATCCACAGGCAAACTGCAGGGTATCGTTGGACAAAAGCTCAAGCCCCATATACAGGTGAAGTACCACTACATCGAACGCTACCTTACCGACTGGACAATTCCAGTGTTTGGCTCTCGCATAAAACTGGATGATTCAGAAAGGCTCTACGGGCTGGGCGAGGCCTCGCAGAAGCGACTGTCTCTACGCGGTTATGCCTATCGTAACTGGGTGGAATACCGGGGCCTTAACGGGTTTGACCCCACGTTTGCGAAGTGGGAACAAACCGAGGGCGGCATTCCATTTTTGATGAGCACCAAGGGATGGGCTCTGATGATGAACACCAGTTGGCCAACGTACTTTGACTTTGGCGCATACAACAAATCGCTGGCATATATTTGGGGGCCTTTTGGGCATTGCGATTTTTACCTTTTTGCCGGCGGCACGCTGCGACAAAATGTTAATCTCTACACACAGTTATCAGGCAGACCGCTGCTACTGCCCCTATGGGGTTATGGACTTTGGTTTGACGGTAACGCGCTGATCAATCAATTTGCGATGCTGGAAGATGGACACAACTTTGTGCAACTGCATTTTCCGGTGGACAGCTACTCGCTTGAGCCTAGCTGGATGGCGCACAACTATGACCTATCTCACCGCGCCAACTGGAACCTCCAGAAATTTTACCTCCCTGATTGGATTAAAGACCAACGAAAACCAAGCTCATTTACCTTCATAGGAGCCATGAGGCGGCTCGGCATGCGCATGGGCCTGTGGTTCGACTGCAATGACGACCTTACTCTTGAAGCTGAACGAATGGTTGCACCGGCGCAAAGGCCGGGGGAGCGAATAGCGGCCCGGCCACATGGTTGGTTTCATCACCTGCGTAAATTTGAAATGGAAGGCATCAGAGCCTTCAAAGTAGACCCATATGCGATCATGAACGTGCATCATGGACGTAAATACTTTAACGGCAAACGTGACTTGGAGATGCACAATCTCACGCAGAGTCTTCTGGCGCAACAGATGTATGAGGGAGCGGCTGCGGGTGGGGCTGAGGCGCCACGCATCATGACGCAGTACTCGGGCTTTTATATCGGCACACAGCATTGGGTTGCCAACACAATGGACGATGATTCTGCAGGGCCGGGGACGCTTTGCTGGATGCTTAATCTTGCACTTACCGGTAACTCCAACACGACGGCTGATATGACCCCTGATCAGGGGGCTGCGGTCATGCAGATGGCGTTTTTCAGCGGCTGGACGGATATTCAAAGCTGGTGCAGCAGTGCCGAGCCTTGGCTCTACAGTCATCATGTGCAAGCTGTTTTCAAATATTATGATGATCTGCGGCATCGGTTGCTGCCATACATTTACTCAACGGCATGGCATGCCACACAGAGCGGCATACCGATAATGCGTCCGATGCCATTGATGTTCCCCGGTAGCTTACAGTGCGCAAATCTTACCCGCCAATACATGTTTGGCCGAGACTTTCTGGTTGCGGTGTTTACACACCGCGTGTACCTGCCGAAAGGCCAATGGTTTAACTATTGGACTGGCAGGCGCTACACCGGCGGACGCTGGGTTACACCGACGGTACCCGCGGATCGCGGCGGGCCGTTATTTGTGCGGGCCGGGGCGATTGTGCCGATGTGGCCAGTGGTACAATATGTCAGTCATGTTCCAGAAAGCA
>JABEVB010000009.1 GCA_013044165.1 Phycisphaerales bacterium
CCCACCCCCTCCACCGTAGCCGCCTCCGCCGCCATAGCCACCACCATAACCGCCGCCGCCACCGGCACGCGCATAGCATACAGCCGCCCCAAAGGCCAACACCATCATCGCAATAGTAGCAAAAAGACAGATTGCCAAGGCCTTGTAACCCATACCTCGCGCAGCACTCGCCCGACATGGCACCCTATGATGTTTACCAGCTTTTTTCATGCCACGATTATAACCCGCTTTAGCACCGACCGACCAGTCGCAGCTTCACACCGGACCCGCCTTGTGTTATATTGACACGCATCAATAGTAAAAAGTCCCGTTCGGAGTCATTCTTATGCAATACACCCATCTCGGTCGCACCGGTCTTATGGTCAGCCGTCTTTGTCTTGGCACTATGAACTTTGGCCCGCACACTACCGAAACCGACAGCTTTGCCATCATGGACAAAGCCATTGAACTCGGAATTAACTTTTTCGATACCGCCAATGTCTACGGCTGGAAAAAAGGCGAAGGCATAACCGAACAAATCATCGGCCGCTGGCTCGCACAACGCGCCGGCCGCCGCGAAAGCATTGTTCTGGCCACCAAGGTTTATGGCGACATGGGGCCGGCCAAGTTCGATCGCGGTTTGAGCGCACTACATATTCGCCGCGCTGTAGATGAGAGCCTTCGCCGCCTGCAGACCGATCATATTGATTTGTATCAAATGCATCATGTCGAGCGATCCACCCCCTGGGATGAAATCTTTCAAGCTATGGAGACGCTCGTCGCTCAGGGTAAAATCCTTTACGTTGGCTCCAGCAATTTTGCCGCTTGGGATATCGCCACTGCAAACCAGGTTGCATCACAACGACATTTTCTCGGCCTCGTGAGCGAACAGAGCAAATACTCGCTCATTTGCCGCCACATTGAACTTGAAGTGCTGCCCTGTTGTCAGCATTATGGCGTGGGCGTTATTCCTTGGAGTCCGCTGGCTGGGGGGCTGCTTTGCGGCGTGCTTGACGGCTCCAAACAAGGCCGACGCTCGCTCGAAAACGTGCAAAAGCAGGTGGCACCGCTTAAGCCACAACTGGAAAAATGGGAAAAATTCTGCCAAACAATTGGCGAAAAACCGGCCGATGTCGCCCTGGCATGGGTCTTGAGCAACCCAACAGTTACCAGCCCAATTATTGGCCCTCGAACCATGGAGCAACTCACCGGCTCGCTCCACGCGATGGAGATTCAACTTGACGACAATGCCATGGAATCTATAGATGCGATCTGGCCCGGCCCCGGTGGTGAAGCCCCAAAAGCCTATGCGTGGTAGTGCGGCGTCTTCACTGGCCGCAGCCGCTACAAGTTAATCGGATGGCAATGACAGCCAACCAGATGGTCATTTACCATTCCAGTCGCCTGCATAAAACTGTAACAAATAGTTGAACCCACAAAATTAAAGCCGCGGCTCCGAAGATCATTACTGAGTCTGTCCGAAAGTGCAGTCCTCGCAGGTATGTCTCGCGGTGAGTGTGGCCGGTTTATCCGGGGCAGGCCATCCACATAACTCCACAACCATTCGTCAAATGAGCCAAACTCTTTCTGGAGGCAAATAAATGCCTTCGCATTTTGAACGGACGACTTAAGCTTAAGCCTGTTGCGAATCAGGCCGTGGTTCTTCATCAGCCGCTCAATCTTCTTGGCTGAAAACCCCGCCACCACCTGCGGAACAAAACCCGCAAACGCCTTGCGATAGGCCTCCCGCTTTCCCAACACACATTGCCAGCTCAGGCCCGCCTGTGCCCCCTCCAATATCAACAACTCAAATAGCCGAATATCCTCGTGCACAGGCCGCCCCCATTCATGATCGTGGTAAGCGATCATCAAATCTCCTTTCGCCCACGGGCAGCGAATAGCGACTGGCTCCGCCACAGCCAACACCTCTGATACTTCTTGCCGTCCCATGCTATGCTCCGTTAACGATTGCCTCCAAAAATCCTGCACAACCAACGCCGTGGTTCGCATCGCGTTTAAACCCGCAACCTGCCGGTAATCGTAATCCTATCGTCGCCCGAGTGGGTCGGCAAAACCGTACGACCGCCGCCGGCGTAAGTTACAAAAAAAGTCCGCAATATCTTGCGGCGATGCGCGACCACCCCGCAGCAACTCAAGATGCAGTCAACGACGGCTGCTCTACACCAGCCAATCACTCTTGGCTCTTGGCACCTCGCCTAACTCACCATTGCATCCAGAATTGCATCGCATATAATACTGGTCTTTGGCACAGGTAGGCCGAAGCTGTTGCCACATCAGAGTAAAGGTGTGGATTCGGACAACCGGGTGCCCTAGGAGAAACTCTCAATGCCGCATGTTATTGCCGAACCTTGCATCGGTACCAAAGACACGTCCTGTGTGGCGGTTTGCCCGGTAGATTGCATTCACCCACGTAAGGACGAAGGCGACTTTTCGCCTGCAACCCAGCTTTTTATTGACCCCGACACTTGTATTGACTGCGGTCTTTGCGTGGACGAATGTCCGGTGAAAGCCATTTTCCCGGAAGATGACGTGCCGGCCGAATGGAAAAAGTACATTGAACTCAATGCCGAGCACTATAAAAAATAAGCTCGGCGCCCAAATGTGTCGGCCACGTGGCTGCCCGTTGGGCCGCCAACCGACCCCCGCAAGGGCAATTGTGTAATTGCCCCTGAAGTATTTCTACGGGGTGCGTGACCGAAAACTCTTAAATAGGATGTATCATCATGGCTCAAACCCGCAAACCTCGTTTTCAGACGTTTAACCGGCCGAAGATTCGCGTTACCAAAACCAGCAGCGTCGGCAAGGTCTATGTAGACTATAAAGATGTTGAATCGCTCAAAAAGTTAATCTCGATCAATGGCAAAATTCTATCCCGCGCTCGCACGGGTGCAGCCGCGTTCGAACAGCGCATGATTACCGACGCCATCAAACGCGCACGCTTCCTGGGCATGCTCCCATACTCCGGCGGCGGCCCAGCGTAATCTTAACCGTACAAGCACTCTTGCCTGATCTGGAAAACCACCACGCCACCGGCCGCCCGACCCGGTGCTTTATCTCTGCGCTCCGATAACGAACCGCTCAGGCCACCTTACGCCCCCCCTCCATAGTGCTGCCCGCTTGCCGATGGTAATCGGCTCCGCATCCGCGGAGCATGCCGAAATGCATCCACATTTTCACGGATGCACAATTGTTTGACGCCCCAAGACCCCAATCGCCCAATTTTTAAGTTGGTTCCTTTTACGTCGGGCATTTATACTACGCACTATGCCGAGCTTTCTGCACAGCTACATAAGTCGCCTCATGGCTCATACCTGGTGGGTGGTGCTACTCGAACTGCTGCTCATCGGCGTGGTTGTACACTCTGTACTTGAATTTTTACGCGGCACCCGTGGCGCCCGGCTCATCAAGGGTACCGCACTTTTTCTTATTATTTCGTACACAATTATTCAGCTCGGCGGCGACAAGCTCGTGCGGGTGGAGTTTCTCTTCAGCCGCCTGCTCGTCTTTACCAGTTTCGCCATTGTTGTGGTCTTTCAGCCGGAGCTGCGCCGCGCTCTCATTCGCCTCGGCGAAACGCGTCTGCTGCGCCTCGGCTCGCATCCGGCCCGCCGCATGATAGATACCCTTTGCCAAAGCGCTGAATACTGCTCGCGCAATCGTATAGGCGCCCTCATAGCCGTTGAACGCGAAACCGGCCTCGCGGGTCTGATTGAAAATGGCACCGTCCTTAACGCCGAGCTTTCAGCCGAGCTTCTAAACACAATTTTTTGGCCCGGCTCAATCTTGCATGACATGGGCGTGGTGGTGCGCGATGGCCGTGTTGCGGCTGCGGGCGTTCAGTTTCCACTGGCCGAAGGGGGTGAAGTCAGCCAGGAAATGGGAGCCAGGCATCGCGCCGGGCTTGGCCTTTCGCAGGAAAGTGACGCCGTTGTCGTCATCGTAAGTGAAGAAACCGGGATCATCAGCATTGCCGAACGCGGTCGGCTCACGCGCAACCTCGCGCCCGACGACCTGCGCAGCATGCTCACCGAATTGCTGGATCGCCCTGCTCCCGGTGCTGCGCGTCGCACCGCCGCGTAACGAGTTTGTTTCGCCACCGCACAGGTCGCCGCGTCTGCCATTGAAGGAACGCAACAACATGAATATCCTTACCCGATCTAAATTAAAGGAGCACCTTAAACTCCTGCCATTGACAGTACTTCTGACGGTGCTGCTCTGGATGTACGCCGATGCAAACCTCACCGCTGTGGAGTCAGATCTGCCCATTCACATCCGGTTGGCCGCGGGCCCCGCCACAGGCCCTCACGCCCAAAGCGTACAACTCATTTCTCCAGCGGATGGGGAGTTTGAAATAACTGTTCAAGGTCCACGCAACAAAGTCTCGCGTGTGCGTCAGCAATGCGAAGGGCGGGCTGTTTTTACCCAGCAGGATCGCGACAATCTTTCATATGTTCTCACGGGGTCCCAACTCCAGGCGGTTCGCAACGGCCACCCGCTTGAGGCCATTCGCGTGCTCAATCGGCTGCCTTATTTTCGCCAGAGCGGCGTACTCGTAACGGCTGTGCGCCCCAAACGCATCAGTTGCCGCATTGACCCCATTGTGCAAATTAATCGCCCCATTCAGTTTCAGGCCGTCCACGGCGTAGCCGCCAGTATTACTCCGGCAGTCGCCACGGTCAGCCTGCCCAAAAGTCTGCTTGATAGCCTTGGCGGGTCGGACCAAATCAGCATCATCGCCCAGCCTCTGGTGGATGTAACCCAACTGCCGCCTCGAACACATCAAACCATTTCAGCCCAATTGACCGCACAATTTGCCGGCTCACCGGACAAGCATGTTGTCGTCACGCCAGCCACCGCAAAGGTCAGTTTTACCGTGCCGCCGCAGCCGCAATCCCGACTTTTCATTGGCGTTGTGCCCGTCTGGGTTTCCGGCCCACCCTGGCTCCTGAACCAATATCAAATAAGCGTCCGGTCCAATACCCTGCGCATTACCGTATCGGGCGCAAAAGAAAGCCTGCAAGCGCTGCGCGATAACCTTATTGCAGGCGATGCGGTGCCTGCGGCCAAGCGCGTCATTGGCTTTCTCGACATTCCCCCCCCCGTGGTCCTTACCCAAGGCTGGCAGACGCATCGCATTCGCTACGCACTACCCAAGGGCATTACACTCCTCGACGGCCCACACCATGTGCTCTATAAAATCACTAGCCGCAGCACCTCGCCTGCGACCGCCGCCACAGCACCGGCGCCCCCCGCTAAGGCACAACCGGCTACCACCGTCAATTCTCAATAACCATGGATCATCACATGATAGATGTTTTCTCTGCCGCCGAAGGCCAACCTTACAAACCAGTCGCTCCCGCCCCCGCCGGCAGCCCTCCCGTCCGCACCGTAAGTCAGGTGAATGCGATGGTGCAAAAAACCCTGGCAAGCAATTTGCCCGCCAGCCTTCTGGTGGCGGGTGAGTTATCCAACTTCAAGGTCTATTCTAAAGGCCATGCCTTTTTTACACTGAAGGACGCCAACGCTGAACTACCCTGCGTCATGTGGCGCGACAGCCTCGGACGCCTGGCTTTTACACCCAAAGATGGACTCGCCGTTGTAGCCGGTGGCTACATCAAACTCTACGAGCCACAAGGCAAGTTGCAGTTCTATGTTGATTCGCTCCTGCCCAAAGGCACGGGCGCTTTAGAACTAGCCTTTCGCCAGCTATTTGCGAAGCTTAAAGAAGAAGGTCTTTTCGAAGTCGCCCGTAAACGCCCAATACCTCTGTTGCCGCAGCATATTGTCATTATCACCAGCCCCACTGGCGATGTTCTTCATGACGTACTTACCACAGCCTACCGACGGTATCCCGGTTTGCATGCCATGCTATATCCGGTGCAGGTGCAAGGCAGCGGAGCCGCATCCCAAATGGCCGCCGCCATACAAAACGTAAACCGCTGCGCCGCGGCCCTCGGCAGTGTAGACTTGATCTTGCTGGTTCGCGGTGGCGGCTCGCTCGAAGACCTCTGGGCCTTTAACGAAGAAGTTCTTGTCCGAGCTATTGCCGCCAGCCAAATCCCCATCGCCACCGGCATCGGCCACGAGCCGGATACGACCATTGCCGATTTTGTTGCCGACCTTCGCGGCCCCACGCCCACAGGCGCCGCTGAGCTTACTATTCCAAAAGCGGCCGATCTTGCCGCTCAGCTTCAAAGTCTAGCCGAGCTTGCCCACCGCGACATGAACCAACTTATCCAACAAAGCTCCGCGGACTTGCGCACCGCCGGGTTCGAACTTACCTCTTCAGTTGAGCGTCGCTGCTCGCTGGCCATGCGAAACCTCCAAAACCTTGCCGCCCAAGTACAGCGCATGGAGCCGCGCCACGCCTTGGCACAGCGCAGCCATACCGTCTTTGCCGCCCAGCAAAGGCTGGCAGCCGCCATGGCCAACTGCGTCCATTCCCGTCGGCAGCAACTGGCCACCGTCCAGCAGAACCTGGTGGCCGCCAGCCCGCAGGCATTGCTTGGCCGTTTTACCGAGCGTCTCGACCATCTTGCGGTGGCTCTTCGCAGGGCAACGGTACAATCGCTTGCCGCCGCACACCTGCGCCTTAGCACCCGGCAACAACGGTTGGAACTTGCCAGCCCGCAGGCAGTCTTGCGGCGAGGCTTCTCGATCACAACCACACACGACGGAACCATCATTCGCACCGCCGCACAAGTACATCCCGGCCAACAAATCACCACGCGAACCAGCAACGGCGACTTCAACAGCACCGTCGGCACCCTGCAACAGGGTAATCTGTTCTAACCCGGATCCAGTTCGCAAATCGCCGGCTCGCACCGTACTGCAGGCATCGTGCCTTTCTGAGGCGCAACGTTCTGTGCCTTTCGGCGGCTGCCTCTTCAGCGCCGCCGCCAGCTATTGCAACTATCAGCGTTGAGTCGGACCTATGTATCTCGGGGAACAACCCGCTGCCGCCACTCAAGATTGCGTGAAAAAGTGCCTGATTACACTTACGGCAACTATGCTTTGGTGAATGCGTCCTCTGCAATTGCTATTGCCTTAAGCAGCCCCGCGGCTTTGTTCATTGTTTCTTGATATTCCGCCGTCGGCACTGAGTCGGCCACCAGCCCGGCACCTGCCTGGATATACACACTATGCATTCCGCCCTGCTTCTCGCCCGGAATCACCATTGTCCGAAGGGCAATACAGGTGTCCATGTTGCCAGCGTAATCAATATAACCTACCGCCCCGGCATAAGGCCCGCGCCTCGATGGCTCCAATTCGTCAATAATCTGCATGGCGCGAATTTTTGGCGCGCCGCTTACCGTGCCCACCGGCAGCGCGGTACGAAGCGCATCGAAACAGGTTTTGTCCGCGGCCAATTTGCCGCTCACGTTCGTGGTTATGTGCATCACATGGCTGTATCGCTCCACCGACATTACATCCGAAATCTTAACACTGCCCGGTTCACACACGCGGCCAACGTCATTGCGGCCAAGGTCTACCAGCATAATGTGCTCGGCACGCTCCTTGGGGTCGGCCAGCAGCTCTTTCTCCAACGACACGTCCTGCTCAGCCGTTTTGCCCCGGGGGCGCGTGCCGGCCAACGGACGATTGGTGACGATGCCATCCTGTACGCGGCACATAATTTCCGGTGATGACCCAACCAAGATACATTCCGGCGCAGCAAGATAAAACATAAATGGCGACGGGTTTATTACACGAAGCGCCCGGTAAATGTTTAGAGGCTGCGCCTTAGTTTGCACATGCAACCTCTGCGACAGCACCACCTGAAATATATCGCCCGCTTTAATGTACTCCCGTGCAGCCTCAACAGCAGCCTCAAACTGTGGCTGAGTGAAATTTGACTGGGCCACCGGTTGACGTTCGGGCCGAAGGTCAATTAGGCCCAGATCGCGATCCAGCGGCGTTCGCAATGTCTGCATCAGCTGGTCAATGCGGCCAATGGCATCTCCAAACGCCTCTTCCGCGGTATGAGTGCCTATGTGCGCATTGGCCACAAGCAGCACAGTCTTTTGTACATGGTCAAAAATCACCAGATCGTCGTAAAGACCAAAAAGAAGATCGGGCAGGCCGCGGTCATCTCTGGGCGGAGAGGTCAGCTTTTCACCTTCGAGGTAGCGCACCGTATCGTAGCCCGCAAAACCAACCGCCCCTCCCGCAAACTTGGGCAAGCCGGGCACGGGCATGTTCTGTACCGGCGGTAGAAGTTTTTCAAGTTCTTTAAGGGGGTCGGGGCTATTAAAAGTGCGATCCGAGGACGCAGGTCCCGGTCTGGCAAAGTCCTTGATCGTCACCTGCCGGTCATACGCCTGAATAATTGTTCGCGGTCGTGTTCCCAGAAACGAGTAACGGGCGATCCGTTCGCCTCCCACAACTGATTCGAGCAAAAAAGAATAAGGCGAAAACCGTGCCAATCGCTCGTAGGCCGTTACGGGAGTCAGGTGATCCGCCAAAATGGTGACATAAACCGGCACAACCGCCTGAGCATGCTGCCCCGCGAGTCGTCTAAAATCTTCTAGCGATGGGATGGCCCGAGCCATAAGTTCCGCGGACAACACCTGTCTCCTGTCAGCCCCCGCATTATTGCGGGCATTAGCATTGTAACGGCTTATAATGCCGCAGGGTAACAGCGGCGGCATAATTGTGTTAAAATCCGTCGCCTAAAAAGGTGGACTATATCAGGTGACTGCGGGAACTGCTCGATGAAGGAATATCTGGATCTGATAAAGCTGGTACTGGAACATGGCTCGCGCAAGCCGAGCCGCACCGGCGTAGATACGCTCTCTTATTTTGGTGCGTTTTATCGCGTGGATTTATCCAAGGGATTTCCACTGCTTACCACCAAAACCGTCAACTACCCTGCCGTGTTGCGAGAGTTGCTGTGGTATCTTTCCGGCGAGGAGCATATTCGCAATTTACGCAAGCACACCAAGATATGGGACGACTGGGCCGACGACCGTGGCGAACTTGAAACGGCCTACGGCCGTTATTGGCGACGCTTTCCGCATGCGGTGCAAAGCAGCCACGCCCCCCTTTCTGAAACCGGCATACCGACCGCCACCGTCCGTGAGGTGGATCAAATTGCCTACGTCATCAGCGAGATTAAGCGCAACCCCAGCAGCCGCCGGCTGGTGGTTTCCGCCTGGGACCCCGGTAACGCGCAAAGCAGCCGCCTGCCTCCCTGTCACTACAGCTTTGTATTTCAGGTACTGGATGGCAGGTTAAACTGCCACCTTTCGCAGCGCTCCGGCGATATTGCCTTGGGCATACCATTTAACCTTGCATGCTATGCCACGCTCACTCAGATGATTGCCCAGGAGTGCGGCCTGCAGCCAGGCCACTTTGCTCACTCCATTGTAGATGCACACATTTACGTTGCCGATGAGGGTAGCTCCATGGCCGAGTACGACCACGCACGAGGCCTGCGCGAGCAGCTTAAGCGCGAGCTGCGCCCACTGCCACGGCTCATTATTAAAAACAAGCCGTTTGACCAACTGCAGTTTGAAGACTTCACCGTAGAAGGCTACAACCCGCATCCACCCATTAAGTTTAAGGTGGCGGTGTAGACCGTTCTTACCAACCGGGAGCGACATGCTGATCAGTCTTATCGCCGCCATGACGCCCGGCCGCGCCATCGGTGTCGGCGGAAAATTACCGTGGCATCTGCCGGCCGACCTCAAACGCTTTAAACTTATTACCCGTGGCCACACCGTTATTATGGGCCGCAAAACTTTTAACTCCATCGGCCGGGCGCTGCCCAATCGGCACAATTTCGTACTCTCGCGCAGCACACCCAATCCCCTTCCTGCGGATACACATTGGTTCACCGACCTGCCTGCGGCTTTGGCCGCCGCAGAAAGGCAAGGCGAAACGGAAGCCTTCATTATTGGCGGTGGCGAGGTTTATACCGCGGCCCTGCCGCAGGCGCATAAACTCTACCTTACTCTAGTACACCAACCCGAACCGCCCAATGCCGATGCATGGTTTCCGCAATGGCGACAGGAGCAATGGCAACTTACAGAAAAATCTTCCGCCCCGGAAATGGACTTTCTTACCTATACACGGCAGTAGCGCATCCTAGCCCACAATAGCTTATAGGAACACCCGAAAGATCGGTTGCGTCTTAACAATTGATCTCGCGTTGTAAATGCTTCGTAAGTATTATGTGAAGAATGTATGAAGGCGGTTCTTGTATGCTGCCATTATTGGGAATCGCGATATGTCCAGAAACTTGGAATTGGCCACACACCTTCCAGTTGCCGCGGGTTGTCAACCGCGGTCGCGTCGCTCAACGCCTGCGGCCATCTGGCTTAAGCATGCCGGCGTTATGCTCGATGCTCATCTGCGATTTTTAGGCATGATGAGCCAACGACTGTTGCGGCAAAATATCTTCTGGCAACCACAAACAACCGCAGCCGAGTTGGATCGCGGCCTTACGATCATCTTGCCGGGCATTGAGGCATCAGGCCCGTTTGTAGAATGGATTTATGACGGTCTGCGCGACGGACGCATTAATGGTGCGGTCAAAATCTTCTATTGGGGCATACCATTCCCCGAGGGTTATTTTCCCAACCTCATGCACGAGCGCCGAAATCGCAGCAAAGCCGCCCAACTCGCCGACATGATTTGCCGCCACCGGAGCGACTATCCTGGCAGCCCCATTCACCTCGTGGCCCACAGTGGAGGAGCAGGGCCAGCCGTGTTTGCTATTGAACAGTTGCCATCAGGCGTGCACATTGATGGCCTGGCCCTGCTTGGTGGAGCCATCTCGCGCGATTACGACCTGCGACCCATTCTCAAACGCACGCGTAAAGGCATCCTTAACAGCTACTCACCAAAAGATTGGTTTGTACTCGGACTGGGTACCCAAATATTTGGCACCAGTGACCGCAAGTTTACCGAATCTTGTGGTTGGGCTGGCTTTACGCCCGCACACTGCAACTCCGCGGATTCCGACCTTTTCGCAAAGCTCGAGCAGATAGCCTGGACCCCTGACATGATCAACGATTGCGATTACTGGGGAAATCATGGCACCACCTCCAGCCGCGAACTCGTTGCCAAATTTATCACTCCATGGATTAACCAAGCCTCGTAGAGGCCGCACTATGCATTCCGCCAAACTCTTACCTATCGCCAGCGCATCTTCCAATGCTATAATTCGAACTTGGCCCAAGCGCCCTGCAACATTTTACAACAGCCGCTCGAAGCCCACACATAACCTTGCAAAACTTGTGGGCAATATCACAAAATGTTTGGCAAGAGTGCGTGCTGTTGTAAAGAAATAGAAATGTCACCCTGGTAACCGAAATAGAAGTGTCACCCTTTGAGAGATAAAACAGCGGTGTGCAGGG
>JABEVB010000083.1 GCA_013044165.1 Phycisphaerales bacterium
CCGCGCCGGCGCGGCCATGCTGTGTTATGTTACGCCCAAGGAGCACGTGGGGCTTCCCAAGGCGCAGGACGTAAAGGCCGGCTGCATTGCCTACAAAATTGCGGCCCATGCCGGCGATATTGCCCGCGGCATCAACGGCGCAAGGCAATGGGACGACGATATGTCGCGGGCGCGGGCCGCGCTCAACTGGCCTAAGATGTTTGAACTCGCCTTCGACGGCCAAACCGCACGGGCCTTGCACGACGAAGACCTTGAGGTTGATACCGATTTTTGCGCCATGTGCGGCCACGACTGGTGCTCGATGCGCATCAGCAAGGAGTTGCAGGAGTTTGCCAGCGGTAAAGACCCCGAGTTTCAGCCGCAGCGGCGTGCAACCCAATCAGCCGGTGTGGATGCCCAGGGAGCCGAACTGCTCAAGCAGCGCGGCGTGCTGACGCAGGAACAGATTCATGCGCTGGCTCATAAAGGAAGCAAGGCCGTCTGCCACAGCGACAACGTCGCCGACGCCGAAGAGGCTCGACTCGTGCAGTTAACCACGCTGCAAACCGTTGCCGGCGACGGCAAGGTTCAATAAGCATAGGCCCCGCGGTAAGGTTATACCTCCGCCGAGCTTGTCCCCGGCCTCTGCCGTTGCGGCCGGTGCTTGATGGGTTTCTCCACGCTGAATTTCCAGCCATTTACAGGCCATGCCGGCCATTGCCGGAGTTGCCGATGGGGGCCGCGTGCGTTGCGCTGGTACTCTCGTTAAAATAGTGTTAAGTTTTGGTTGGGGCGGGTTGGTTTTGGGACGATGGGTGCGATATGGCTAAACCCACAAAAAAATTGACACTGGATGATGTTGCCGCCGAGGTGGGGCGGTACCCCGTGGAGGCGTACGCCTTTTTAAGCGATGGCCTGGGCTACACCGTGCAAAAACTGCATGCCAACGCCGAGCATCTACCTGAAAAAGAGCGGCATGTTTCGGGCAAACAGCTTTCTCAGGGCTTGCGCGACCTGGCCATTGAGCGCTTTGGCATTCTGGCGCCGGCGGTGCTGCGTAACTGGGGCATCGAAAGCACGATGGACTTTGGCCGCATGGTCTTTGCGTTGGTGGAGCGCGGCCTTCTAAGTAAAACCGAAAGCGATTCCATCGAAGATTTTCGCGATGCCTTTGATTTCGCCGAGGCATTTGAGCCACCGGCCCGGCCGTCATCTTCTCCAGCCGAGCCAATCTTTACGCTCTGAGCTGCCGTTGGTTTGAGGAGTCGTCAGCGGGCCGCACAAGTGAATGCGGCATGGCGGGCTTTGCCCGCGCGAGCCTGTGCGGGCAATCGCTTAAATATTCTCACAATACCCGTACCACCAGAGCGGAATTTTTTGAGCCAAAGGCAATGCAGTTGCACAGCGCAAGTTTAGCCTGCGTTGGGCGGGCTGTATTGGCTGTATAGTCGAGGTCGCATTGCGGGTCGGGATTGTCCAGGTTAATCGTGGGATGAACAAAGCCGCTGCGAAGCGATAAAATAGTGGCGGCCAGGCCTGCTGCGCCGCAGGCTCCCTGCGGATGGCCAATCATTGATTTTGTCGAACTCATCGGAATCTTGTAGGCGTGCTTGCCCAGCGCCTGCTTCATGGCCAGCGTTTCGAGCGAATCATTAAGTTGCGTGGATGTGCCATGTAAGTTCACATATTGTACATCTTCAGGCCGGGCGCCGGCCTGCTGCAGCGCCAGCGCTATCGCCCGAGCGCTTTCGGCGGCGTCGGGCGCCGGTTGCACGCGATGAAACGCATCGCAGGTGGACCCCCAGCCACACAGTTCGGCAAGCGGCTTAACGCCGCGCGCTGCGGCGTGGGCGGCCGTTTCCAAAACAAACATCCACGCCCCTTCGCCCAATACAAAACCCGCGCGATCTTTACAGAAAGGCCGGCTGGTGCGCTGCATCGGCTCGGTGGTGGGGGCGACAATGCGCATCAATTCAAACCCGCGCAAAATGCCTTCGGTAATGGGTGCATCGGCTCCACCGACAACCGCTACCTCTGCCGTTGCATTGCGAAGGTGCATCATGGCATAGCCCAGGGCATCGGTGCTGCTGGCGCAGCCGGTGGTAATCACATGCGAGGGTCCGCGCAGGGCTAGCGCAATCGAAAGCTCACTGGATAAATTGCCATGGGTTCCGGCCGTAACCGCAAACGGAGAGAGTTTTCCGCTGCCGGTAAAAAATGTTCGGTACTGCGCCTCCAAAAACTCCAGTCCGCCGCCGCCCGTACCCAGTATGACGGCCATACCGCGCGCATCGCGGACGCAGGCGGGCATCGGCGGAAGCTGCGCCTGTCGCAACGCTTCGCGGGCGGCGGCCAGTGCCAACGGTACCATGCGTGGCACGCGGCGCAGGTCGCGGTCTTCCATAATGGTTCTTGGGTCGAGTCCTTTCACGCAGGCCGCGTGCCGTACGCTTAAGCCCCCGGCGTCAAAACTGGTAATCGGACCAATGCCGCTTTTGCCCTGCCGCAGCGCGTCTGTAAACGCCTCACAGCCAATGCCATTGGGCGACACAACGCCAATACCGGTAATAACCACAGATGGCGACAAAAGCAGCACTCCCTGCGGGTTAGCCATGAGCCTGCGGCGGCTGGGGCGGGTTTGGCTCGATGCCGGGCCGGGGCGCATAGCGCCGCAAAAACTTGCGGCGCGTGCGAATAATTGGCTGGGCAAAAAAACGATGCACCCGAATGTACCAGCTTCGGCGCTGGGCGTTGGCAAAATCTTCGGGTGTGCAGGCCTGTGGGCAGAGCCGGGTTTTATGTTTGTAAAAGTGGTACCAATCTTCGGCTTGCAGGCGGGCAAGCACGCGGCGCTTGAGCCAAAAGCTGTTCTCGTTGTTGGAGCAGTTAAACGATATCTGAAAGTCAATTAAGTGGGGGCGGCCGTCAGCGCCAAAAAGTATGTTCTCACGTTTGTTGGTGTCTACGTAGGCCACATGCCGCTCATGAATTGCCGCCAGAAGTTCCCGCAAACGCGCAAAGAATGCCGCATCGGGCTTAAACTCCGGCGCCAAATCTGCGCCGGGTACAAAGGCGTGCATGTAGCCGGTGGAGCCTGTGCATCCAATAAACTCCGGAATGCCGTCAACGCCCTGAAGCTTTTGAAAAATTGCGATCTCGTGCCGCGCCACAATCGCGCCAAGCCATTGCATCGGCAGGCCGAAAAGCGGAAATGTTCGCTGCAGTTTCAGCACCGCCAAGCCCTCGCCTGTGTTGAGGTTTGGCGCCGGTAGTTCTTGGGGCGATTGGCCGGTGGGAATATGCTGATACAAGCCGGTGGCGGCAAAAAAGTCATGTTTAAAGGTTTTGACGCGGTGATAGGTTTTTCCGGCACATAGCACCTGTTCCGGAAGCTCTTCATAGCCTAGAGCAAAAAAGGAAGCTGGCGGTCGGCGCGTGCTGTTAGGATTGTGCAAATGGCTTTGCGTCATGCAACAAATCAGTATACCAATTGACGCGCCGCAACGCGCCTGCGCAGCGATCCAATCGGTTGGGTGGGGGCGCAGGCTGCCCTTCGATTGCAGCCCGCGATGATACCTCGGCCACACATGCAGCCACCGGATTGCAGGAGGTATCCCGCCTGCACCCCATAGCAAGACATTGCGATGCAGCCTGCTGTGCACCGACGCCCGATTCATTGGGCGTCGGGCGACCCCGGCTATTTTGTTGCACCAGCGGATTTGCCCGATATTTGCCTCACGGGTAACATGACGCTCTGGCTGGTTTTTGGAGCGGGCATGCAGTTATCCAAGCGAACCCAATATGGCATACGCGCAATGGTTTGCCTGGCCGAGTCTTATGCCCGCGGCTACCTGCAGACGCGCGAGCTTGCATCCCGTGAGGGATTGCCGACAAAATTTCTGGAGTCTATTTTGTCGGCGCTTACGCGCGGCAGGTTTTTGACCTCGCGCATCGGCGCCACCGGCGGGTATCGGCTGGCGCGGCCCGCGACAGACATTCTCGTGGGAGATATTATCAGTCGCCTGGAGGGTAAAAAGCTTTTGCAGGAGGCGGATGGTCCGCCCGACGAGCTGCGCCCCGGCGAGCTGGCCGTGCATATTCTGCAGGAAGAATTGTCCAATGCCATAGGAGGCGTACTGCAAACCATCACGCTGGCACAACTGGCCGAAAAGGTTGGCCAGAAGAGCCGCAGTGGGCAGATGTTTTATATATGACGCAGCTACCCAACAATAACAATCCCTCGCAAGCTCCCTTGGCCGTCAAACCTGCCGCGTCCGCGGCTGATGGCTCGGATCGTCGCAAACGTGGCGGCGGCTGGCTGTCGCAACATCTTAAATCGGTATTTATTGGCGGCCTGCTGGCGCTGATTCCGCTGTTTGTAACCATTTATATTCTGCGGCTGCTGTTCCTGGCGGCGACGGGCTTTTTCTATCCGACGGTGCAGGATTGGCTGGGCAACGTTCAGGTGCAGCACTGGACGCATATTCATAACGCCACGGCCATTGCGGTGCTTGCAGCGTTGGTATCGCTGCTGGTTTTTTTGGGCATTGTGTATTTAATTGGCGCGCTGGGGTCGTTTGTCATCGGGCGGCAACTCCTCAACGCCTTCGACCACTTTGTCGAAAACCTGCCGCTGCTTAAAGGCATCTACAGCACCACCAAGCAAGTCATAGGCTCCTTTCGCAAGGAAGGCTCCAAGGGGTACGAGCGCGTGGTGCTGGTGGAGTTTCCAAGGGTTGGCATCTGGACGATCGCTTTTGTAACCAACACCGTCACCGACAGTTGCTGCGGCAAGCGGTATTTAACGGTGTTTATACCCATGACGCCCAACCCCACGAGCGGTTTTTTTCAATTTGTGCCTGAGGAAGATGTCCGTAATACCGATTGGACCAAAGAGCAGGCCATTACCATTGTGCTTAGCGGTGGCCTGATGGCGCCGGCGGAGATGAACTTTGGCCCGCCGGGCAAAGTAAACAAAGCCGGCGCTGCAATAATGGCGCCGGCTGGAGCGGCGTCAGGCGTGCCGGCCGCGCCGCAACAACTCGGGGCGCCCTGATCATTACCGAAATCGCCTGACTGCGCCCTTACCACCGGTTGCTGCACCGGCATACAGACGCCGGGCGCTATCAACATTGGAGCTACTGTGAAGGTACAACCCGCTACTCCGGGCGCAAAGCGCCTCCTCTACGGTGGAGATTACAACCCCGAGCAATGGCTGCACGCACCTGATATTCTGCAGGAAGATTTGCGACTCATGAAACTGGCGCATATCAATGTCGTCACAGTCGGCGTTTTCGCCTGGGCCAGCCTTGAACCACAGCAAGATCACTTCACGTTCGACTGGCTTGACCGCGTGCTCGACGGCCTGGAAAAAAACGGGCAGAAAGTGATTCTCGCCACGCCCAGCGGGGCCAAACCCAACTGGCTCGCCCTGAAATACCCCGAAGTACGCCGCTGCACGGCCGATGGCACGCGCGAGCCGCAGCAGGGCCGGCACAACCATTGCATGACATCGCCGGTGTATCGCAGCCGCGTGGCGCTGATCAACGCGAAACTTGCCGAACGCTACGCCCGGCATCCAGCCTTAATTCTCTGGCATATTTCAAATGAGTTTGGAGGGTACTGTTACTGCCCGTTGTGCATGGCTGCGTTTCGACAATGGCTCGAGGCTCGCTATCAAAGCGTTGAAAACATGAATCAGGCCTTCTGGTCGAAGTTTTGGAGCCATGCGTTCGGCAGTTTTGACGAAGTAACCGTCATAGATAAGAGCATTCATGGCCTGGAGCTTGCTTGGAAACGCTTTATGACCGAACAGGTCATGTCGTTTATAGAAGTTGAGAAAGCTCCTCTTAAAAAGTTTACGCCGCACCTGCCGGTAACCACCAATTTTATGGGCCTTTACGACGCGTATGATTACCCGCAAATGGCCCAAACACTCGATGTGGTAAGCTGGGACTCTTACCCTCACTGGCATGATGGCGCCTGCGAGTGGCGCACGGCCTGCCAAACAGCTTTCACGCATGATATCTATCGGTGCATGAAGCCTGATCGCGCATGGCTGCTTATGGAAAGCACCCCCAGCAATACCAACTGGGCTCCCATCAGCCGCCCCAAACGGCCAGGTGTGTTGCGACTCTCCGGCCTGCAGGCAATAGCCCACGGGTCGGATTCCGTGCTTTACTTTCAATTTCGTAAGAGCCGTGGGTCCTACGAAAAGTTCCATGGCGCCGTTGTGGACCACGTAGGCCATGAGCACACACGTGTGTTTAAGGAAGCGGCTGCACTCGGCGCTGAGCTTGGCGAGCTTGGCGTGGTTCTGGGGGGGGGCACATCTTCCCAAGTGGCGCTCCTGTACGATTGGCCCAATGCCTGGGCCATAGCACAGGCCGCCGGGCCAAGAAATATGGATAAAGATTATGCCGCAACGTGCCTTGCGCATTATGAGCCTTTTTGGCTCTCTGGTATTGCCGTGGATGTGATCGAATCAACCCGTGACTTTTCGGGCTATAAGCTTATGGTTGCCCCCATGCTGTACATGCTGCGCCCGGGCGTGGCCGAGCGGATGCAAGCCTTTGTAGCCGCGGGCGGCACGCTGGTGGTGACATACATGAGCGGCATTGCCGACGAAAACGATCTATGCTTTTTGGGTGGGTGGCCCGGTCCGTTAAAAGATTTGCTGGGCATTTGGGTTCAAGAACAGGACATACTTGGCGATCATCAAAAGCAATCGGTGGTGCCGGTGGTGGGCAACCCGCTCGCCCTGCCCGCGGTGTCGCAGGCCAGGCAATATTGTGATGTGGTGGAGTTGCAGGGAGCCGAAGCGCTGGCTTTGTATGGTGCAGATTTTTACGCCGGCAAGCCTGCCGTAACGCGCCGCCGCACAGGCAAAGGAACCGCCTATTATGTGGCTTCTCGCAATGATGACGCCTTTACGCTTGCGCTTTACAGCCACCTGATCAAGGACTTGGCTCTGCCCAGGGCGATTCCCGGCGAGTTACCTCCTGGCGTAACAGCCCAGCGGCGCAGTGCAGAGAGCGGCGAGTTCATTTTTGTGATGAATTTTAATGAAGTCGCAGTCGAAGTTCCGCTTGCCACAGCGCAGTACCGCAATGTTTTAACAAACCGCAGGGTCAAGGGCGCCCTGCCGCTCGCTGGGTTTGATGCCGCAGTGCTGCAAGCCGTATAGGCCGTATCACCGCATGCAACATTGCGCGATGGGCCGCAGCGCTTGGTGGTTGTTTGCACCTGGCTGCAGGGCCGCGGCGCGTTCAACGCCGACCTTGCTCACCTGTTGGCTTAAACGCCCTGATAACGCTATGCTTAATTACGACTGCCAGGCATTCCCTCGGCTATATGGGGCGAAGTGTTGGCACAGCCTCGGCAGCGAGCACTGCCGAAAATCCGGTGGCACGCCCCGGCTGTGCGTGCTGTACGTTATTCGAAGGACTCTATGGCGCAGCCGTCGCTAAAAACCAATAATGAAGGTGCGCCCGCAGGGCCAATCGTTGGTGCCCCCGGCGAGGATTGGGCAGATGTCAAAGTTTTAAAGGCGGCGCCGGGCAATTCGCTGGGGCAACTCCACGGCACGGTTGCGATTCCGCCGATCAGCCGCGGCTTTGTGCGTACATGGTGGGCCTTCGTAGGCCCGGCCATTCTCATAAGCGTTGGCTATATGGACCCCGGCAATTGGAGCACCGATCTAGCCGGTGGGGCGCAATATCAATATCACCTCCTGTGGGTGGTGGCGCTTTCGAGCGCGATGGCCGTTATCCTGCAGATTTGCGCCGCCAAGCTCGGTGTGGCGACCGGTCGCGATTTGGCGCAGCTCTCCCACGACAGATTTTGGAAGTGGACCCGCCTGCCCAACTGGATCAGCGCCGAAATCGCCATTGCCGCCTGCGACCTCGCCGAGGCGCTGGGCAGCGCGCTGGCAATCAACTTGTTGTTTGGCATACCGCTGTTTTGGGCTTTGATTATTACAGCGTTTGACGTGGTTCTGCTCCTGACACTCCAGGGTATTGGCGTGCGGATGATTGAGGCGATTATCACCGTGCTGGTGCTCACGATAGGCGTCTGCTACGTCATTGAAATATTTGTACTGCCGGCTACTCACCCGGACATGGCCGCGGTGGCCCGCGCCACCTTTGCGCCTAACCTTAAAACCTTCTTTGCCCACCGCGATATGCTCTTTATCGCCATGGGCATTGTTGGCGCGACGGTCATGCCGCACAATTTGTATCTGCATTCCGCCCTGGTGCAGTCGCGTCGGCTGCAGGCCGACGATGCCAGCATACGCCGCGCGATCAGATACAACACCTTGGACAGCTTACTGGCGCTCACGGCCGCCTTTGTGGTTAACGCGGCCATACTGGTGTTGGCCGGGCTGGTGTTCTTTGGCAAAGCCGGCACGACCTTGCCCGATGGGCGGCATATCATATTCTCGGGCGACAGCGACTGGATTCGTGTGGCATTTTTAACGCTTACGCCGCTGCTGGGTGCGGGTGTTGCGAGCCTTTTATTCGCCGTGGCGCTGCTGGCCAGCGGTCAAAGCAGCACCATTACGGGTACGCTTGCGGGGCAGGTGGTGATGGAAGGCTTTATGAACTGGCGGATTCGGCCCTGGGTGCGGCGGCTGTTTACCCGCGTGCTGGCTATTGTGCCGGCGATACTGTTGGTGGCATTTTCCGATAAACCCAACGTCAACAATCTGCTTAACTTAAGTCAGGTGCTGCTGGCCATTCAATTGCCGCTGGCGATGGTGCCGCTGATGATCTTCACGAGTTCGCGCAAGGTGATGGGGGTGCATCGCAACGGGTGGTTTTTAATGATAGCGGGCTGGGCGTGCTGCATCATCATCACGGGCCTGGACATTTACGGTTTGCCCAGCGCTATTCACGATGCATTGGCAGTTTTTCGTGGTTAGTTAAGGGCGTGGGCGCTTGAGCGAGTTAACTTAAGGTAACAGTAAGCGAGGCTCGCGCAGGGGACCGGTGCGAGGCGTTGTAAAGTCATCAACGCAGCCAGCATGCAGCGACCGCGCGCGTGTGGGTGTGCCACTGCGGTATAGGGGTTGTCGGCATCACGGGCTTTCGGCGGAGCGTGTTGGCACGATGCCGGTGGATTCGCGCAGCACCAGGTGGGTGGGAAGCGTTTCGGCGATGTGCTCGCTCTTGCCTCGAATTCTTTCAATAAGCTTGTCGCAGGCCAGCACGCCCAATTCATAAAGTGGCAGGTGAATGGTGGTAAGGCTGGGGCTTACATACGCCAGGTGTTGAATGTCGTCGCAGCCAATAACCGAAACATCCTGCGGCACGCGCTTGCCGGCGCTGGTAAGGTAACGCAAAGCGCCCAACGCCATTTTATCGTTGCCGCAGAACAGGGCGGTCGTGTCAGGGTGTGCCGCTAAAATTTGCTCGGCGGCCGCAGCCCCGCCCTCATCGGTAAAACAACCATCATGGCGACGGGTTGCGTCGGTGGGGCTGTCGGCTTCCTGCAGCCGCGTAAGATAAACGTCGGCCACCTCGCGGGCGGTACAGCTTTCGGGCGCTGCGTAAATCAGGCCGATGTTGCGATGGCCGAGCTGCAGCAGGCAGTTCATGGCCTGCTGTGCTCCAAGGCGATAGTCGCAAACCACAAAATCACAGGGTGTGTGGCTGAGCCGATTGTCCACAATGACGGCCGGAAATTCCTTGGCGCAAAAATCCTGGAGAAAGTGGTGCTTTTCGTTAAAACCCAGGCACAATACCCCGTCCACAAAGCGGCGTTCGAATAGTTCCAGATGCTTGCCTTCGCGGATGAATTGTGGCTTGGCCTGCTCGAGGAGCAGTTTGTGGCCAAGCTTGCCGGCACGGTCGGCAATGCCGCTCAAGATTTCGCCAAAATAAGCGTCGGCGAACGCGTGGCGCAGCGGCGGCAACATAACAGCAAGCGACTGCGTGTAGCGGCCCGACAGCGATTGTGCCATACGATTAGGCTGATAGCCGAGCCGCTCAATCATTTTTCGCACCCGTAGATGCGTGGCCCTGCTTATGCGGGGGTTGTTATTCATAACCATTGAGACGGTCGCCACAGAAACGCCGGCTTCGCGCGCCACCTCACGGATGCTTATACGATCAGGTTGCTTTTCACGTTCAGCAGGTGCGTCGAAGGTAATCTGTGTTTTTTGTACTTGGGCACGATCGGTATCTGCGGGATTGGTGGCCGAATCGTCCAGTTTGAATTTATCGGGTCTGTTCATATGGTGCCTCAATCTTGCAGTAGTGTTCTTATCGCCCGAATGGCCGGCGGGCCATTGCTTAATCTTAGTTAACATAGTTAAACAGTTTAACAAATCGTTGAAATGTGTCAACTATATTGGCTTAAAAAATATGTTGTTAAACACCGGTATGAGCCTCGGTACGCGCCCAAGATGCGATCCATCTAACCGCCAGGCAAGTGGAGCGATCAGGCCGCATCGCCTCATCAATGCCCAGTGGAAAAAATACGGAAATTTTTTTTGATACAAGGAGCATGATATTATAGGTCTTGTAAGTTGGGCTAAAAAAAATTACAGAAATACTTGACTTTGCTTTAAATATGGTTAGACTAGTGCCAGTAGTTAGGGTGCGGTACAGAAAATGGCTCTTGCGGGCCAAGTGTCCAGTAAAGTTGCCGGTGAAGTTTGCGGTGCGATTTTTTGGACGCTCTACAGTTCGAAGTTTCATGCTTTGGAGTTGGCCTGACGGGGCCGTAAGCGACCCCGAAAAAAAATTCAACAACCCCCTTGACAAAGTTGTTGAAACGGTTAAACTAATGCTCGTGCGTTAACCTGCACGCGAAGTAGTGTGCGGGTAAAAAGTTCAGGTGCCCATAAGAAAAGGAGAACAGTTTATGGGATCGCAATTAACATCGGTAAAGGCTTTGATGCTCGTCGCCGCGGCGTCTTCGCTCTTGGCAATGGCCGGCGTAACCTCGGCAGCCGTGATTGCCTCCGACAATGCCGCTGGCTATACCGGCGCTATCACCACTGGCCTAAACAGCGGCACGGGCTTTGGCCCGTGGAGTGTTAGCACGGGCGGCGGTGCCGCAGGTACATTTTTGGCCAGCGGCACACAGGGTGCCAACATCGCGACCAACAGCCAAAGCTGGGGGGTATACGCCAACACGCCCAGCAACGGCGGCACCCCCCGAGTGGATCTTACCAGGGCCTTCAATAGCGCTCTCACCGCTGGCGACTCTTTGAGTGTTGCCATGCAGACGGACGGCGTCGGTAACAGCGGCGACTTTGGTTTTTCGCTGCAGACCAGCAATCCTATCAATCAATTCACCTTTGCCTACGATGGTACCCAAGGTTACAACAATGTCAGCATCGCCGATGGCAGCCACGGCGGAGCCGAGTACCAGGCGCCATCGCCAGGCATCAACTTTACCGACATCAACAACGGCATCATTGTCACATTCACGCTGGTGACGGCCAATTCGTACGACCTGACGGTCTCCCCGGCAGGAAGTAATAACAACTTCAGCACAGTCAACCTCATTACAAACGGTACGCTCTCGGGCGGTACCATCAGCCAAGTTGACCTTTTCGATGTCAACACCAGTGGCAACGGCTACTTCAACAGCTTGGCTGTATCAAACGTGCCTGAACCAGCTTCACTGGCCATGTTCGGTGCCGGCGCCTTGGGCCTGCTCGGCCTGGCGCGGCGTCGCCAGCGCGTTTAATTGCGGCTTATGGGGCGGCTGCCAGGCAATCCAGCTTGGCAGCCGCAAAGCCGCTGGTTGTGTTGTTTGACCAATATTCCCTGGTGTGTGCGAAAGAATGGAGATGATTATGAGTTCTCGTGCTTTTAGTTTTGCTGATCAGGCCCGGTGCGGCGGCTTCGTTGCGTGGCTCGCCGCTGCCGGATTGATCGGATGGGTGATGGCCCACGGCGCTCGGGGCGCCGTGGGTCCATCCGATTCCGCCGCTAACGCCCCGTATAGCGGTGGTTCCTGGGCCACCGGCTCCAACGGTGGATCGGGCTTCGCCCCTTGGGATCTCGTGCCGCTGGGCTACAGCACTGGTATTGAATATTCGCCGACCGTTGTTTACCAGGCAACCTCGTCGGCCAATGCCTACGGCACCACGGCCAATCCTAATATTAATACCAACGGAAATTCATGGACCATTGTTGCTGACTATGCCACCAGCGGCACGGCGGCAGACCCGGTGGCGTATCGTCCGCTCACTGCTCCTTTGGCCGTCGGCTCTACCTTTAATGTCAGCTTCACCAACGGCTATATTTTGCCGCAAGGAGCTGAAGGCTTCCAACTTCAAAGCTACAACAGCACCACCGGCATTGCGGAGCCGCTGTTTCAGTTTTCGGTTTTTGGCGCTACGAGCACGTCATACGAGTCCGATTACCTCATGACAACATTCGACGGCAACGGCAACATGGAAAATTCCGTTGATACCGGCATCTCGGCCGACACCACACTTAATTCGGCCGCAGCCAGCGGCGTCAATGTTGCATTTACGTTGCAAAGCGCAACAAGCGCGCTGGTTACCATGACGCCCTTGGGCGATCCGGCGGCCGCTTACAGCACGACAATGTATTTTGCTTCAGCGGGTAACTTTCCGATCAATCAGCTCATGCTGTTTAACGACAATCTGGAATCCAATGCCACGCAGTATGCCTACTTCAACAGCATTGGTGTCCAGCAGGTGCCCGAGCCGAGCACGCTGTTGCTGCTGGGTACTGCGGCAATGGGAGGCCTGGTTCTGATGCGGCGGCGCACGGTGGCGCTACCGCTCAAACGGTAAGCAGCGGCACGGTGTGGCCACACGGGCGGGCGATCAGGGCAAGTTTGTTGTAAAGGTTTATGCGAAAAGTTGAGGATCACCCATGAAAACGATGAATATGAACAAGCGTAACGCCCGGCTGATGCGGGTCTTTAGCCGATCATGCAAGTTGGTAGCGTGCGCGGCTGTGGCGGGCGGCGGTCTTTTGGCTGTCCGCAATGCCCGGGCACAGGCGTTTGGCACACCGTATTCGCCGCCAACGATTCTCCAGTATTTTGGAGCAACCTGGCAAACGATGACCAATCGCATGCCCGACGTCTATGCTGCGGGCTATGGCTCCATCCAAACCCCAACGCCCAGCCGTGCGGACTCGGGCAATACTTCGGTAGGCTATGACATCTACAACCGCTATGACCTTGGCAGCCCCGGCGATCCCACCAACTACGGCACGCTGGCCGGCTACGAACAGTTAATCGCCCAGACGCACCAGATGGGCGGGAACATTTACACGGACTATTCGCTGGGTCATAACGGCTTTACCAACTCGGGCTCGTATGACACCACCAACAATACCTCGTTTGGCCAGGCCGGTGGCTACCCCGGGTTTGTAAACTCCGTGCCCGGCAATGTGGATGGCGACTTCAACGGAGCCTATGCCAGCAACGTTGAAGAAGCTCGGCTCGCGGGCCTCATCAACATTAACTTTGCGACCGACTATAACTATATTCGCACTCCGATCATCGCAGGCCAGCCCGGCAACCTGCCGGCCGGCACCGAGACCGCTTTTGGCCGCATTGCCAACATCCCCATGCCGGCGAACGAACAGTTTTATCCACAGCAGAATTACAACCCCATTTTTGTTTACAACCCGCAAACCGGCGTAAGCAATATTCAGGTCAATTCTTTCAACACCAGCAACCCAGCCGCGGGTTCGGCCACCTATGAAAACGTCACCGGCTACCTGATGCGCAATGTGCAGTGGTATCTGCAAACGCTGGGTGTGGACGGCTTCCGGCTTGATGCCACCAAAAATATGGAATGGCAGGTGATGTTTCCGTATTACAATCAGGCCGTTTACCGCGCCTCAAAAAATTACTACCTCAACGGTGTGCAAAAGCCGGTGTATGCCTACCAGGAATATTACAATGGCAACCCCGCCAACGTGTTGCCCGCCGTAGAAAAAAGCGCCATGAACCCTGACGGCTCCTTTGCCGGCAATGTCGGCACGGTGCAACCCAACCTCGACGCGCTCGACTTTCCGCTGTTCTTTGCCCTGCAGAGTAACCTCACCGGCAATGGCTTTACCAATAGCTGGTACAACGTGGTGGGCAACACGCTCGACCCCGGCCACACCGGCAACGTTGGCGTAAAGTTTGTGCAAAGCGCCGACAACGGCTCGCCCTATCTCTCCAATGTCGCCGCCGCCTACGAGCTTATGCTGCCCGGCCAGGCGCTGGTGTATTACAACGGCGAAACCGCCCAGTATGGCAACTTCCCCAACCAGGGACGCGAAGATGCGCTCGGCGGGGTTTATGGCAGCACCATGGCCAATAATGTCCCCGCGACTTACAACCCGGTCGCACAAACCGTTACCCTCACGCACAACAACGAAATCAGCGGCCTTGTTGATATCCGCAATCGCTACTCCAGCGGCGGATACATTCAGCGTTACATCACGCAAAACAACCTCGCCTATGAGCGTGACAACTCCGCGCTGGTGCTGCTTAATAACCAGACCGGCGGTTTTTCGGGCACCGCCAGCATTCAAACCAACTTCAACTCCTACTACACGCCGTACCTGATTGATGTGACCGGCCAAGCCGCGGCTCAGGGCCTGCCGCAGGTGCTGCAGGTTTACTCCAATGGCGTAGTCAATGTGACGTTTCCCAACAATGGCTACAACAACTCCACCGGCGGTGGCTACCTTATTTACGCTCCACCAACCCCGGAAGGCACGCTTACGCTTACCAATGTCGCCAGCACCATGGGCAATAACGCTCCAACCAGCAGCGACCCCAACATCACCTACGATAATGGCGCCAACCTCATCAGCACGGTTGCCGTCGTCAAGGCTCCGCAATTCCAGATTCAATTGCAGACCCAAAAAGTTTATTTGCTCGGACAGCAGAATCTGTTTGACTACAACGCCGGCGGCGACAGCGCCATGCTGAAAATTGACGGCGGCATGCAAATCAACGGCCAACAGTTTGTAAGCACCACGCCCAATACGGTTGCTTATGGCTTTATTCCGTTCCAGACGGGCAGTCCGCTCGCCCCACAGGATGGCTCCGCCCCCGGAACCGGCCTCTACACCGAAACCGTCAACACCAGCGATCTTTCGCAGGGTTATCACTACCTTACCGTTATCGCTTTCCGCGCCCGGCCCGCGGGCGATAACCCCGTCTACACCGACTGGACACAAACCATCTATGTGGATACCGCTCCGCCGGTGTCGGCTATTGCCAGCTTCAACCCCATTACCCCCGGCACCAACGAAAATCGCACCCTTGTGGTACGTTCGGTGGATGGCTTGGCCAACAACGTGCATGTATTTCTCGACTTGCCCGCAGCCGATACCACCGGCCAGATTCTTGGCATGGTTAACTCCGGCAATCAGGCTAACCAGCTTGACGTAAACTTGTGGTCGCAGAACTTTAACAGTCTCACCAATGGCAACCACGTGATGACGGTTGTTACCTACAAGCCGGACGGTACCTATAACATTCAGCGCTTCGCCGGCGTGTACACCTCCACTATTTTTGGTGCCGGTCTTGGCGATCTGAACTTTGATGGCCAGTTCAACATTGCGGATGTCAATGCCTTCGCCTCGCTGTTGGCCAGCAACAATACCCAGTTCAACCCCGCCGCTGACTTTTTAGGTACCGGCGTGATTACGCCGGAAGATTTAATCGGCTTTGGCGCCAAGCTCCACCAGGTTGGAGCGGACAGCGCCACCCTGGCCGCCTACAATCAGCTTTACAGTCAATACTTCAACAGCAACGGCCAGCCGCGTTCGATGCAACCCTTTTTAGCGGCCAATTCCCTGCTGGCGCAAAGCGCCCCCGTGCCTGAACCGGCCTCGTTGGCGTGGTTGGCGGTAGGGCTGCTGGGCCTTGCTTTGGGTCGTCGTCGGCGCTCCGCATGAGCGTGCCAAAACGAGCAGGCTTGGCCCTGGCAGACCAGAAGCGCGATGTGTTGCGGCACGATTCAGGATGACTTGCCGCTGGGATGTAACCAGTCAGGAGACAATCCATGACCACTCATCGTCGTCTGCGCGCTTTTACGCTCATTGAACTGCTGGTGGTAATCAGCATTATTGCTATTCTTATTGCTATTCTGCTGCCGGCGTTATCGTTGGCCAAGCAGAGCGCCGACAATACGTTATGCCTGTCAAACGTGCGGCAACTTGGCCTGGCCGAGGCCGAGTTTGCGCAAACGCACGATGGTTTTGTACAAACCATTTCCGACTGGGGTTTTGTGCATAGTTGGTTTGGCGGCAAAGGCCCAGACCCTAATATGACCATGTTTGCCTATCGCTATAGCTCCCCAACCGCACCACTCACGCAGCCGGTGTTTTTGGACTGGGCCAGCGCACTGGTGCCGTACCTTGGTGGCACCGCGCAACAGAACTTTATGGATTTTGGTGTCAACGGAGCGGGTGCCAAGGTGTTTTTATGCCCCAGCGATCCGAGCATTCTCGATCAGTACCCGGGCTATCAGCTCTTTAACAATGTCAGCAATCTTGCGAATCAGCCAACACCTGCCGGGTACCCAGGCTCAATTTTTAACGGCTATTATCCGGTGTCTTATGGCATCAATGCCGATATCACATGTCTTACCGATACCGACTCATCCAGCGGCTCAGCGTATGGTCAGGGTGCTTTCAGCTACACGCAGTATATCATGATAGCGGCCGGTGGCTCCCAGCTTGGTTCGGGCAGCGCTGGCCTCACCACGCCGCTTAACTGCAATTACAAGGCCATTGCCAACCCAACCGAGACCCTCATGTTTGCCGACTGTGGTACTCGGCCGAATTTCGGCGGCTCCGACGCTTCCAACGAGTTTAATTACAACGATATTAATTACATCAGCACATTCTACGATACCTATGCCACCCCGCCGGCCGGGCAAACCGTAGACGCTACAACGCTTCAGGGCGTTGCCGACACCGGCTGGCTGCGCGATCGCATACCCATTTCCGGCGATAAACTCGCCCTGCCCAGCGGACCGACCACGCCGACCAATCAGAATGACGGCGCTCTGAACACAATTGCTATTCCCGATCGCCATGGCTACAGCATCAACGTGGCGTTTGCCGATGGCCATGCGGCTTCGGTCAACACGTCAGACTTCGGGCATGTCTACGTATCGCCGTACGGGCCGTAAAACATCACCAACCATCACGCCGTGGGTGGTTCGACGCGGTTGATCTCATCAATAAGCATGCGCAGCCGTGCCGGTGAACGCCGATTAAAAGGCAATACCAGCCTGGGGAGGTGGGGTTCCGGCGCGTGGGCTGGCTCGGCCTCGGCGGCTGTTGCAATCGTAATCGGCCCTTGAATGCAGATATCAGAAAATTGCTGATTCAGCCGATAGAGTGTCGCAGCGTCGGGCGTGTATTTGACTCGTAGCACGGTGTTATCATCCACATAGCGCATGGATTGATAGTTGGCGTAGAATTGTTTGATATGAGCCGCGGCTTCAGACGGGTCCTGCGTAATAAAGTACAGGTTTGAATCGTCCGGTGAAATAAGGCCATTGTCGGCCAGAGCATGTTTTACAAAAGTCTGCCACTGGGTCCAATAGGTGCCGCCGCTCTTTTCAAGCATCACAATGGGCATGGGGTCAGCGCGGCCGGTTTGCACCAATGTAAGAACCTCAAAAGCTTCGTCATGCGTGCCAAACCCGCCCGGAAACAGTGCCACCGCATTGGTTTCTTTCACAAACATGATCTTGCGTGAAAAGAAATAGCGAAAGTGCGCCAGCTTCTCATCACCGGCGATAATTGCATTGGTTTCCTGCTCAAAAGGGAGTTTAATGGCGACGCCAAAGGAGTGTGCCAGCCCGGCGCCTTCGTGTCCTGCCTGCATAATGCCGCCACCGGCACCGGTAATTACCATAAAGCCCGCCGCGCTGATCAGACGGCCAAACTCGACTGCTGCCTGATAGTCTGCGTTGTCGGCTGTGGTGCGTGCTGAGCCAAAAATGCTCACCTTGCGACGATGCCGATAGGGCTGAAACATCTTAAAACCAAAGCGAAGCTCTTTGATGGCACGTAAGACCATCTTTAAGTCGGCCCGGCCGGGTTTATCAGCTGCCAGGCGCAGCACCGCCTGCACCAAATCCGCGGTAAGTTCCGAAGCTTCATCAATGCCCAGCGACTCAACAAACTCCGCACAGAGCTGATGCAGTTCCCGTTCTTTTGTGATCTTCATTAAATCTTCCCGTGTTTACCCTTCATTTTGTCACCGCTGATATTATCGGCTACACAGGCCCTGAGCCAATGTTAATCAGCAGGGGTTCCAGTGCCCCCATCGCCTGGGCGGCAACTCTGCAGCGTATACATGGCGAGCGGCCTGCCGTGGCGCGGCAACCTGCCGCGTGTATTGTTACTGCGCAGCTCGCGGCGAGCCAACAGCTTTCGCAGTCCCAGCAACCTTGCTGGGGGGCTGGTCCGCCAGTCGGCGCGCGGCGAGCCACAGCGGCAGCAGAAAAATAACCCCGCACGCGAAGAAAATGCTGTAGCGATTGACGCTCGCTTTGCTGATATGCCATTGGTGCGATCCAATCAATTCCAGCATAAGCCCCCATACCAGAGGCGAGGCGCCGGCCGCTAAGTTGATCAGCACCAGCAGCACGGCAAAATAATGATTGCGACCCGTGGACGGTATCCAGAGGGTTTGCAGACGATTGTTGGCGGCTGCAAAGTTAATGCCCGCCACGCCGGTAAGCAGATACAGCCCCCCGATCATAACGGGCGAAGCCGTCAGCAAGTGCGATGCCACCGCCCACCAGCCCAAAAATACGAGCACAAACGCGGCCAGGCTCAACCGAATAATGGGACGCGAACCAATGCGATCCAGCACCCGCCCGCACCAGAACAGCGACATACTGCCCCCAAACACCGACATGCCATTAAGCAGCACAATGCCGCTCTGTGAGAAATGTTCAATGCCTCGCAAAAATGCGACGGTAAAGACACCCAGACCTCCCAGCACCAGCATGTAGGCGACGTTAAAACCCGCCAGCAGCCGAAACGTATCTTCGCCGAGCATATTGGTTATGTTGGTGCGCTGCATGGAATGATGATGCGCCGGGGTTTGAATGTCGGGCAGGCGCAGCAGGCAAAGCACGCTGATGGCCCCGCCCACGCCGGCAAATAAAAATGGCCAGCAGAACTGCGCCACATGCGTATAATCCGCGAGAAACACCGCTGCCGCCAGCGTTGCAATCAAATTGCCGGATTGCCCATAAAGCTGATCGCGCAGAAAAAATTTCCCCCGAACATCGGTGGGAACCAGCTCGGTCATCCAAGGCATCCAGGCGCCGCCGGCCAGCCCGCGCAGGGCTGAAAATAAAAAAATGCACACAAACGAAGCCGCCAGTCGCAGCACCGGGCTGTGCACCAGTACCATGCTTGCCGCCATTACAAATATCATGATGGTGCGCGACCCCCAGCCCAGGATCATCATGCGCCGATACCCCAGCGGCGGAATCAGATAGGCCCCTGGGATATGCAGCACCGCCAGCAGGGGTGGCAGGGCGGCCAGCAGACCCAGAAGCGCATCGCCGGCTCCCAGATTTTTGGCATACAAAAATAGCGGCGCTCCAAGCACAATGGCCCACGAGAGCGCGTTCAGGAATGCAAACCAATTGGCCCATGTGGCTCCCTCGGGCAAGCCTACCGCCGAAAGCGTGTTAAACGGCGCCAAAGGAGCGCCGGCCAGCCGCGGCAGCAGTGAAAAGAAACCGCCGACGGAAGCTTTTGTCGCTTCTGAATCGGTTTGCGTCTCTTCTATTGGCTTCTCGTCTATCATCGTATCATCAACGCCCGTGGCGGCTTTCTCTTGCGCCAGTGTCCTGCGCACAATGGCATAGGTTAAGATTATCTCGCCGCACCGGCACCCATGCCCGTGCAAACATACCAAGGCATACTATTTTACTATGGCGCATCGCCTGCATTGCACATCTGTAACATCCTTTTTTTTAACAACCAACGCGGCTTGGGACTCCGAGATCACAGTTCCCGCCTCCAGTCTTGCGGCCCACAGGCCGCGCTGCGGCGCTCTTGCGAGTAATAACACATCGGGGGCGAAAGCAACAGCGGCGCAAACTCCTGCCCTTATGCGTTACCCGCTATAGTAGGGTCAATATCGCAAACGGTTTAATTAGTATGGGTAGACAATTTGTCCGGTGTGTTGTTGCAAACCGGACGCAATGACGCGGCTGCCGCCCTCATTGGCATCAAGACCGTACACCTAACAAATTAACATTTAACCGCGTGCGCAAGCGGCAAACCAAGTATTTATGCCAATGGCTTGCCGGCCACCTAACCTGATTCTTATTATTCTTATTATAAATCGCTTGGTATGCAGTTTGCTCAATTATACGTCGTGCGGCGGCAAAGTATTGCCGGGCCGACACGCCGTACGTCTGGTCCCACCATTGTTGCCATGACCTGCCACTGCAGCGGCGCGAACCGTGCTTGCCTGCACCAGCTTGCAGGTGTCTCTCCGGAAAGGAGCGATCAAATGGTTGGTATCGTGTGGTTTGTTTTGTTCGTTTACGCCTTTTACCTATTGATGCGATATACGCGTGATGGGGGGCTAAAGTCTCGAGGTGCTGCCTTACCTCGCGTCGCAAGGCTTGGGCCGGCACCCGCCTGTGCCTCTGCCGAGGTACTGACGGATACCGTAGGGCCGATTGTGGATCCAGTCTGCAAAAAGCAGATTAATTTTAATACCGTGTATGCAAGCGCCATCGAAAACAAAGAGAGCTACTTATTTTGTTCGGCGGCTTGTCTGCATAAATTCAAGGCGAACCCCTCAGCGTATGTAACCGAAACCGTTCTAGGAAGAACGTGATGAAAAGCCGTGCGACGTTTGCGGTGAGCAATGTCGGAAGAACCTTATAGATTCGCCCACCAAAACCAAGCGGGCGAATAAACCCGGCGGCTGTTGCGGTTCGCTCCCGTGACCTGGGCGCCGCAAAAAGAAACATGAGCTTAGTTATCAACGTATTATGACCGAGCTTACGCTGTGGTGTCATCAAAATAAATTGGATGGTTACCTTGACGATCTCGTACGGATAGAAACGGAATGAGTTAATGACAACAGAAACCTTAGAACACGCTCCCCGCCATTTGATAAATCACACCGCAGCAGGCGGCCCCGGGGTGCCAGCTCGCTGGACCAGTAGCGCCAAAACCGGAGTCGGCACCGCATTGGGCCATAACAGTCATGTCTGGTTTACGCTCAGCCATGGAATCCTCAATGAAGTCTTTCATCCACACATTGATAAGGCCTGCATTCGTGATATGGGACTGATCATCACGGACGCAGTGGATTTCTTCTCCGAAGAGAAGCGCAATACCGATTCGGAAGTCCATTGGCTCGCCGAAGGCGTCCCGGCATTCCGTCTGATCAACACCTGCCACCAGCGCCGCTATCGAATTGAAAAGCAAATTCTTACCGATCCACATCGAAACACGCTGTTACAAAATGTGCGATTTATTTGCGAGCAAGGCGCATTATCACATTATCACGTTTATGTCCTGCTGGCACCGCATTTGGGAAACCAGGGCGGCGGTAATTCTGCCTGGGTCCAGGACTTTGAGGGATATTCCATGCTTGTTGCACAGCGCCAGAACAGTGCTTTGGCAATGGCATGCTCAGTCCCCTGGCTTAAACGTTCGGCAAGTTACGTTGGTCCGTCTGATGGCTGGCACGATCTCAAGATAAACAAGCAAATGACTTGGCAATGTAACCGGGCAGAAAATGGCAATGTCGAATTGATGGCCGAAATTGACATCGTTAAGTCGCATGGAGATTTCACCTTAGCGATTGGTTTTGGCAAGGATAGCCAAGATGCCGCGCGGAATGCCAAAGGCAGTATGCACGACGGCTTTGAACACGCGAAGCGAGACTATCTCGCTGGCTGGCACCAATGGAGACAACAATTCATCAAAGATAATCATAGCCATGTCAGTCCAGGTGATCTCTCGGCGATAAGTTTAGCTGTATTACGTACACACGAATCAAAAGATACACCCGGCGGGTTTATTGCCAGCCTCTCTATCCCATGGGGAGCCAGCAAGGGAGACGCTGATTTGGCAGGTTATCATCTAGTGTGGTCACGGGATATGGTGGAGGCGGCCGGCGCACTGCTCGCCGCAGGCGCTCATCAGGACGCGTGCCGTGCGCTGCGTTATTTGCAGACAACGCAGCAACCGGATGGTCACTGGCCACAAAATATGTGGGCGGACGGTTCGCCATATTGGACCGGAATTCAGATGGATGAGACGGCCTTACCGATACTCCTGGTTGATCTCGTTCGTCGTGAAAAGGCCCTGACCGAGCAGGAAGTGATTCGATTCTGGCCAATGGTACGACTGGCTGCAAGCTATCTGGCGCGCAATGGTCCGGTAAGTCCACAGGATCGCTGGGAGGAGGATCCGGGTTATTCACCTTTCACCGTGGCGGCGCAAATTGCAGCACTGCTGGCGGCGGCAGACCTGGCGGATATCAGCCATGAAGAGCCTGTTGGAAAATACCTCCGTGAGACTGCGGATGTTTGGAACACATCTATTGATCGCTGGATGTACGTGACCGGAACCGACTGGTGTCGAAAGTTTAATGTCGAAGGCTACTATGCGCGCATCGTACCGAGCGAAATCGGCTTGCGAGCGTCGCGTTTCCAGGAAAATGTGCATGTAAAGAATGTCCCAACTGCCGAGGATACTCTTGCGGCCGGACACATGGTCAGTCCCGATGCTTTGGCATTGGTCCGCTTCGGCCTGCGCACCGCCAATGATCCGCGCATTCTTGCGACCCTAAAACTCATTGATTCTTTGCTCAAGGTGGACACACCCTCTGGTCCGGTGTGGCATCGCTACAACAACGACGGCTATGGCGAGCATGAGGACGGTGCCCCATTTGACGGAACCGGCATCGGTCGGGTTTGGCCATTGCTTACCGGCGAGCGGGCGCACTATGAGTTGGCGGCGGGTCAGATTGACAAAGCCCGACGCCTGCTCGTGACGCTGGAATCGTTTGCCAACAAAAGCGGCCTGATCCCGGAACAAATATGGGATTCGCCTGACATACTGGGCCGTGAACTTCGATTTGGCCGCCCATCAGGTTCGGCGATGCCACTGTTATGGGCGCATGGCGAGTATCTTAAACTGCGACGTTCATTGCATGACCGGCGGGTTTTCGACATGCCACCGCACACGGTAGAGCGCTACCTTATAAAAAAAACAATATCGCGACGAACTATTTGGCGCTTTAACCAGAAGCTTTGCGCTATGCCCGCCGGGAAAATATTGCGTATAGAAACGGGTGTTCCGGCAATAATACACTGGAGTGCAGACGGGTGGAACACTGTTCAGGATTCAGCAACGCATGATACCGGCCTTGCAATACATATCGCCGACCTGCCAACACAATCGGTTCCTGAAGCAAATCAAATCAAATTCACTTTCTACTGGCCGCACACCGGAAATTGGGAGGGAACTGATTTCAGTGTTCAGGTCGAACCGGTATCAAGCCATCGCCTCTCAGTTGTGAGCGGGAGTTAGCTCGATGGAGAATAAACCCGCGACAGATGCCAGCCATCTCGTCTATTGTGTAACGGCCATCTCTGCCATGGGCGGTATGCTTTTCGGCTACGACATTGGCGTTATTTCTGGCGCGATATTGTTCATCAAGAAGCAATTTTCTCTCTCCGCGGGTATGGAGGAAATTGTTGTTGGTTCAGTCCTTCTTGGATCGCTGCTTGGCGCGGTCGTCGGGGGCATACTGGCCGACCGTTTTGGCCGCCGGAAATTATTGATTGCTACAGCGATTGTTTTCGCCCTGGGAGCAATTGGTGCCGCCCTGGCGCCGGATGTCGCTTGGCTGATCTGCGCGCGGATCATAGCTGGCGTGGCCATTGGCATCGCCTCATTTGTTGCTCCGCTTTATATTTCCGAAATTGCTCCGGTGGCTATCCGTGGAAAGCTCGTGTCCATTAATCAAGTTGCGCTCACCAGTGGAATTGTTATTTCCTATTTAGTGGACTATGCATTTGCCGGCGCACACGCATGGCGGTGGATGTTTGCCATGGCATTCGTTCCGGCGGGTATATTTGGAGTAGGTCTCATTTTTATTCCTGATAGCCCACGGTGGCTGGTTAGCCGGGGACATGTAGATTCAGCCCGCGCCGTGCTGGTGCGGATACGCAATCCGCAGCAGGTGGATGCCGAACTTAGCCGGATTCAGGAAGGTGCAGCGCAGCAGAAGGGGCACTGGTCTGAGCTATTAAGTCCGCTTCTGCGTATGGCGCTGATCGTGGGTGTGGGGTTGGCCATGGCGCAACAAATCACCGGTATCAACACGGTCATCTATTATGCCCCGACGATTTTCAAGTTCGCCGGGTTCTCATCCTCTGCGGTGGCGATTTTGGCCAGCGTTGGCATCGGCGTCGTCAACGTCATCTTTACGTTGCTTGCCATGCAGTTGATTGACCGGGTCGGGCGGCGACCGCTTTTATTGATCAGCCTGGCGGGCATGACACTAAGTCTGCTGGTGCTGGGAATAGCATTTGCATTGCCGCAGCTTTCCGGAATTCTGGGTTGGGTCGCAGTGGCCAGCCTCATGGCATACGTTGGTTCGTTCGCGGTTGGACTCGGACCGGTTTTTTGGCTGGTACTCTCCGAGCTTTACCCGCTGAGCATACGCGGTCGAGCAATGAGCATCGGGACGATCGCCAATTGGGGCGCTAACTTGATCGTGGCCGTATCGTTTTTGACGCTGATTCATTTAATGGGCAAAGCCGGTACGTTCTGGTTATTTGGTGGCGTGAGCATTGGGGCGTGGGTCTTTGCTTATCTCTTGGTGCCGGAAACCAAGGGCAAAACGCTCGAAGAGATTGAATCGCACTGGCGTGCGGGGAAGCATCCGCGTGAATTATGACTATTTTTGTGTCTATTGTCTGGATTTCCCTGGGAATTGCATTCCTTTCTGCGATGGTTATCGTCGGCGATGAGATTCGCCACCCGCAAAAAATGTGGATCATGAATATAGTCTGGCCTGTTACGGCACTTTATTTTAGCGTGTTCGCTTCATGCCGGCTGGAAGGACGCAATGGGATGATTAACGCAATCGTACGTGAAGTTGTCTTGATCTCCGTCCCGCTCCGGGTTGTCCGGCGCTGGACGCATTGGGCCATTATAAAAGGAGTTTAGTTATGATGAATCATGCATCTAGATGGATGAACGGCTGGGGCGGCGGCGGGATGATGTGGTCTTGGATATTGAGCGGCGTGCTGGTAATTGTGCTGCTGATTATTCTGATGAATAGGATGTCCAAAAAGTGACCGCACATTGCCGCAGCATTGCATAACTGAAGCGTTCATCACGAGAGGAAGATACCGATGGAAGCATCCAAAGCCGCAAGCAAACATAGCAGTTGGGGAGTGATGGTAGACAATGCCGCTGTCATTTACGCCGAACCTGATGGGATAATCATTTATTTTAGCACCGCCGGTGTCGGCCTGAAGTATTTATCCTTACATGCCCGTACCACGCCGGCCGCTGTCCCCAAAACTGGAAATTACGAGCCCTCGATCTGCAGTTGTGGGCCTTCGGCGCTGGAAATTGTACAATACGTGCAGAGAGGCCCTTCATATGACCTCGAAAGTATTTTAAGAAAGGGAACCCGGCCATGACTACCAACCCCCTTACTCCGGAAATGCTCGCCAAAATAGACGCCTATTGGCGTGCCGGCAACTATATTTCCGTCGGGCAAATATATCTTTACGATAACCCTCTGCTAAAAAAGCCCCTCGCACTCGAGCACATCAAGCCCATGCTCTTGGGGCACTGGGGGACCACACCCGGCCAAAACTTCATTTACACGCACCTTAATCGTGTCATTAATAAATATGATCTTGACATGATTTATCTTTCTGGCCCCGGTCATGGCGGGCCGGCGGTGGTGGGCAATGTGTATCTCGAGGGAACCTACAGCGAAGTGTATCCAAATATAAGTCAGGATGAAGCGGGCCTGAAAAAGCTTTTCAAGCAGTTTTCATTCCCCGGCGGTATTCCCAGCCATGCCGCGCCGGAGACGCCAGGCTCCATTCATGAGGGCGGAGAACTTGGTTATTCGTTAAGCCATGCTTTTGGCGCGGTGTTTGATAATCCAAGTCTCATCGCCGCGTGTGTGATTGGTGACGGTGAGGCAGAAACCGGTCCGCTGGCCACAAGCTGGCATTCCAATAAATTTCTAAATGCTCGGACTGATGGAGCGGTGCTGCCAATCTTGCATCTCAATGGCTATAAGATTTCCAATCCGACGGTTCTGGCTCGTATTGAACCGGAGGAATTGGAGCAGTTGCTTCGCGGCTACGGCTGGACACCCTACTTTGTCGAAGGTCACGAGCCGGCGCTGATGCATCAGGCGATGGCTGCAACGCTCGATCTGGTTGTGGAGCGAATCAGGCAAATTCAACATGAAGCACGCACCGACGGCAACGCTCCACGGCCACGCTGGCCTATGATCGTTTTACGCTCGCCAAAAGGCTGGACCGGCCCAAAAACCATTGATGGATTAGAGGTGGAAGGAACGTTCCGTGCTCACCAGGTGCCATTGTCTGATCCGGCAAAAAACCCCGAGCATCTCAAGATGCTGGAAAGCTGGATGAAAAGTTATCGTCCGCAAGAACTTTTTGATGATGCCGGCCGACTGAAACCGGAAATCGCCGAACTCGCCCCCAAGGGCCATCGCCGCATGGGAGCTAATCCGCATGCCAATGGCGGAATGTTGCGCCGTGATCTGCGCATGCCCGATTTCCGCAATTATGCCGTGAGCGTTCCAACACCCGGCATTGGCGGTATCGGCGATACTCGGGTCCTTGGGCCGTTTTTACGCGATGTAGCCAAACTCAATCAGCAGTCAAGAAACTTCCGACTTTTTGGGCCTGACGAAACGCTCTCCAACGGGCTTGGCGCCGTGTTTGAAACAACCAATCGCCAATGGGATGCCCGCGAGATAACCAGCGATGAGTTTCTTGCGCCCGTCGGCGGTGTCCTTGATTCGATGCTCAGCGAGCACCAATGCGAAGGCTGGCTGGAAGGCTATCTTTTGACTGGCCGCCACGGTGTGTTTAATTGCTATGAAGCGTTCATTCACATTGTGGATTCCATGTTCAACCAGCACGCCAAGTGGCTGGAGGTTACACGCGACTTGCCTTGGCGGGTAGACATCTCATCGCTGAATTACCTGCTCTCATCGCATGTGTGGCGCCAGGACCACAACGGCTTTACGCACCAGGACCCCGGGTTCCTCGATGTGGTGGTCAATAAACAATCGGGTGTGGTGCGGGTGTACCTGCCGCCCGATGCCAACTGCCTGCTGTCTGTGATGGATCACTGCCTTCGCAGCCGACAGTATGTCAACGTGATTGTGGCCGGAAAGCACCCATCGCCACAATGGCTTTCAGCCCAAGCTGCGGCCGTGCATTGTGAGGAAGGTATTGGTATCTGGAAGTGGGCCAGCAACGATGATGGTGTTGAGCCGGATGTGGTCATGGCGTGCGCCGGCGATGTACCCACATTAGAAATATTGGCTGC
>JABEVB010000010.1 GCA_013044165.1 Phycisphaerales bacterium
GCAGTTGAGCTGCATTATCGGCGGCAATCGGATGCACCGGCATTTTGAATACCAGCTCCGTCTGCTGCGACGATTTGAGGTTAATGGTGTACCGCACCAGCAGAACGGGGGTACTGGCCGAGGCCTTCACGGTCTGCGGCTGGCTGTAGGCTTTGTCTTGTGAGATAAAAAGCTGCGGCTTAGCGTCCGTCGGAAACGTAAACATCACCTGATTGGCTCGCAGCGCCATGCCGGACTGAAAGCTGTAAATCCAATTTGAATCAAACTTTGGGCGTGGAAAAATGACGCGGTGCTGACCCGCCCCATAGCTTAATGCCAGAGTAAGCTCAGATGTCGTCGGCGCAGCGCCCTCATTAAAGGCTTTGACTCTAATAAAATTAATGGGCGACCGGTAAGGTTTTTGAGCACTAAGTGCCCAACTGAACATGGTTACGTCATAGCGCACAGAATGATCATAGAAATGGTAGTGCACGATGGGCATATATCCGCGTTCGAGTGTTCTGATAGCCGCATTCACAGGCCGATCAGACGCGCCACTCATCAGCATCAGGTCGCACGAAGCTGTTTGCAGCGAGCCGCTGGGTGTGACTTCGGTACCGTTGAGCGCGTCGGCGATGCCGATTTCAGTGGTCGGGTGGGATGCCCAGGTAAATGGCCGACCCGGCCCGTTTGGCAGCAAACTGGCCATCTTGCTGGCGGCTTTGATGTTGGCGGCGTTTAGCGATACAGCCAATGTGGCAATCAGCGATACCGCAAAAACTTTAATACCCCTTGACTCGAATAAATAACTGCACATTTTAACCATCTCCTAGCCAAGCAACCCTCGCTAACATTGCGCCATAAAGGTCATGGCGCCACACGTTGATACCACTTCGTTGCAATGTAACGCAAATATAGAACCGCACCATACTATTTGCAAGAATTCGTCAGACAATCATCTGCCGCAGTTGCTGCCTAAGCGCTATTTGCAATATGGCTCCGCAATTTAAATCGCTTCGTAAATTGCTCTGTAGCACAACACCGCACACCTCTGCGTGTTTATTTCATAAGCAGCGAAATGCCCGTTTGACGAATCTGAACCTCCGATGGATACTTTCGTACAATATCGGAACATCCAAAAATGAAAGGTTTATTATGAAGCGACGTGAGTTCTGTAAGGTTTTGGCCGGGGCAGCTGCCGCCGCTGTCACAGCGACAACACTCAAGCCTCATGAGCTGCGGGCCGCCACCGCGACAGGCTCGATCGCACCGGGCTTTGGCGACCCGGGTGAAAGCTATGCTCAGTTCTGCAATACACCTGAACTGGACCGCACCTTTTATGAACTTAAGGGAAAAAACATCGTCGCCGAGAAACTCAACGAAAAGACTTGGCAACCCTCGGGTTGGGGCAGCCCCCCGGCGTTACCGATACCGGGCGGCTCGTGGGATGGCGTGCCCCTGCGAAGCCCTATTCCCAATCTGCATGGCCAAGGCCCGTACAAGCCAGCGTATGATTCGCTGTTGCAGTATGACTGTCCCGAATGGTACCGCGATGCCAAGTTTGGCATCTGGAATCACTGGAGTCCCCAGTGTGTGCCGGAAGATGGGGACTGGTATGCCCGCAACATGTATATGCAAAACTCCGGCCAATATAACAATCAGTGCGAGCATTACGGCCATCCCTCCAAGTTCGGCTACAAGGACCTGTGCGCCCAATGGACCTTGCTGAACTGGCAGCCGGAAGAACTGATGAAACTCTACGTCAAAGCCGGCGCCAAGTTGTTCTTTGCTTTGGCCAACCACCACGATGGCTTTGACACCTGGCACTCCAAACACCATGAGTGGAATGCCCACAACATTGGCCCCCATCGCGACGTGATTGGCACTTGGGCCAAAGCGGCCCGCGCCCACGGCCTGCGACTCGGCGTTACAGTGCATCAGGCCCGCAACTGGTGGTGGTTTCAGACCTCACACGGCGCTGACAAAACCGGCCCGCTCGCTGGAGTGCCTTATGATGGCTGCCTGACCAAGGCAGACGGTAAGGGCGCCTGGTGGGAAGGTTACGACCCGCAACAGCTCTACGGCGCCAAGCATCCACGTCATGCACTGCCCGACTTCAGCTATGCCAAAAACTTTTATGACCGTACGCGCGATCTGATTGACCAGCACAACCCGGATGTGCTGTATTTTGATAATCCAATGCTGCCGCTGGGCTGGGCTGGCATGAACATTGGCGCGTATTTCTACAATCGCAATCTAAAGCTCCACGGCGGCAAGATGCAAGGGGTAATTAACATAAAAATGGTGCCGGAACACCTGCTCAAGGCGGTGGTTGCTGATATTGAGCGCGGAGTCGCCGGCGGCATCTTACCGTACCCCTGGCAATCGGAAACCTGCATTGGCGACTGGCACTATCAGCGGGCTTTATATAACCAGCCCGGTGAGTACGGCGGGGATATGAACCCCCGCATTGTCATCCATTGGATGATTGATGCGGTCAGCAAAAACGGCACGTTCATTCTTAACATCCCCGGCAAGCCCGACGGCACCATAGACAGCAAAGAAAAGGCTGTGCTCAACCAGCTTGCCCAGTGGTTCCCAATCAATGGAGAGGCCATTTATGCCACCCGCCCCTGGAAGATTTTTGGCGAAGGCGCGCTTAAGATCGCCAAAGGCTGGGGCAATGGTCTGAACACCACTAAAAACCTGGGACCCGACGACTTTCGCTTCACCCGCAACAAGGCTGGCACGGCGGTCTACGCAATCTTCCTGGGCTGGCAGCCCAAAGAGTTTGTCATTCGCTCGTTCGGTTTGGCGGCCGATACCAAACCAGGCAAGGCCCTTTCAGTAGAACTGCTTGGCAGCCACGAAAAGCTTTCATGGAAGCAAACGGCGCAGTCGCTGACAATTACCTCGCCCAAGCATAAGCCGGGCGAATACGCTCATGCGTTTCGTGTTCGCTTTGCATAAGCACAACACGACGGAAAGAAAACGCTGGCGACGCACCGCACCTGACCATACCGAAAGCGGTTGAATAAACCCTTCGGCTGGCTGGAGAGTTTCGGAATTGCCTGCAAAGCTATACAGCTGCATATCTGAAATTTGTGATTTCAAATACACGCGTTCGTGCGACCGCCGATGGTGCCAGCGGTTTTTCAGGCATCCAAGCCTTCAAACATGGCCGTGCTGATGTACCGCTCGCCGGTGCTGCACATAATCGCGACGATGTTTTTGCCCTTCATCTCTGGCCGGGCGGCCACCTGGGCGGCGGCCCATATATTGGCCCCCGAGCTTATACCGGCCAAAATACCCTCTTCACGGGCAAGTTTTCGGGCCCCTTCAAACGCATCCTCGTTGGTGCACTGTATCACTTCATCCACGAGGTCTACATGTAGGTTCTTGGGGATAAAGCCGGCACCGGCACCTTGAATTTTGTGCGGGCCGGGCTTGAGCGGCAGCCCCTGCTTGGTTTGCGTGATCACCGGCGAGTTGGTGGGTTCCACGGCAATGGCTCGAAACGCCGGATTGCGCTTTTTAAGGATGCTCGAAACGCCCGTGATGGTGCCACCGGTGCCGACCGCAGAAACAATGGCGTCAATTTTGCCATCTGTATCGCGCCAAATTTCTTCGGCGGTGGTCTTCTGATGAATTTCAATATTTGCCGGATTATCAAACTGTTTGGCGATCAGGGCGTGTTTATCCGCTGCGGCCGCTTCGTTGCAGCGGCGAATGGCCCCCGGCATGCCTTCTGCGGCGGGCGTTAGCACCAGGTTGGCACCCATGATGCGAAGGAGTTTTCGCCGCTCCAGCGACATGCTTTCGGGCATGTACAGCGTGAGCTTGTACCCTTTGGCCGCACACACAAACGCCAAGGCGATGCCGGTGTTGCCGCTGGTGGCTTCCATAATATGCGTGTCTTTGGTGAGTTGGCCGGACTTTTCGGCGGCTTCAATCATGGCCACGCCAATGCGGTCTTTTACGCTGGCGAGCGGATTAAAAAATTCTCACTTGGCATATACGGTGGCCTGCCCCGCAGGCACCAACCGATTGATGCGAACCATTGGAGTGTTGCCCATGGTTTTGGTGATGTCGGAAAATAGACGCGTCATAAATTACTCCTTAAATACAGATATGGTTAGTAGGTTATGACTCCCAAGCGATGCTGTCAAACAAAAAACTTCCGCCACCGATATTTTACGTTATAATTCTGCTCCAACGTTTTGTATCAGGAGAAATAACGATGGCATCAGAACCGGTTGTCGCCCAAAAGGCCCCCTATCCCGTGACCCTTCAACCTGGCGAGTATTATTGGTGCGCCTGCGGCAAATCCAAAAACCAGCCGTTCTGTGATGGCTCGCACGCCGGATCGGGAATTTCACCTGTTGCATTTAAGATCGAGGCTGAGAAAAAAGTATTCCTGTGCGGTTGCAAACACAGCGAGCATAAGCCCTTCTGCGACGGGTTTCATAAGAAGCTCTAAGGGGCGAGTAACCCCGCAGGGTCTAAGGTTTGCCAAGACTGCTGCCACCGCATCAACCGGCGCGTATGGCCCGGCCATCCACGGCTGTAATCGAGCCGTGCAGCACCGCCTGCGTGCGACCATCATGCGACAGCAGCAGAGCGCCATCCGGGGCGAACCCGCCGGCTATGCCACTGACTGTGTCGGCCTCGAGTTGCAATTCAACCCGGCGCCCGCGCAGCGCATCGCGGCGGGCCGCAAGTTCTACGACGGCCGATTCTCCTTGCGCAGCAGCCATTGTGATGGTGGCATCTAACTGCTTTAAAAGCGCATCTAAAAATTCGGCACGGTCAAACCATCGCCCGGTAATATGGAGCAGACTGGTTGCACGCGATCGCAAGTTGGCGGGCAACAGCGCCAGGGGCGTGTTCAGGTTGATGCCAATGCCCACAACCGCCGCCACTAGCGGGCCTTGCATAAGCGTTTGCGTAAGAATGCCGCAGATTTTGCGGTCATCAACCAGTACATCGTTGGGCCAGCGCAGCATCGCACCCGTGATGCCGCGGTTTTCCAGCAGTTCGCAAACGGCCAATCCGCTGGCAATGGACATACATCGCAAAAAAGCCGGCGGCGGCGAGCCGACGAGCAAGCTAACATAAAGCCCGCCTTCGGGACTTTGCCATGGCCGATTAAATTGCCCGCGGCCGCCCAGTTGGCTTGAAGCCATAAACGCCAGCCGCGCAGAGGCAAGCTCACCCGCAGCCAGCAGCGAGCGAGCCTCAGCTAAAGCAATATCCTGTGTAGACTGCACCGGCCCGTACGCAAAAATCCGCCATACTCCCGCCGGATTGGTTCCGTCGCCGCTTTTGGAGGGTTGTCCCATCGAAGGCATGCTCCATTATTTGCCTTTAAGCAGGCGCCGCAGCTCTTCAGCGGCATGGCGTGCGCCGGCCAGCGGTTGTTGCAGGGCGTTAACATCAGCCACCAGCGGCCCGTTAAAGCCCTGCTCGCGCAGCACAGCCAACACCTCGCCCGGTTGAACCATTCCCTGGCCGAGCTGCGTCGGTTCGATGCGCTGGCCCAGCAGTATGGCATCGGCCAGCGTGCATTGGCCAATGTGTCCGGCGAGCATTTCAGCAACATCGCGTGGTTTTTGGCCGCCCGCCAGCAGGCGCAGCGTATCGAGATTAGCCGTGGCGTAATGTGGCGCTGCAAGCTGTGTCAACAGTTGTTTCAAAAAGATGGCATTGGAACTCGAGAGCGCCAAGGGCACGTCGCAGCGATCGGCCTGTTCGGTAAGCGCTCTGGCCGCCTGTTGGGCGCTGTCGGTGCTTTGCGCGCTACTCGAGGGCTGCCCCACAAACAGCGAAACCCTTTGTGCACCCAACTCGCGGGCAACAAGCATGGTTCGCAGCGACTGCTGCACCAGTTGATCAAGCCCGCCGGCATCAAACAGGCCGGCTGGCCCGGCGGCTACCCGTAGCGCCGCCAGCGAGAGTCCTCGCCGCTGCAGATGTTTTACAAAATCGCGCCGTGCCGAGGCCGACGCTTCCAGCAGGTCAAAATCTTTATGCCCCACTCCAAGGGCGATACCCCCAAACCCCAACTCGCCGGCGGTATCCAACGCCTGGCGCAGCGGCAGGTTGAAGGGGTCCACCGCCACCGCAGCCGAAATACGTACCTGCTTGTTTTCTGGGGTGCTCATAAGTCTATCGTAAGGGCCAGGGAGGCCCGACGTCCACGTTGACTGAACTGATTCAAACAAAATTTACGGCTGCAGACCTCGCCGAGCGCCAAGCCGGTGCGGCACAAACCGAAAGCTTGCCGAGTAAAAAAGCAGGTTTTTCACCCGTCACCGGCCTAAGAGCGCAACGGCCGGCAAGATGCTCAGGTAAGCGAGCCGGCGCGATCTTGGGCGGGTTCGGTAAGTGGGGCTGCCGCTTCTACCGGTTGAGGGCCTTCGAGCACCTCAACATGCGTAAACTCATCCAGGTTGAGCACGCTCTTTTCGCCGTCGGCCTTTTGAATGATAAGCCGGTCAAGCCACAGCCGATTGGCCTTGTTACGGGCAAACCAACTGCCCGATTCCTGCCGCTCCTGCCGCAGCACGTGCCCGGTAATGGTTGTGGGGTAAACATGCGCCCTATGGGCAATTTGCTGCGTTACCCGCACCAAACAACCCGGCTGATACAGCAGCGTCCGCTGCGACGCATGCAGGCTTGGGGAATGTTGTGATTCGTCCACGGCAAAACCTCTCGTACTGTCGTGCGGCACCGGGACTAAACGACTTCCAGCCCGCATTTTTGCAACCAGCGAACATACCGCCCAAGGTGAGTCAACGCAAGCGATTCAGCCCGAAAGCTCCTCGGCTACCACCAACCGCCGCTTGCCGCGCTGCAGGTCCTCGACCAGCCGCCGACGCGACGCGGCGGCATGGGGCGAATTTACCTCTTCCTGCAGTTTAATCATGGCCTCGCGAATGCACACCGATACTTCATCAGCCGAGAGCTCGGCGAGTGTTTCGTGAGCGATCGGCTTGCCATAAATAAGCTTGATTGGCCTGAAAAAATAGGGAAAGGTCTGCCCACGCGGCCAAGCCTCAAAAGCGCCGTCAATAACCACCGGCACCACCGGCACGCGGGAGCGCCGCACAATAATCGCCACCCCCGATGCAATCGGCCCAATGGTGCCATCGGCGCTGCGGGTAGCCTCCGGAAACACATTCACCAGAAAGCCCCGCTCCAGCCGGCCAAGCGCCTCGCGTATGGCGGTAGAATCTGCCCGGCCGCGGCGTATCGGAAACGCATTGGTGCTTTCGAGCATCCACTGCCAGAAACCGCCCCGAAAAAGCGACTCCCGCGCCATGTAATGTATTTGTCGCCACAACGGTACGCCGATGAGCCACGGGTCCAGAAAGCTCTGATGATTGGTCACCAACAGCGCACCGCCGACCGCCGGCACATTTTGGCGGTTGCGGGCTCGCATCTGAAACAGCAAAACCGCAATGAACTGAAAAAACACCTGACCAATGCGCCACGCCGTTGCCTGAAACCAGCCGCTTCCTTCGCCACGATACGTAAACTTTACCGGCTTGGCGGAGTCATTTTCGCTGGCGGCGGGCATGTTGGCTTGTGTCATGAGTGAACCTCCCCAACGGCCCCAATGGCTTTGCCTGCCCGCACAAGGTTGGTCATACGGTCAACCACCTGCTCAAGCGTAAGGTCTGTAGCGTCAATGATGATGGCATCGGCAGTTTTTACCAGTGGGCCAACCGGACGAGATCGGTCCTCACGGTCGCGCTGCTGCATATCGCGCAAAATACCGTCGGCATCACCTGCCAGGCCCCCTGCGGCCAACTGCTGTTGCCGGCGCTTGGCCCGCACTCGTACATCGGCATCTAAAAAGAATTTGAACTCGGCATTCGGAAATGCGACGCTGCCCTGATCGCGCCCTTCCGAGACAACGTTGCCGAGCTTTTCGGCCAGCCTTTGCTGCCGCCGCACCAGTTCCGATCGTACGTCAGGGTTGTCGGCGGCTTGGCGCGTCGCCTGCGTAACTTCGCGGGTGCGAATGGCATCGGTTACATCCTGGCCGTTGAGCAGTACCCGGGCCGGCTCTGCGGCGGCGTCAAACGCCAACCGCATATCGCGCGCGACTTTGGCCATCGCCGCACCGTCCCGAAGCGCCCCGCACTGCATCGCAGCCAAGGCTACCGCGCGGTACATGGCACCGGTATCAAGATGGGCAAAGCCCAGCTTGCGTGCCAGCAGCACCGCCGCCGCCGACTTGCCCGACCCTGCCGGACCATCAATCGTTATTATCAAGCCAAACAACTCCCGTGTATGTGCCATCACCCTGGCTGGTGGTGCAATTATATACGCCCTTGACGCAGTTGTTGAGATGCCTGTTGACCCGCCCGTGCCCTTACAGGTTTGCTGGTGCGGCTGCGGGGCAGGTCATGGTAGAATAAAGGCGGATGCGTCATGGAGCGGCCCGATGAAAATAAAAACCACACATCAACCCGCCCTGGCTCGCAAGCCAGCCCCAAAGACGCCTGTCGTACTCCAGCGGCGGGCCGCACTTTTAAACCAGCATATGGCGGTATCTGAATCGCCTGCGGTTGAAGCACTGCCGGCAGCGCTGGTAAAGCAGGAATTGCTGCATCAAAACGAACTGGTGATTTTGCTGGTCAAGCCGTCGCTGTGGCTGGTGCCGGCCGAAAGCACTCGCTTTGCCGTCGTCGTAGCCCTCTTGGCTCTGCTGGCCTACCGCACTCAGGCGCTGCACGAGATCATGGATAACCAGCTTCTTATGTACGTCAGCGCCCTGCTGATCGGAGCCCGACTGCTCTACAGCGTCCTCGGCTGGATCAGCCACACCTATCTGCTCACAAACTACCGCATTATTACCGTCAAAGGCGCCCGCAAGCCCGAAGTATTTCATGCGCCTCTATGCAAAATTGATGAAGTCGCCCCGCTTACCGCACGGTTGGAGGCGGCTCTTGGCCTTGGCACGCTGGGGTTTCGGGTGGATGGGCACATTTCGCCTGCCGGCACATGGGTGTGGATTGCCAACCCCGATCGCGTGCAATTGCAAATCAAAAGTGCTATCAAAAAATGGCGGCGGTAATAAGCTATTTACCGCAGCATAAGCCCCCCCGCTCATGTGCATCGGAGCGGTCAGCCACGCCACCTCGTCAACGGCCAATAAAAAAGGCACGGGCCATAAGCCCGCGCCTTGCGGTTGTTGTTGCAAAAAGGTGCCGGACCCTTAGCCGTCCAAACCACCCTTGTACTTCTTGGCGGCTTTGCCGTCAGCGGGCGCTTCGCTGGACTGGCCCTCTTCGCCGCCACCCCATTGGGCACGCTTGAGCGAGAGGCCAATCTTGCGGTCGGATTCATCCACCCGCAAAATCTTAACTTCAAGCTCGTCGCCGAGCTTGACGACATCCTGCGGGTTCTCCACCTTCTGGTCGGAGATTTCGCTGATGTGCAGCAGGCCTTCAAGGCCGGGTTCAAGCTCAACAAACACACCAAAGTTGGTGATTTTGGTTACCTTGCCCTTGACGATCATGCCGGGATGGTAATTGGTTGGAATCGCATGCATCCAGGGGTCTTCGGTAAGCTGCTTGAGGCCCAGGGCGACGCGGTTTTTGTCCTGATCTACGCTCAGCACCACGCATTGAATTGAATCGCCCTTCTTGAGCATTTCGTTGGGGTGGGCGATCTTTTTAGTCCACGACAAATCGCTCACGTGAAGCAGGCCGTCAATGCCTTCCTCAATTTCGACAAATGCGCCGTAATTGGTGAGGTTGCGAACCTTGCCCGTAACCACCGTGCCCTGCGGATATTTATCGGCCAGAACCGTCCAGGGGTTGGCTTCGGTTTGCTTGATGCCCAGGCTTATTTCCTGCTTGTTCTTGTTGACTTCAAGCACAACCACGTCAATTTCTTCGCCAACCGAGAGCATCTCGCTGGGGTGATTGATGCGTTTGGTCCAGCTCATTTCGGAAATGTGCACAAGACCTTCGACGCCTTCTTCCAGCTTTACAAAAGCGCCGTAGTTCATGATGTTGGTCACCTGGCCTTTAAGCCGCGAGCTTACAATATACTTCTCTTCCACATGTTCCCAGGGCGAAGCCTGCTTCTGCTTAAGGCCCAGGGCGATTTTTTCGCGGTCACGATCTATATTGAGCACCACTACTTCAATTTCCTGATCGAGCTTGACCATATCGCTGGGATGGTTAATGCGGCCCCAGCTCATGTCGGTGATGTGCAGAAGGCCGTCAACGCCGCCAAGGTCCACAAACGCGCCGAAATCGGCAATATTTTTGACGGTGCCCTTGCGCGTCTCGCCCGGTTGAATTTCATCAAACAGCCGCTGCTTGGCTTCGGTACGCTGTTTTTCGAGAAGTTTACGCCGGCTGATGACAATGTTGCGGCGTTCAAGGTCTATTTTGAGGATTTCCGCTTCAATCACGCGGCCCTGAAACTCGCCGATATCCGCGGGACGGCGAATGTCTACCTGCGACGCCGGCAGAAACACCGGTACGCCGATGTCCACCAGCAGACCGCCTTTGATTTTCCGCGTAACTTTGCCCGAAACCGGATCGCCCTCTTTTTTGGTGTTGACAATTGTTTCCCAGCCGCGGATACGGTCGGCTTTGCGTTTGGAAATCTGCACCAGGCCGTTTTCCGATTCCACCTGTTCGAGCAGCACGATGATTTCATCGCCCACTTCAACATCGCCGGGTTCATCAAATTCGCGTGAAAGCGACAGCACGCCTTCGCTCTTGAGGCCGATTTCAACAATGACATCGTCGCCCCGGATGTTGACAATTTTGCCCGGCAGCATGGCGCCATTGGTGAAGTTCTTACCGGCAATGTCCAACATCTCGGTAACGTCGTTGCCTTCAAGTGTGGCTTGAAGTTCTTTCTCGGCACCTTGCTCATCAAGGCCCAACTCTTTAAGAAGCGCGAAATTAACCATGGGTTAAACCTTTCCCGACGCGACCCCGTGAGGGGGCCGGTCAAAAAAATCGCTCCAGACTTATGCCGCGCTGCCGACACTGTGCCGGTGGCTGCGAATCCCGGGCCGGAAGCTTGCCGGGCTTTTATCCGTGGATGCACAGGCGCAAGCGCCCGCGCAATGGATAATCTGGACATTATACTGCAGATGCCAATTGTTTGCAATTAGCTAACAATTCCCTAACAGTTGCTTCATGGATAAACCCCTTCGCCGCGCCTTGTTTGGATCCCGAAAAAGCCTCGCGTCGTGGTCGTGATCCCTTTTGAAATAGATTCTTACTGCTGCACCAGCGTCCATGAGGCATCGGGGTTGTAGGTTGTCATTTTACGGGCCACGCTTATGGTGTCTTGCCCGAGGTCTTTCTGATATATCTTTCCCTGCTGGTTGACGATAAAGGTCATCACGCCGGAGGCTCTGTATGTTGCGGGGAACGCAACGAGCGCACAACCCGCAATCATGTTGCCATTGATGATGTAGTTGTATGCGCCACCAGGCGCGGCGGGGCCTTGCTGTGTCAGGATCCGAAAATAGTAGCCAAAGAAGGGGTGCGGCCCCTGGTGGGCCTTTTTGCCTGGTTTGTACCCTTCAGCAGCGGCTTGCGCGGCAAGAGGTCCAAAGGGACTTTCAGCCTGGCCGGCGGCCGCGGGCCAATACAGGCCGTCGGGGGTGCCGGGCTTGCTTACAAGGCGTTGGGCATATTGGAGTACATCGGAGCCATCGTGGTAAGCGCTGGCATATTGTCTCTGGGCCTCAACGTAGGCCGCGCAAACCTTGATGGTTTTGAGTTCATCAGCGCCGATATGACGGGCAAGAATTTCCTGCTTGCCAACGACGGTATTAAAGAACCACCGGCCATCGGGCAGGCGTGTAATGGGGATGGGGAAAGGCCAATTTTTATCGCCTACGTGAACGATGGAGGTGTTGGCACTCTGTTTTTCGAGCCAGAATTTCTGCTGGGCATGGGCCACAAAGTCTTCAAAGTGGCGGTGATCTTCGACCTTGTCGCCGGTAGAAAGCTCTTTAATCGCCGGACCAAATATTTTATGGAGTTGAGCGTGGTCCTGTGCTTTTACCGCGGCAAGCAGTGCGGCGGCTGCGGCATCATCGCTGGCAAAAAGCTCCTGACCGACGCCAGGGATGTTGGCCCGCTCGGGGGTAAGGGCCGCCTGCGCCGTGCCCGTGCCGGCATTGGATGAGTTGGTGGTTTGGCAGCCCGTTTGGCAAAGAAGCATACCTGCCGTCAAGACGACGAACCACAGACCCACTAGAGACGAATTACGACGTGAATACATGGTTGGCTCCTGGTAGACATCACTTAACAAAGTACCCAAATTATCTTTAAGGGCCATCAGTGGCCCCAATGGCCTCGCAGCGATTGCTGCCCGCGTTGGCTCTCCTGACGAACCTGTCGGTCATTGCCATTAGGCCTGAAAGTCTGGTCCGGGCGATTTTGTTGCGGTTGGTACGCAGGGCGCTGCGGCTGCCTTGGCGCGGCTCTTTGTGGTCGGGGCTGGGCGCTTTGCCAACTGCGCCGCCCACGATCCACCTGACGCTGCACGGTGTTGGCGGAACGATAAGTTCCCCAAAAAGCGTGTGAAGGCTGTGCGATGGCGCGATAGTTGCCGACATTCTGCGGTCGAGTGTTTTGATACCCCTCGTAGCGGCGCAACGTGTCACGTGGCACCATATTGGGAGGAAATGTCGGCATCGGTTGGCGGTAATCTCGTGTCCAGCGTTGCGGCACCGGCCGCCTATTGATGTACCCCGGCCTGCGGTCAGGTGCAAAGCGATCATTGCGAATCCAGCGGCCACGATCATCACGGCGCCAGTCGGTCTGCCAGCCGGTTCCAACGCTGATCCAGCCATTCGACCAGTCACAACCGAGATTCAGCCAGTCGCCTATAGTAAAGCCAACGCCGAACGTAATCAGGCCACCGGAGAAATAGGCGGGGTTGCGCACGTAAACCAAAGCCGGGTTGTATTGTGGCACATAAATAACCTGCGGATTAAACGGCATGATATAGATAATGCCATTTTGTGAAATAACCTGCTGTTGCGGTGTGGATACCAGGCTTCCCGCCGCCAACGCGGCCGCGCGCAGCCGCTGGATTGAGGCTAGAACATCCGCCTGCTGATTAACAAAGGCCGTCCCAAGAGTCTGCGTCCAGGCGAGATTCGCATTCATATTGGCCAGCACGGTCGGGTAATGAATAAGAGCCTTGATCGCTGGATCCCAAGGCTGCATATCAATCATGACCTGGCTGGGGTTGGGCGTATAGGCCAACCATTGTGCGGCCACTGCAACCTGTTGCGGATAAGAACTTGCGGCCAGAAGCTGCGATACCAGCGGATCCGGATACAGTGCTATCGGTGCGGTGATTTGATCAATCTGCTGCGGGCTAAGCGCGGCAACCACCTGGGGCGTTGCCATCACGGGAGGAGCTGGGGCGATGGGCGCCGGCGGGGGCGTGTAGGGAATGGTATACACTGGATACGCCGGCTGATAGGTCTGGTAGGACTGGTATATTTGCCCAAACACACTGCCCTCCGTTAGACCCAGCAGCATGAGTGCAATCGTTGCAAGGAAGAATAACGCCCGGCCAAAGAGCAGGGGGGAGGGAAGCGTTTTCATAAATGATTACCTCCATGGCTCGACGCATATTTGCCGCCACTCGTTACATCGGAGCACGCAACACAGATGCGTATTTTACCGCAATGCGGCCATTGCATGTAAGTGTTTGGCGTTGAAGTGTATTTTGCGGGGCCTGTGACAGGTTCTGCTCACTGAATTTAGCGGTGAATGTACCACCTTGGCGATGGCTCGTCTCAGGCCGATGGGCTGATAGAAAATAGCCCCGATGCATCAGGATTGGCAAACGCACGGCTATTGCCATTGAAAGAAAACCCAAGCCCTGTCCCCGCCCTGTAATGGCCTTTAGTATCGTTGCAGCTTATGAGTCAGCGAACAGCGATCTGGGAATATCCTCCTTGCAGAATCTGTCACAGGCCTATTGTCGCTAATAGCCGTTGCGGGCGTCCGAGCCGAAAGGCATGGGCACCATGGTGCTGCCGCCATTGCTGTCCGTACGTTGAATGGGATGTGCGTCGGGCCAGTAGATGGCCCGCTGTTGCATATCCGCCGAGTTGTTCTTAAAAAGCTCGCGCTGGCAGCCGGCCGGGGCCAGCAACAAAACCGCGGCAATACCGACGGCCAGAGGTTTGCAAATGTTTTGTCTCACGGCCAACATAGTCGCATAACTCCGAGTGCCAACCGCGCCGGCCAACCAGGCGCCTCGCACGCAAAAGCCCGCAATAAAGCCGCAGGCCGGAACAACCATCATGCCTATTGTAAGTCAATCGCCCATTTTTCAAAAGCTTGGCACGCGTAGCGCTCGCTCAGGGGGCCTGTGGCAGCTTATGCATGCTTTTGACCTTCAGGCCACGCGGCTGGGGGGCGGATTTGGGGTGTGAGCAAACATCCATGGATATTGGATGGTTTTGAAGGATGCCAAGTTAAAAATGGCAAATCATTGGTGTTTTCCTGAAGGA
>JABEVB010000084.1 GCA_013044165.1 Phycisphaerales bacterium
ATCTGCCGGCCACGCCGATAACGCAGGTAGACCAGTGGCTGCCGGATGTGTGGCAACGCCGCCATGTGGCCCAGTGCAAGGAGTTGGCTATCAAACCGGTCGCGGAGAAAGCAGCCGATGCCGCCACAAAGGCTCCAGCCTCGGCGTGGCAATAGCCCGGCCTCTATGCCCATCACAGCGCCGCGACGCAAGCCAACGTTGCCGCTGCCGCACCATAGCAAATAAGAATCTGCACCAGGCCATCTCATCATGCTAGCAGGCTACCGCCCAGCCCACGCCATAGGCCAGATGCAATTTATAAGTACGGACACAAAATATCAGCCTCGCTGTCGCCGTTAAATTTCTGTTTCGCGAGACGTATAAATCTCTCCGACTATTTACCTAAATGACTTGCCATACAGGCTCCACAACTTTGCCAGCGTATGGCCGGTCATTTGTTTGAAGAGTTTCTCGCTGTAGGTGCCTTGCCGCAGCCGAGCGTTGAGGACGCGAATGAAGTTTTGGTTGTACCGCTGCACAATAAAATGGAGGAACTCCGCGGTCAATTGATAGCCTTCGGTATATTTGTGCCCAGCGGGGTTGATGTGCGGGCGACGGGCACGCGGTTCGTAATAATAATAGCGCACATAGTCTGCCAGGCCTTCGACCAGCCATCCCGGCTCCGGGTGATGGTATTGCTGAGCCACGTGCGTCAATTCATGCACAATAACCCCGATATCAGCGGGATGTTTACGGAAATAGGGGGCTGCCAAATGCACCGTGGTGCCGGTGGTATAAGCCACCCCTTTCATTTTTGAATCAATTTCAATGAGTACATGGCTCGGCGGCACAAAGCCTTTGCTTGGCAACATCAGGCAAATTCTTGGATACCAGCGTGCGGCAACAGCCAGCATCTTCTGCGCCCAGGGCTTCATATCGTCGGCCCCATGAAATGTCACGCTGATGGTGATGTGCTCGGTCGAAATCACCCGGTCGGCCCGGGCGGCGGGGGCAACTGTCCACAGCAGCAACGAAGCAAGCACCAGCGTCACCGATTTGAGGGTCTCTGACCAAGCGTTTGTCATTGCAATCTCCAAAATACCTGCCGGCACCCGCAGTCGCAACGTTTGCCGACAGGCCAGCGGGCACCGAATGCAGCTCCTGCCGTTACTTGTAATAATTCTGCCCGCTTACTTGGCCGCGATGTTGGCTACTGTCTTCGTATACCGCAACCCATCGGCTTTCATATTAAACGTATCCACATCTTGCCCCAACTCTTGGCAGGCCAACTTCAAGAAGGTCGCATGGAGTAAATTCTCCGCCTGCGTTTGGCCGAGGTCTCGCTTTAACTCAGCGATACGCTTGTTTAGCTCAGGAATATAGTCTCGTTCATTCCGCATCTCTCCACGCGCCAGCCCCAACTGTAAATGAGTCTTGCCATAACGATGCCGCCATTTCTGAATAGTCATACTGCCACCAATATCGTAATGTCGCATTGCTCCTTCTATTGAGTCAAAACGCCCGGACTCCAATTCCGAAATAACCTGCATCTTGAAGCACACCGTATACCGCTTGATAATACGTTTACGCATCCTAAACTCCTCAAATGTACTCTTGAGGAGTGCCAACCTATATCAGGACGGGACACGGTGTACGGTAAAACATCTCCCCATGCCTTAGCTCCTCCGGTTCGTGCCCGGCCATGCGGAGGACAACTCATGTATCGTCAACGAACGCACGACGGCTCGGCCTCCGGCAATGACACACGCGACCGGCAAGGCATGGCCGCCGGGCACATAACACGAACTCATCGAAATCGGGCCGTTGGGTGAAAAAATCTCCAGCGAGGTGCGATCCGCAAGTATGCGCAGTGAAATCGTGCGCTCGCCAGCCAGGGGTTTGCCTAACTCCAACCGCCCCGAGGCGCCAAGGCAACGTACCTGTCGGCGGGCTATGTCAACAACAATCTCCTGGCCGTTAACGGTCAGGCTCAAGGCGCCCGTCGGGTGTGCGTTAATAATAAGCTGTATATCAAACAGGCCCCCGGTGGCAGGCAGAGGAATCTTTTGCGAACTAAGCGCCAAGTTGCCTGCATGATGGGTTTTCCGCCACAGATGACTTATTTCACGCACAGGCTCGCGGAAAATGCGGAGGCCGTCGAGTGTTTGCCGCAGGGTTAAGGCACAAGGAAAGCTCATCTGCTGGTTGAATGGCATACCCGGATATTTGCCACCACGCATCCAGCCTATCTGTATGGTGCGGCCATCGGATGCGGGAATATTGCTGTAAACCTGCGCCGCATAAAAGTTCCTACCGGTTTCCATGGCAAACGGACCCAACTCCGGGGTAAAACGCTTGCCGTCAAAATGTCCGATCAGATATTGGCTGTTGGCACCCGTAAAAATCCAGCGGTGTTCGCCGGGACTTCCCTGAACCGGCATCGGAAAGAAATTCGGGCATTCCTGGCTCTGCGGAAATGGCAATTCCTGCAGTTTGGTCCAGTGCTTGAGATCGGATGATTTAAATATTGCAAAGCCGCGATCAGGGCTTAGAAACAGCGGCGCTACCCAGCAGCGCTCGGGTGGATACCAGATGATTTTGGGATCGCGATTGGCATTGACAATTTGCGGGATCACCGGGTTGTGCGCATATTTGGTAAATGTGCGGCCGCCGTCATTGCTGTAGGCAATACACTGAGTAAATGGTTGGCCCTTGGAAATTTTCGATGTTCCGCCCGCGGCCGTATACATTGCAACGATTGCGGGCTGCGAACCGCGCCTAAACCCCGTTGTATTAAGGGTATCTACTGCCGCCGAACCACTCCAGATCGTTCCCATGCGATCAGGTCGAATGGCTTCCGCCAGTTGCCGCCAATGCACCAGATCGCGACTGATGGCATGCCCCCACGTCATGTGGCCCCATTCGGTGCCGAAAGGATTATGCTGGAAGAACATGTGGTAGCATCCGTCAACAAACACCAGCCCATTGGGATCATTAAGCCAGCCGGTGCGGGCCGTAAAATGAAACTGCGGCCGCAGCGATTGATTGTAACCCACATCAGCCGCGACAATAGACGATGCGGTCTCTTTGGCGCGAGCCGCCCCCCAACCTATCCCGCCTGCCGACAAGCCTGCGGCAGCCAACCCGAAAGCTCCAATAACTTTTCGCCGTGAAAGGGCCATACCAGAAGAATCAGCCGCAGCCCTCTGCACTTTGTGTAAAGTTTTTGCCATGATGAAATAGTCCTCACCAAAAAAGTTCTAGCAGTGGCTGCGGGGCGGTATGATGCCGCCACAGAACCAGCATACCGTCACACTAAGTAGGAACGCAGAAGAAATCATGCTGCCTTCTTGCCGAGCACATCATCATGATCGAACATGAAACCCATTTTATCGCGATGGCCGTTGACGCGG
>JABEVB010000085.1 GCA_013044165.1 Phycisphaerales bacterium
CAGGGCGGCCGTCTGCTGCGTTCTCGCTCCTCGCCATATTTTCGAATATGCCTCGGAGCTGCGGCCTTGCATCCGGCCACCCTGGGCCGCAATCCGACCACACCAGCCTTTTCAAACAGGCTCTAAGTGTCGCAGGCGTTACGCGCGTATGTGTCCATTGCCCGTAACAATAAACTTGTAGGTGCAAAGGTCGGCCGCGCCCATGGGGCCGCGCGCGTGGAGTTTGTCGGTGCTGATGCCAATTTCCGCGCCCAGGCCGTATTCGTAGCCATCGGCCCAGCGCGTGCTGGCGTTGACCATCACACTGGCCGAATCTACCTGTTGCACAAACTTTTGTGCCGCACCGATGTTGCCCGTGACAATGGCATCGGTATGTTGTGAGCCATACTGGTCAATATGAGCAATGGCTTCATCCATCGAATTAACCTGCCGAATGGCGATAATCAGGTCCAAAAACTCGCGTCCCCAATCGTCGTCATTGGCCAGTTTGGCATTTTGCAGCAAGCCCAGGCTGCGGGTGTCGGAACGCATCTCCACATGGGCATCGCGAAAGCGCGCCGCCAGCCGCGGCAGCACACGCGCGGCAATGTCTTTATGCACCAGCAGGCATTCGGTTGTGTTGCATACCGCGCAGCCATCTACCTTGGCGCTGTACGCCACATTGACGGCCATGTCCGGGTCGGCGTCTTTATCAATATAAATGTGGCACACGCCCTTGTAGTGCTTGATCACGGGCACGGTGGCCTGTTCGACCACGGCGCGAATAAGCGATTCTCCACCGCGCGGTATGACAAGGTCTACCAATCCTTCGGCGGTTACCAAGGCTCCTACGGCCGCACGATCGGGGCTTTCAAGCACCTGCACCGCGTCGGAGCTTATGCCCGCATCGGTAAGAGCCTTTCGCACCACGGCCGCAATGGCCTGGTTGGTTTGCAGCGATTCTTTGCCGCCGCGAAGGATGCACGCGTTAGAGCTTTTAAGGCACAGGGCCGCCGCATCGCTGGTGACATTGGGGCGGCTTTCATAAATGATGGCGATAACGCCAATGGGTACGCGGCGTTTTTCAATGCGCAGGCCATTGGGCCTCTCATAGGCTTCAATCGTTTGGCCGACCGGGTCTACCTGCTGGGCAATTTCACGAATGCCTGCGGCCATCGCCGCGATTTTGGCCGGGGTAAGCGTAAGGCGGCCAATCATGGCGGTGGCCAGGCCGCCGGCCTTGGCGGCCTCAACGTCCGCGGCGTTGGCGGCCAGAATGGCGGTTTGGCCTGCCAGCAGGCCCTCGGCCATGCGAACCAATGCGGCATTTTTCTGCTGGCCGTTGAGGGTGGCGAGTTGGCGGGCGGCCGCACGGGCTTTGTGGGCCATGTGCCGCACGGCCTCGGCGATGTCCGCGGTTTGCGTTAATACGGTGCTCATAAACGTTGCTGCCTCACGAAGTTATCCGTCCCTTGAGCATAGCGGCCATGGACTCCCCAAAGCCGGCTCCATGCCCTACAATCGGGCTGGCACGAAGCTATAAGTGTATACCAGAAGGCCGCCTAAATCGAAGGATGACCATGTTGCCTGAACCACACCATTATAGAAGCCCTTTGACGTCGGCTGCCCAGGCCCAGACCGCAGGCCGCCCATCGAGCCTGTGGGGTACTTGGGCGGTTAAGAGTTTTGTCGGCGCGCTGCACATGCGGCTGCGCCGACTGGGCTTGCTCCTGACGGTCGGCGGTCTGTTGGCTTTGGCGGGTTGCCAGTCGCCGCCGCCCAAGTCCGCGGCTATACCGCCTTCGATCAGCATGTTTGATCAGCTTGTGCAGCTCAATGCGCGGGCCGCCGCACTCGATACGCTGCGCGTGGTTGGCTCGCTTAAGCTGCACTATCTCGACCGCCACGGCAACGCCCAGAATTACCAGGCCCACGCCGTGCTGCTGATAGATCAAAACATCGGTCACCCGGCGCGGCACGCCGGCGGAGCTTTGCCGCGGGCCGAGCTGCTGCTGGTTGCTACCTATCTTGGCCAGAACATGTTTGAGTTCGGCATGAATGCCCAACACTACTGGGCCATAGACCACCACAATAAAGTTGCCTGGGTTGGCAGCCGCGAGCAGCCAAACACGCCGTTGCGCCGCGCCATGCCATTGGGGCCGCGCAATATTCTCGATTTGCTCGCCATTACGCCGCTGCTGCCGACGTCGCAGGCCCCGCTCGCCATGACCGTATCCAACCATCCGCCGCAGAACCGCATTTTTGTTATTCGCGCCGGTGCCGATGGCGCGGCCCAAATTCAACGGCAAGTTGTCATCAGTCGCCTGACCGGCCTGGTGCAGGGTGTGCTGATGTTTGACCGCAGCGGCAAGCGCATCGCCACGGCGGTATTAAGCGATTACCATCGCATTGCCGCACGCAACGCAACCGTAACCGCCGCGTCACCACGATTTCCGTTTCGTATAGCTATTGACAACCCGCTGCAGCATTCGCAGTTGCGGTTGACGGTGCAGTCGGCTTCGTTGACATTGCGCGTCAAACCCCGCTATGCGTTTGCCTCTCCATCGCTGGAAGGTCTAAAAGTTTACAATCTTGACAGTGCGGCGTCCGGCTCGCCCGGCCGCTGACGCTGGCACAGGGTTTATGCTGTAAGGGGCTCAAGCTTGGTCACGCGGCCGTAGGGCAGCCATTCCACAACATAGGCGTTGCCCTTACGGTCCCAGCATGAGCCGTGGGGGCAGCAGAATCGGCCCGGCGCCAGTTGGTTCTGCGGTACGTGCGGATTGGCCCGCTGCCGCACGTTGGGGTTGTCGCCCAATTGCGCAAGCACATTGTTGGCTCCATCGAGCAGTGTTGTGCGGCCCGCGAGGTCTGGGATCAGCATCCATTGGCCGCGCTGGCTGAACTGGCACGGTAGCCGCAGTTTGCCTGTGCCATCTCTATCTTGCTGGGCGGTGGCATTGGTTACCAGATGATCCAGCTTGCCGTCAAAAGTAAAGTACTGCAAACGATGATGGGCTCGATCAGCCACCACCAGCATGGGCTTGTGCGGGCTGCGGGTATCGCAAAAAATGCTATGAGGGCAGGCTTCCTTGTCGGGCGCATTACCGGCGCCGCCAAAACTTTGCAGGTACTTCCCGTGCATGTCGTAATGATGTATCCAGCCAAGCCCATAGCCATCGGTGATGTAAAAGTCTCCGTTGGGAGCAAAAGCGGTAAACGTAGGATTGTATCGCTTGGCATTGGCGTAGACCCTCTGGCCACGGCGGTTGCGGCACAGCTTGGGGTAGTTTAGCTCCATCAGCACGTTGCCTTTGAGGTCAGTCTTAAAAAACTTATGCATAAAGGTGGGGGCCAGATACAGCACTTCCTGCGAGTGTTCCACGCGTAAGTCCATGCCGTGCGCGTTGCCAACATACTTGCTGCCGCCCCAGGCTTCAATAAATTGCCCGGTCGGATCGAATATGGCTGTCGAGTCGTACCCTGTGTGGTGTACGAAAAACCGTCCATCGGCCACCTGCACAATGGAATGCGTAAAGCCAAACTTGCGCTGCGCCGGCAATCGCGCCCAGTTGTCTACCCACCGATATCGGTACGCGCCTGTGCCAATGATCACGGGTTTGTCGGTGGCCTTGCCGGCAATCAGCACTTGCGGCGCCTGGGCCAAAGCAAGCATGCCGGTCAACGCGCCGCCAGTCTTGAGAAAGCGCCGCCGCGAAACCTGCCGTCCGTTTGTCATAGCCGTATCTCCACATGCTACATGCGGCCTGCCCATGAGGCACGCCTGACAAGTCTGTCCGCGAACAACACCGCCATCAAGGCATTCCCTGTGACAAGCCATGCGGAGTATACACCAACCGGTAGTGTCCGGGCCCGGTATGAATGACTATCGCCGCGCTGGCGCCGGCCTCGCTTTTTATGCTCAAGACGCCGCTTGCGCCTGTTGTAAGTGGCTTGCCGTTGCATTGTACGGCATCATGGCCCGCTCCTGCCAAGGTGATGAATGCTGAAGTTGCAGGCGGAATCGTAATATTCAAAGCCAATTGTTTGCCACGCCAACGCCACGCACTTTTAACAAGTCCAAATGGACTCTCATGTTCTGCCCCGGCCCACGGCAAAGCCCTCACTGGCCGCGGTTTAATTAAAATGGTGCGGAACCCGGGAGATTGCCAATCAGGGTTGATTCCCGCCAGATCACTGTACATCCAACCTAGAATATCGCCGAACATAATGTGATTCAGGGAATAAGGACACAATCCCCATTCTTCCCACAATGTCGTCGCCCCAAGCAATATCCACTGACCATAGCTCGGACGAGTTGTCTGCGTGGCGATACGATAGGCCAACTCGGTGTATCCGTAGCGGCTTAAAACGCGAAACAGGCATCTGTCGCCCAGCAGGCCTACGTCCAGGTGATCGTGATGGGTGTGAACATCCTGCACCAGTCGGCGCAGCACCGATGGTCGCATGGCGACCGTTGCGATTCCGTAGTACAACGGCATGGCCTCGGCAGTTTGTCCGCCGTTATCATATACGCCATGGCCTTTATAAAACTTCTGGTTAAACGCCTTGCGGATAGCCGTAGCGTTGGCCGCAAATGTTGCCGCATCTCTGGGATGATGCAGAATGGTGGCAATGCGCGACAACAGCACGGCATCATGGTACAAAAGGCAGGTGGAGGTAAAGGTAACCGGTGGAACATGGCGCGACGCGCTGGACCAGTCTCCGATACCCGCCTGACTGGGCAGAATGCAGTTTGATGTGTAGCTGAGCGCAAATTGAAAATAGCGCTTCAGGCCATTGTAATGCCTGCGCAGCACGCGGCCGTCACCGTAGTATAAAAACTGATTATAGCAGATGAACTCATAACAGCTTTCCCAATCGGGATCAGGGTATCGGCCATGATCCCAATCCCAGCCTGATGGATTGGGTATCACCACCATCAAGGACCCGTTGGCGTACTGGGTGTCGGCAATATCATCAAGCCATTTGGCGTATCCCGCCTGGTTGTTGTAGCTCATCATGCCTTGTGCCGACGCTACCCAGGCATCGGCGCCATAGCCGTTTTTCTCGCGGGTGGGGCAATCCGTCGGATATCCAATGAAGTTAGAGCAATAAGAGTGGTTTGTGGCGTCGGCAATAGCATTCACAAGGGGATTGGCGCACCAAAACGTACCGATTCGATGAAATGCCGTATGAATGTAATCTGCCTGAATATTCAGAATATCTTGCTTGGACGATAGTCCATTGATCTGTACATACCGAAAGCCGCTGTACGAAAAGTTGGGGTGGTATGTAAATGGTTTTGTGTCAGCGGGTATGAACGTGTCTGTTTGGAATGGGCCGGTGAAGGCAAAATATGAAATTGATTTGCGGCTTACCAGGCCATGGGAGTCTAACTGTTCGCCGTAACGCAGCACCACAGGCTCGCCCTTGCGGCCAGTGGCCGTCAAGGTTACCCAACCCGACATGTTCTGCGGAAACGTTATGACAAATACATGTGGTTTTGGTTCGGTAATGGAGGTTGGCGTAAAGCGATGTATCACCTCACACGGCGGCATGAATTGCGAGGTAAGACGCCCGGCCGGCGGCCTTACGCGTTGTGCGTGCGGCATGGACGCCAGGGCGCGTTTGGGGTTGTTCCATCCATGAATTTTCAGGGCGGCGTCATAAACTTCACCGTTAAAAACTGCGTCTGCCAGACGCGGTCCGGGCGCGGCCTGCCAGGAGGTATCGGTGCTGAGCCAACGGGTTTTGCCATCGGAAGATCGCATGAGCAATGCCATACGCGTGCGAGGCCAAGCCTTCCAGGCTGCATTTTGCCATTTAAATACAGTCGCTTCCATGAAGTTGTACCAGCCGTTGCCCAGGGAAATGGTCACGACATTGCGATGACCCTTGCGAAGTAAGCGGGTGACATCAAAACTTTGGAATGGGACGGTCTTGGAATAATTGTACAAAGTGGAGTTGAGAACCCCACGCCCGACTTTGTGGCCATTAACCTGTACCTTCCAATAACCTAACCCGGCAATGTACATGTAGGCATGCGACACATGCTCTGGTGCCCGAAACACTTTGCGAAAAATGGGGCAGGGCTGTTTTTGTACCCAGCTCTTATGGGCGGTTTTCTTTGGCTGCGGCAGCCCATAATAGGCATTATGCGGCGTTTGATAAAATGAATTGGTGATGCGTGGATAATAGCTGATCCAGTCCCCTCGCCAGTCATCAGGATTGAGCGGGCCGGTCATCCAACTGGCAACAGGACTCCACTGGGACTGCCAACCGGAGCGACTCCAGATGCGAACGTGCCAGTAATAATGCGTAAATGGCTTAAGTGCAGGGCCTTCATACTGAGGCAGAAAATTGGAGTTGGTCGGCATCTTTCCAGAGTCCCATACCAGCGGGTGGCCCTGAAGAATAGCCTGACGTGATTGCGCCACTTGAATCTGATAGTTGGCCTGATCGCGCAATGTATCCCGTTGTGGAGGCATCCAGGTTAAACGCGGATGACGCTGCTGGATGCCCAATGGGCTGCGTGCCCAGCTGCAGCGAAGCCTGAAGGGTGCAGCCGCAGAGGCGTGTACGAATCGGTTGGGTAACGCGGGGCGAACCTGGTCTGAAGCAGGAATATGGCCCGTTGCGCGGGGGGAGCCAATGGGGGCGCTGCCCACCGCATGCGAAGCGAGTATCGCAATACAAGCGCCCGCCAATGCGATCCATGCATGCGGGGTAACGAGGCGAATCTTCATCATGAGTTCCTTGGTTATTTTCCGAGGGCATTCATGGGATAATAGCTCTCGCCCATAGCTGGTGCAATCGTCTGCGATACCCCGAACTACAGTTGGGCCGCCCGCTTGATCTCCGAAATTTCGATGTAGTTGCCATCCGGGTCGAAAATAACAAAGCGCCGCGTGTGGCTGTAGTCACGATCAGGCCGACAGAGCATGCCGCGAGCCTCTAAATGCGCCTGTGCGGATGCAAGGTCCGCTACCTGAATACAAAAGTGTTCTTGTGTGCGCGGAGGCAGCGGGTTCGCGTAGGTTAAATGAAGATGCTGGCCCCCAACACAAAACCATGCTCCCGGAAAATCAAACCAATCGGGCCGCGGAACTTCTTTCAGGCCCAATATCTGGCCGTAAAACTGCCGCGAGCGTTCCACGTCGCCGGTATAAATATTGACATGCTCGATGCCGATGGCGGCAATGCCGGGCGCTGGCTCGTGTGTTTGGGCAATGGTCATCGTGTGCTCCCGATCTTGACTCCGGCCTTGTCGTGAGTGGGCTTAGATTTGGCAGATGGTTTGCCGTGTTTAAATGCCGAGGGACAGAGCTTCTGGAGCGGGCAGTCGCTGCAGTTGGGATTGCGCGCCGTACAATAGCGGCGTCCGAGTGATATAAGCAGATGCGAAAACAGTGTCCAGTCATTTTGCGGCACCAGCGGCATGAGGTCGCGTTCGACCTTTTCGGCATCGGTATGGCGTGTCAGCCCCAGCCGCCGCGACAGCCGGCCCACATGCGTATCCACCACAATGCCCATTTCCAGTCCAAAGGCGTTGCCCAAAACGACGTTGGCCGTTTTGCGGCCAACCCCGCGTAATGCGGTCAGGGCCTCCATTGTCTGCGGCACTTCGCCATGATGTTTATTTACAATGTCGGTGGCCGCTTCCTTAATGCTGCGAGCTTTGGCTCTAAAAAAGCCGGTGCTTTTGATGATGCCCTCCAACTCGCTTTGTGGCGCGGCCGCCAGAGCCTCCGCCGTCGGAAAGTGCTTAAAAAGCACAGGCGTCACCATATTCACGCGGGCGTCGGTGCATTGGGCCGAAAGAATGGTCGCGATCAGAAGCTCCAGGGCATTGGTATGATGGAGCGCGCAATGTGCATCTGGAAAGGTAGCTTTAAGCTGGGCGATTATTTCCACTGATCGGGTGTGCCGCTGTTGTTTGTTTTCGCGTGCCATGGAGTGTTATCCGGTGGAGCAATCAGTTAACTCCGCATGGTTATACCGGTTGGCAGCCAAAAGCGCCAAGCGGGCCGGTGAAGGCATAGAGCCAGCGCCGCTCGCTATGTTTTAAGCGTAGGGCTTTTGGCCTGTGCAAGGCCGTCACTTGCCGGGTTGCGTCGCCGGTGGGGTGGCAGTTGCGGCTGCCTTTGCCGCGGCTTTGGTGGGACCCAGGTCCGACGCGGAAACCACCACCAGCAGCGCCATGACAAGAATTTTAATTTTGCCATTCGTCTCGGACTTGGTGTGCAGAACTTCGAAGGCCTTTTGTTTCTCGGCCAGAAGGGCGGGTTGCGAGTCGGCGGCTTTAACCCAGGCTTCGTGGGCGCGCCGCACCTCCGGCCCTGTGCGAAAAACATCCTCAAATGCCACAAACAGCAGGCCTACGGTCAAGAAAATGCGAAGCCACAGCCAGAAGTTCAGCGGTCCAACAAATACAGCGAGTTGCAGCAGCAATGCAATGAGCATCAGCGGCAGGCACAGCAATTCGACATAGCTGAATATTTGCAGAATATTACCAAACATCGCGCCGGCAATTTCGCGAGGGGCGTTGAGATGGGGGCTAATTCCCGGCGCGCTGATGTTAAGGTGCTGCGCTGTGCCAAAAATTTGCGCCGCCACCACCGAGCCAAGAATGGTCAGTCCACCAAAATAAACCGACAGCGCCAGCCAAAAAATAATCTGGGTGATGCGGTATCCAAACATAGTGCAACTCCGACAGCACAATGACGACGTTTAGTGTACCGCAATATTTACGAGAACCATAACCGGTCGGCCGCTATGCAGCGGCCTATCTAAGCAGGAACGAAGAATGATTTCAATGCAGCAAAGTGTGGTAAATCACTTGAGGCCCATGGGTTAAATGCCGTCTCGGCGGCTACGTCCATTATGTGTTACTACCTGGAACCACGCCCGTCTCTTATACCGCACGCCCAGGCCTTCGCTGGAAGGTTAACCCAATCTTCGCACTTTGCGTGTGATTCCCGGAATTTTCACGAGCGTTTCGGCCTTGGTTCCGGCGCGCCGGGATGCGGTTTTGCCTCTGAAAACCCTTGTGGTGAAGACCTACCCTCGTTTTTCGTTGGCCTCAGTTGCGATAGTGCCGGGCATGTTCATTCGCCCCCACAAACACTTCAAGAATGGCAAGTGGCATACTTATTGCAAAGGGATTTACAGAGCCAAAATTAGGGCTGGAATGCGGGGAAGGCTTTCGGCCTTATTTGCGAAATAATGCAGTTTCCGGGGCCGAAGTGCGAGGGTTGGGCTAGGCAGGGCTACCGCCTCGGCCGCGCGGTTGCGGGAGTTACTTCACCCAATTCAAATTCATCGCGGCTTGTCCGCTGGCAGCGGCGATTGCTTTTCCGGCGACAAGCTCAACCGCGACCGGCGTTGTTGCAAACCATTCATGCGTGGCGTCCAGTGTGCCATGAACGGCGGCATCGGTGTGGAACAACCCCCGTGGCTGCGGCGTTGGCGGATCGGAGGGTATGCGGATAAACGCAACCTGCGGCATCGGGTCCGCCGAGTGTTCGTGTTGCGCCAATGCCTCATACGCCGGAATTGCCTGCCGGCATTCATCACAACCGGCGCGATAAAACAGCACGACCCATTGGCCATGATCCAGGCGTTGCTTTAAGGAAATTGCATGTGGCCTGGCCGCCCCCGGCCCGGAAAGTACGGCTGACACAATATGCGCCAGGACCGGCAGCTGATGGCCAATCCATTTGGGTGGTTCGAGAATAACGATTTTTCCGCCGTTTGCCGTGGTTAGCCCATAGGATGCAGCTACTGGCCGCGGATGCAATACTGCGGAGAAAATGCCGGCGGCCAATCCTGTTCCAAGCGCCGCGGCCACCGGCCACTTGAGTTTTGCCCGTCGGGCAGGTACGTTTACGTGCCCGGCCATTAACGCCAGTGCAAGCACGATGGCCATGTCCAAAATCACCGTGAACCATGGGTCGACATGAACTTGGCCGAAGCAGCCGCAGGAGGATCTTCCGGAAATGGCCTCATAGAGGCCATAACAGCTGAACAGGCTGAAACACATGATCGCCGTCCATCGCGCGACATTAAAAAAAGCACCGGTAAGCAACCAAAGGCCAAGAAAGGTCACCCAACCGATCAACGCGGGCGTGAAGCCCAGCATGCCTTTTAAAGGTGGCGGGGCGGTTCGCAGGTGCGTAAACCGCCATAGTTTCAGGCTGGCGCTGCAGAGCAAAATAAGCCCGATAACGATGCGCAGTGTCCGCAATAATCCGCTCTTGGCCGGCAGCGAGGCCCGCGTTACCCGGTTGGCGTCTTGCCTGGCCTGTATTTCGGCGTCAGCCAACATTACACCCTTCGGCCCCGCCGCCGAGGGCGTCTGGTAACAGCGGCCGGTGGGCGAGAGAACGCCATTTTTATTTTCTTTCATACGCAGCGGGCCCCTTCTTGATCTGCGCAATCACGAGAGCCAAATAATCCTCTCGAAAGGAGTACGAGTTACGTCCGTTCGAGATCATGATCACTACATGCCCACTCGCGCAGACGGGCGCCTGCGCCGTCTTCAATATCACCCGCACCGCCTGCCCGCCAGATTCAATCTCTGCAGCGACCGGCGTTCCTTTTGGGATGCGAATATTAGTGATCCGATAGGTCGCCGCGTGGGACTTCGCCGTTGCGAGGAGGCGTATCGTCTTGGGAACCAGCCTGCCAGGGGAAACGGCGCCGTACAGGATGGACTCGGGTGTCAAATCAACCGGCCCCACAACGCGAAAAACCACCGGACGTTCTAGATGGTAGCTGAGCTTCTTGCCTCGGTCGAAAAACGTGAAACGCAGTATACACGACCTTACTCCGAGCGATGAGGTCCGGGCAATGTGGAGCCCGAGTCGGTAATCGCCTTGGTGGCGCTGGCCGAGACGCACCTCGATTGACTGGTCTGAGGATGTACATCGCATTTGGTCCCACGGCATTGGATTGTCTCCGCGATAAACATTGAAATATCTCCATCGCGGAAGGGACGATTCAGCGACCTCGCCGAGATCGACATCGTAGCTCCCGCCAGGAAATTGGACGACGTTCTTAACCTGATATTGGAAGAGGTATCGGAGTACTTTGGCGGAACCGCCAGCAGTGCCGACCACTGTTACTTCGACATCCTCCCTCCCTGGCCACACCCGGGCGATTATGTCAACACGGAGTGGGCAATGCGATCCAGGAACAATTTTGGAATCGGGACGTGTAAGCAACTTGGCGCTCGTGCAGCCGCAGGATGCGATTACACTGCGAACCATGAATGGCTGGCGGAACTGATTACGGAAGTTGATGATCCGGCGAATCTTTTGTCCGGGTGCCACCACGCCAATGTCGGAGATGAGCACGTATGGCGAAATGGGTCGCCCCAGCGAGCCCCTCGCCAGATGCGCAGCACATAGCAATAAGGCAAAGGCCACTACTGGATTTCGCAGAGCGGACCGCAGGAAGTTGCAATAACGACCCGCCTGAAGACATGGCCGCCGCCGACAGGCCTCTCGCGGAAAAATGGAGAGTGTGATAGTGATCATGGCGGCGTGGTCCCCGGCACAGGTAAAACTTTTTTCGCCCGGCCGTCGACCACGATGTCCGCCAGGTGAAAATCAATGACAAATATGTTTGGGGGCGGCGAACCGCCCACAACGATGTGACGAAGCCGTATCGTTACCCTCTCGCTCGGCAGCTGCCCCCAGCCCCGAACAACCTTTTCTACCCGCGACGGAATGTAGACCGACGCACGGCCGACCTTGAAAACGCGGTAATGGAACTCGATTACCTCAACGCTCTTACTGAATCGGTCAATAACCCGGATTCTCAGTGGCATGTAGCCCAGTCGCTGAGATAATTTAACGGTGTAAGAGAATCCTTTTGCCCCACCGACCGCCTTTTGAGGGAAGAGGAGGGCGGCGAGCGAGCTTTGGCGCACACGCGGGAGGTGCTCGCCGCGAGGGATTGTCTGCCAGAACGACGAAAGTGCGCCGGCAACACCTGCTGGGACGATCAGAGTGGATACTTTCCCGTCGCGTCCATGGATGATGCGCCCACCGCGCTGGAATCTCTTCCAAAAAACCGGCATCAGCTTGCTTGCGGGCTGTTGCAGGTGCCAAAGAGTTAGGCGATGGCCACCTAAATCAAGGTAGGGCCAGAACGGGATCAGAAATACCACCGGCTCCAGCGCTGGGTTGACGGGATCCAAATCTGCCGACCTGGTTGGTTGCCTCTTGTCGATGAATAGGCAGCGGTTCGATTCGGTTAACTCTTGGAACCGCCGGCCGTCAAAAGCTATCTGGCAGTTCTTAGCCCGATCGGATGTTGGCGAGATCACTGAGTAATTCGCGCGGTATCGCGCTCCGTCGCCCCAGAAGGCATACCGTGCCTTCATTGCGATAGGCCCAGAACCCGTTGTGTTTGTGGCCACGGGCCCCCCGCGCCGCCCAGTTATCGTGGCCACGAAACTTAGGGAACTAATACGCCGGTAGTTTTTGAGAATTGCGTTGACCACCGAAGAAGCCGCTGTAACAGCTTGGCGGCGGAAGGCCTGCGTTGCCGGTATCGGTTTCGGAGCAGCCGATGCCACTGTGCAAGGGACAAGGATACACCACATGGACAGAAGAACCCAAATAAAACGCATGCTAAAAACCTCCGAATCGTAAACCTCTCCCACGCTGCGGAGTAAAATTACCGCTGCACATGGCACGCCGCTACAACCGCAAACGGCCCACGAGAATCCTAAACAAAGGCGAGGCCGCATAGCACCCCCTTAAATTCCGCACACTCGTTACGGTGTTGGCGAGTTGCTGTGGCAGCTTGCCGCGACCGGAGGTTCGCCGCATGGCTCATCAGTAATGGTAATACCGCAATTTCCTACGCGTAATGATGCAAAGCCATTAGGATTAAAGGTGCCATCAGGGACCTCCTCCGTGAGCGACGATGGGGCGGGAAAACAGAGTCCCAAGGGGGCTGATGGATCTGAACAGGTTACAAGGTTAGCGCACGGATTGTATAGTTTCACCTCCACTCGGGGCGTAGGATTTCCGCCGGTCAGTTGGGCCAACAGTGCGCCTCCACCAGCACCGATTATCAGCCCGGCCACACAGGTGCCAGCAATCGCGGCAAGACGCATCCCGCGGGTTCCCAGACCGAGCCGGTCGGCAATTTTACCGAACATAATTATTCTCCTTAAAAGAAAAAAACCGCGAATTCCGGCCTGCCCCGGCACACGCCGAGGGAGCAGCCGGGGTCATTCAAAAATCAATTTGCCTTTGCCGCATCCGGCGGCCCCCTTGCACCCTTTACATATTTCCTTATCGCCGAGAACTCCACCCCACGGTAGGAATCGCTCCACTGGTCCCAACGCAATCCTTTTTCAATGTGCCGGGAAGTCATAATACCCTGCCGCCCCTCCAACGCTTCCCATGCACTAAAAAGGCCCAGCCGATAATCAATCCGGGCGACCACAGCCTGCGTCGGCTTCCTCGCCCTAAACATCTGCCGACCGTATTTTGCGGTATACCAACGAAGCAGCAAGGCACACACCATCTGGTTCGACCCCGCCCACACTTGTGAATTTTCATGGAGGATAAATTCTTCATCACGCAGCAGCCGGGAGGCGAGGGAGCTTTTCGAAGCGGCCAGGCCAGCGTGCTTCTGAGGTGTGTTCCCAATTTTTAGCCAGCGATTACGCAGAGCAAGCCGAGCTTTCGAAAGCTGCCTCAGCCGCCGCCGCCAAGCTGCCATGCCGTAATAATAGGGTGCTGGGTGCTCGTTAAGCGGATCCAGCATCGCCCCAGCAAGTATGGTGTTGAAGGAATAATTCCGCCCCACCCGAATCAGCATAACCATCGGCCCACGTACCAGAAACCGGTACCATACGCCGCCCCAAAAATTGACGAGGCGCCCGACTATTTCCGCTGAGTGGTCGTAGAATGGAGCGGAGCCGTATTGTGACATGATGCTTTCGACGCCGGCTCCGGGCGGCAACACCTCCGCCGAAATCAAATAATCACGGTCGCGGTCGGTACCGTAATGGCCGTCCTTGTTGAATTCATACATAGACAGCGTGTACTCCCCCTTCGGCACGTGGAGCGTCACGTTGAGGTCCGGGCCACTCCAGTTCGCCGGGTAGGCCTCGCCATGGTCATCAATTTCGCTTTCGCGGCGATCGCTCCGCCGTGTCGCGAGGCCTTTGACGAGGCGGCTATCGAGGTAAACCTCCGGCAACTCCAGCACGCGGTTGCGGGTTGTTGCCAGCCACTGCACCCAGTATCGGATCAAATCCCCATTGGAGTGGTGCGGGCCAATGAAATCGCGGTGTCCAAGGAATTGCGGTCCGGGGCCCCACACATAATCCTCGGGTGAGCAGCACGCAAACAAGCATGCCCAATATCTTCCGTACCGCCCCAGCCATGTTCCTTGCGTGCGCCAGTCGGAATCGAACGGAATGACGTAAGGCTGAAGATGATGCGGAGAAGGGCGCGTACGCTCGAGTTGGCGGCACAATGCCGCCAACTCGGCGGCAGTCGGTGGGGCAGCCCTCGCCGGCAAGCCTGTATCAACATCTGCTTGGGCTGAGGGCCTGTGGCCGCGCCCGGCGGCAACGGCAGGCCGGGCAACCGAGGCGAGTTTCAATGCCGCTGCCCCACCACCATAGCGCCCAATTGCGAGTTTGCCTTTTGGTGCCATCGCCATCGCGTTGATATAGCCATCCAGCGAACGCAACTCGGGCGTGAGCCGGCTCTGAAATATCCGCCCGGTTCTTGTATTCAGCATCGCGTAGCTGGCACGCCATGTGCCCAGCCATACATCGCCGTCACCAATGGGCGCAACACAGGTGATGTGGTCGCCAGGCAGCAGCTTATTTAGAAACGCCTGCGGCGGCGGCCGGTAGCCTATCGGCGGGTGCCACAGGCCGAGAATCTTTGCCGCGTAATCACGCCCGCGCTCATAGCGAAACGATTCGCCATTGTTATGGCTGATCGCCAAGCCCAAATCGGTGCCGACATACACCGTGCCGCCTGGGCCCACCGCGACGCAATTGATTAAATTACTCGGTAAGCCGCCGCCATAAGCAGTTCGTGGCATGTGCCATGGGCCTTTGATGGCGTGCCAGGATGTGTATGGATAATGTGCAATGGCTAAGCCGCCACATAGCGTGCCAACAAACGCAGTGCCCGCCTTGTTGAATGCAATACAGTCCGGATTGGCTGGCAGGCCGTTCATACGAGTGATGTAATGCCATGTATGGGGCTTATATGCCGCAGCGCCGCGCACGCTATTGGCATCAGAACCCTGTGATTGGCCCGAAAGCTGCATTTGCACATTTAATGGCAATTTGGCGATTTGAGCCGGGGTAAGCGGTGATGGCTGCCGCACGCTTTTGGCAACATGGCTGCCGGATACTGTAGCACGCGACTTGCCCTGTGCTTTGCTGGTGCCGCTTTCACATTGGTAGATGCTGATACCCGCTTCGGTGCACATCCATACCGAGCCATCACGCGGGTTATTGGCTATGGCCACCACATGGCTGCCCAGCGGGCCGGTGATGATGCCGTAGTGTTGCCATCTACTACCGTTGTATACGCATACGCCGTGCCGCAGCGTACCGGCCCAGAGACGGCCTTTGGCATCCACACACAACGAATAGATATGGTTGCTTACCAGCCCGGGCGAATTACCGGTGTTAAACGAATCCCATGCGGTTGCACCGGCACGGCGGTAATAGATGCCGGTATCTTCATCGCCAACCCAAAGCCCGCCATGCGAGCCGACGGCAATGGCGGTGATGAACTTTGCCGGGCAGTGCAGGCGGGTTTCAGTGGTGGGGGTTGGTTGGGCAGCCGCGGCGGAGATACTTGCTCCAACAAGCAAACCGGCTGCGGCCTGCCACAATAGGCCCACGCCTATCCACGGCCGACACCGCGCCAATGCGCGATGCCGCGTTGGCCGAGAACTAGCGTTACTGTTGGCGGTGCTCGCTCGCGCGGCGATATAACATCGCTCGACAACGCGGCTCCTTAAAGTGAAAATGGCGAGCAAGCGCTTCATTACACAATCCCGTTGGTGCAGCGTTTGACAGCAGCAGCGGTTCCGCAGCCACGAAGCTGCAGAACATTCCTATCAATGAATAATAGCCCCCCCCCCCATGAAAAAGTCAAGATAAAAAGAGATGGAATATATTTTTGGCACGGCGCAAAGCCCCTCCGGGGCTCGGCAATTTTTTCGGGCGGCCCCGAGAGCGTGGCGGTTTTATTGGCATCCCCATGCGCTTTTGCCGGGTACAAGAAATACTGCCTGCCTCGCTCTGAAGCGTAACGCAGAGTACCACACTCGGGCCGATGCAGACAGGATGCCCGCGTTACCGGCGTAACCGGCTGACCGCCCGGACAAATTGCCGCACCCATTACAGTGTGGTGAAGAATCATCACTGCGTAAACGGCCAACGCATGCGGCGGCAGGTGCTACAGCTTGATGAGGCTTGGCCGCTCGTAAGCCGGAACGAAGAATGAGTACAACGCAGCAAGGTGTTGTAAATCACTTGAGAACCAGGGGTTAAATGCCCTCTCGGCGGCTACGTCCATTTTGCGTTACCACTTCGTTGGTGCATGCATCTATTTGCCGCCGGTCTCTTGTGCGGGCAGAGACTTGGTCCAAGTGATGGCCGGCCACATCTGTGGATTGTCGTTGTGCTGCATCGGGCCGGGTGTGCTACGGCCATTGCGAATATCTCGGGCGAGCAGCGCTTCCAGGGTGTGTACAACTTTTGGGTACTGTTTGGCGACGTTGAATTGTTCGGTGATGCCCAGCCAACTGTCCATATTGTATAACTGCACCGCAGGCAGGTGGGCCTTTTTGGCCATGCGATTGGGCAGCGTCCAGCCGCCCGAACCGGGGCACATTTCCAGTTTCCATGAGCCATCAATGATGGCCAATGAACCGTCAATCGAGGCGGTGATCACTGGATACGAAATGTTTCCGCCTTTAAGGGCAGGCATTATATTAAAACTATCTTCACCGGCATCGGGCGGAAGGGTGTAGTGCAGGTAAGTCGCCATCGTGGCCATAAAATCGGTCAGGCAGATGGGCGATTGATTGGTGCTGCCCGGTTTGGTTATGCCGGGCCAGTCAATCAAAAAGGGAACGCGCTGTCCTCCTTCCCAAATGTCTGATTTAAATCCGCGGAAAATATAACTCGGATAATCGCCATGACGTTCGAGGTAGTGTGTTGGGTCAACATAGGGCGCAAAGCCATTGTCGGATGTGAACACGACGATGGTTTTGTCGGCAAGGCCTTCTTTTTTTAAGGTGGCAAGTACCTTGCCCACCATGGCATCGGTTTCAATGCAGTAATCAAGGTACGCAAATGGCAGAGGACTTTTGCCTTTGTATGCCGGAGCCACAGCAATGGGGGTATGCGGAGCGGGCATCGCATAGTACAGGAAAAATGGATGTGAGTCGTGGGCGTGGCGTACAATAAAATTGCAGGCCTGCCGATTGAAATCGGGCAGCACATGCACCGGGTTAAAGTACGCGCCGGCCGGGCCGGTACGAGAAAAATGGGCGCCCATCATGGCCTTGGAAATCGTGTAGGTGCGATCCACAGGCCCGACGGGCCTGTCATTTTTGATGTACACAAACGGATACATGTCGGCTGAACCCGCAAAGTAGAAATCAAAATCAAAGCCGTTGGTCAGCGGCCCGTCGAGAATCGGCTTGGTGTAATCTACCCGCGAAGCATTCACCATCGAATAGCCAAAACTGTAGCGGTAGGGTTCAGGCGTGGAACTGTTAAAAAAATCGGGCTTGCCTTTTATGAGCGCCGGCTCGCCGGGCTTGTATTGCCAGCCTAGGCCGAGGTTCCATTTTCCTACAAAACCAGTATGGTACCCATTGTCTTTAAGCAGGGACGCGATGGTCATGCGCCCTTTTTCGATGAGCGGCGGAGCAACGCCCCAAGCTTCGCCCGCCTTCATGGCCGACCGCCATGGATCGCGCCCTGTAAGCAGCCCATATCGTGAGGGCGTACACAAAGCCGAGGCTCCATGCGCATTGGTAAAAATCATGCCGTCGCGGCCGATGCTGTCAATATGGGGCGTTTGGATGCGATCGCCCGCGTTAAGAATGCTCACATCACCATAACCCATGTCGTCGGCAAGAATGTAGACAATATCGGGTTTGGCTGAAGGCGTCGCTGTGGCGGCTGCGGCATCTGCCGAAACTCGCCCGACGCCCAGCGCGGCGGCCACGCAGGCGGCCCAGCGGATGGCACCAAGCCCCGTGCGGCAAAGACGGCTGCTTGTAACAGTGTGGAGTTGACGCACGGCGTTCTTTGATTTCGATAGCATCATAAAAGTTCCATCTTCTAAACCGACCGGACAAAAAATAGACGACGGCCAACACAGTTTAGCAAGTAGCAACGTTTAGACAAGAAATTTGTGGCGTAAATAGTTATCGCGGACGCACATCTGCTGGAAAATAAGATGAAAATACTACGCCCGTGCGATGCTCGAAGGGGGCGACGAATCTCTTGCCGGCTATCGGCGAGAGTGGCAAGCGCGTAAAATCCTGGTTTATAAGCAGGAGGCCGCTTGTGGCAAAATCTACCGTAGAAGAAATCCGCCGCCGATTTGATAACGATGTTGAGCGATTCAGCAATCTGGAAACCGGCCAGTCGGCAACGATGGATGCGCCGCTTTGCATGGACCTTGTTACGGCTGCGGCCGCAACGACCAACCCCGCGGCCAGTGATCTCTTGGATGTTGGCTGCGGTGCCGGAAACTATACACTTAAAATGCTCCAGCGGCTGCCGACACTGCGCTGCACGCTCATGGACCTAAGCGAGCCTATGCTGCAGAGGGCGCAGCAGCGCATTACGGCTGCTGGCGGAGTTATTACAGCGGCGGTACAAAATGATGTGCGGCAAAGTTCGTTTGCGGCTGGTTCGTTTGACATCATATTGGCGGCCGCGGTACTGCATCATTTGCGTGGCGATGAGGAGTGGCTCACGGTGTTCGAAGCCATGTATCGCTGGTTGCGGCCAGGCGGGTCGTTCTGGGTTTTCGATCATATATCACACGATTCACCCGCGGTGCACAGTTTAATGCAGCAGCGGCATGGAGAGCATTTAATAAACCTCAAGGGCGGCGGTGAGGCGGGCATCGCCTATCGCGACGCGGTGTTCGCTTACGTGGAGGCTGAGGATACGCCGCGTCCACTACTGTGGCAGATAGATTTGCTGCGCCGCGTCGGCTTTGCACAAATTGAAATCCTTCATAAAAACGGTCCGTTTGCAGCCTTCGGCGGGCAGAAGCCCAGGTAAGAGCGCAATAAAAAGGCCCGCAGGGGTTATCCTGCGGGCCGTGAGTTTTTAATGGATGCCGGCTTGCGCTGCATGCCGCCAGTGTCGGCGGTATGAGGCGAGCCTGCCGGGCATCAATAATCTTCGCTGTGGTTGTGACCGCCGGCCTTCTTTTCTTCCTTCTTGGGGATATCGCTGATGATCGCGTCGGTGGTCAACAGCAAGCTTGCAATGGAAGAAGCATTGGTTAAAGCGGTGCGTTCAACCTTGGTCGGCACAATCACGCCCATCTTGAGCATGTCGCCATATTCGTGCGTGAGGGCATTGAAACCGAAGTTGGTTTCTTTGCTTTCAATAACCTTCTGGGCAACAATGCTGCCATCCACGCCGGCGTTCTCCGAAATCTGCTTAATGGGGGCATAGAGTGCCCGCTTGACGATGTCGGCGCCGATCTTTTCATCGCCATCGAGCTTGAGCCTGTCAATGGATGGGATCGCCCGCAGCACGCTTACACCGCCGCCGGGCAGAATGCCTTCTTCCACCGCAGCGCGGCAGGCGTGAAGGGCGTCTTCAACGCGGGCTTTCTTTTCCTTCATGGCGGCTTCGGTCGCAGCGCCAACCTTGATGAGGGCTACGCCGCCGGCGAGCTTGGCGAGCCGCTCCTGGAGCTTCTCGCGGTCATACTCGCTGGTGGTGCGATCAATCTCGTTCTTGATCTGCTCGATGCGACCCTTGATCTGATCGCTCTTGCCGGCACCTTCGATGATGGTCGTGGCTTCTTTTTCAACCTGAACCTTCTTGGCTCGGCCGAGGTCTTTAAGCTCGAGTGATTCGAGCGAGATGCCCAGTTCTTCAAAAATGGCCCGGCCACCGGTAACAATCGCGATGTCTTCCAGCATGGACTTGCGGCGATCGCCAAAGCCTGGAGCCTTTACAGCCACAACCTTCAGCGTGCCGCGCAGTTTATTGACCACCAGTGTGGCCAATGCTTCGCCTTCAATATCTTCGGCAATCAGCAGCAGCGCTTTGCCGGCTTCGGCAACCTTGCCCAAGATCGGCAGAAGTTCCTTGATGGAGCTGATTTTTTTCTCGTGGATGAGGATGTAGGCGTCTTCGAACGTGGCCTCCATGGTTTGCGGATCGGCAAAATGCGGGCTGATATAGCCTTTGTCGAACTGCAGGCCTTCAACGAGGTCTACCGTGGTGTCGAGGCCTTTGCCTTCTTCCACGGTGATAACGCCGTCTTTGCCTACCTTGTCCATGGCGTCGGCAATCATCTGGCCTATTTGCGCATCCTGGTTGGCCGAGCTGGCGCCGACCTGGGCGATTTGCTTGGAGTTTTCAACCTTGTTGGAAATGTGCTTGAGATACCCAACCACCGCCTCAACCGCCTTTTCAATGCCGCGCTTGAGCAATGTGGGATTGGCGCCGGCGGTTACGTTGCGCAGGCCTTCTTCATAAATAGCCTCGGCATAGACCGTGGCGGTGGTGGTGCCGTCGCCAGCGACCGTGCTGGTTTTGCTGGCGACTTCTTTAACAAGCTGAGCACCGAGGTTTTCAAAGGGGTGCTCAAGTTCAATTTCCTTGGCAACAGTTACACCGTCCTTGGTGACGGTGGGGCTGCCGAAGGATTTTTCGATGACAACGTTGCGACCCGATGGTCCGAGGGTGACCTTCACCGCCTGGGCGAGGGTTTTGACGCCGCGGCGAATGGCTTCGCGCGCTTCGGTATCAAATTCAATCATTTTTGCGGCCATGATAGTTCTCCAAAAAAGTTACCTTACTGACTGTTTACGCTTGCATCCAGCACACCGCCGTGAGGCGCTGCGGCGGGAGCGAGGCTTATTCCAAAACGGCGAGCACTTCATCTTCGCTCAGGATGAGCAGCTCTTCGCCATCCACCTTGATTTCGGTGCCGGCATAGCTGGCGAAAATGATCTCATCGCCTTTTTTAACCTGAAACGAGGCCCGCTCGCCGCTGTCGAGCAGTTTGCCATCGCCCACGGCCAGCACCTTGCCGCGCTTGGGCTTTTCTTTGGCGGTTTCAGGAAGCACAATGCCGCTCTTGGTGACGGCATCAGCCTCGGTGCGCTTGAGCAGAATTTTGTCTCCGAGCGGACGAACATTGACTGCCATAATGCAGACTCCTTGAAAATAAACCCTTGTATGGATCAATCGAGCCGCCATCGGCTCGATAAAACTCTCTTAAAGCGGCCAGCGGTTGTCGTAAAACCGCCGTAAGGCCCGCGCCATGGTGTCGAGCAACTCGTTTACGTTCAGCGGTTCCGGCAGAACCGAATAAACGTTCCAGCGAAGCGCCTCTTGCATGAGCTGCGGCATCTCGCCATGGGGTGGCGCCAGCAGAATAAACAGCGGCCTTGCCTCGCCTGGATCCGCCGTTGAATTGCCGCCATCGGCAATCGGAATGCGGCGACCCGCAGAAGCATGGCTTGCCGCAGGCGACGTTTGAGCACCATGATGCCCAGTGTCGTGGCGGCGCGTTCTTTGCAGCAACCGCACGAGTTTCATCGCTTCGGCGCCGTCCGCCATTCCGGAGCGGCACGGCAACTGAAAGTCCACCACCACTACATGCATGGGATGGCTCTCGGCAAGGCTCAGCGCTTCGCCACTGGTGCTGGCCACATAAGTCTGTATCCGCACCGGTGAAAGCAACTGCGACACCAACTCAGGCCATTCGGTTTGACCATAAGTAAAGCGTTCTCGTGG
>JABEVB010000086.1 GCA_013044165.1 Phycisphaerales bacterium
GAGACGGGGCCGTAGTTCATTTTGTCGAGAGGAATGTAATGAAGTTTATTGATGTATTTTATGGCAAGTTCGCCGGCGAACGGCTTGCCGGGAGGAGGGCTGGTGGTGGCGTCTTTTAGCATGCCCTGATAGGCGGTCTGCACGTCAAAGTCGTGGATGCCGTAGCGGTAGGCAGTGCAGATGAAGGTGGTCAGCGGGCTGCCACACATGATATTGGTGTAAAAGTTGTATTGGGGCCATCGTGGCATCCAACCGCCCTGGCGATAGTCGCGTACGAGTGATTGGCACATCTGGGCCATGTGTCCGGGGAAGAGAATGCATAGCAGCGGGGATTCAGTGCGATAGATGTCCCAGCCGGAGTAATTCGCGTACTGTACTCGATGGTGCCTGAGTTGATGAATTCGCTGATCAAAGCCGATGTAACGGCCGTCAACATCGGAAAACACACTGGGCATAAGCGCCGCATGGTAAAGCGCTGTGTAAAACAAAATTCGGTCGCGGATGGAACCGCCCGCTACGGCTATTCGGCTCAGGACGTTGTTCCACTGTTGCTGCGTCTGGCGTCGCACCTGGCCGAAGCGGCGTCCGCCGACTTCAGCGACGAGGTTCCGTTTGGCGCCGGCGAGATCAACAAAAGAGATGCCGATTTTGACGGTAATGTGGCGTGCCGGCCCGGCAGGCCAACTGACATAAGCGCCGATGGGCGGCTGATGCGCGTTGGCCTGAACGGCTCGCCGCAACCGGGCGGTTGCATCCTGACCCGTCCATGAGCCGCATGTTGTGAAGGGCTTACTGAACTGCATAACGAAATACACAGAGTAAAACTGGTGGACAAAAGCAAACGCCTGACTTTTGACCATGCCCGCACTTTCATGATGGCCGATGATTTCGATTTGCGCCTGCCGCGTGCTGGTAAGGGTATGACTGATAGGAACGAGCAGGTTGGCCTGCCGCCCGGCCGGGAAGGTGAGCCTGGCAACACCGGCATGTAGGGATGCTGTGAGTTGAACATTGATATCGGGCTTAAGCAATCGCACCTGGTAGTAGCCGGGATTGCCGGATTCATGCCAATGACTGAATGGCGAGTGATAGGCGGCGGGAGCGACGTTGATGGGGCCGGTTGTAGCGGTAAAAAAGACATCACCGCCATCCCGATCTCCTACCGACGACATGTGCAGCATCGAGAAGCCCAGAATCTGCCTGTCGCGCCAGGAGTAGCCCACGGAGCCGTCGCGCGTATCGGGCGAAAGCTGGACCATGCCGAAGGGTGCAGATGCGCCGGGAAACATGTTGCCCCCTTTGAGGGTCCCGGTGAAAACATTGACGAGTGAAGCCGGGGCTTCATTGGCCAGTGTGGTGGACGGCAAGGGCTGATAGGAGAATCCGGTTATCTGCTGGCGGGCCACGAGTCCGCCGCTGCCGCCCGTAAAACCGACGAAGGCTCGTTCCTTTCCGATATGAGCTAGGGGAGCCCACGGGCGTTTGACCGCAAAATGTTGCCCTGTGATTTGATCGCGGAGGTCTATATGCAGGTCCACTCCGTCGTAATAGAGCTTCACCCGTATGGGGTGGCCGCTGGCTAAATTGACGGCATCAGTAGAGACGTAGCTGCCAACTCTACCGCCGGAGTGCAGGGCGAAGCCAACAGTGTTGGCCGCAAACACATTTATTTCTAATGCGGCGCTATGCTCAATAGCGTTGCCTCCGCCGTAACCGAGGAACCCGCCGCCTTGGCCAAGGGCCTTGGTGCCGCGTGGGTCGCGCTGGAGCACAAAAGCCATGCCATCGGCGGGCTTGCCATGACCAATGGGACTCATTTGGTATGTGAATTGGGCCTGAAAGGCCGCTATGTTTACCGGCTGCAATGAGAAGATACTCGTGGCCTCATTGGCTGCACCCGTTGTGAGGATGATGCTTTTGCCGCCGATGAGATCCGCCGGCTGGGCGCCAACGGCGTTGGGCGGGGCAAGCGAAGTCAGAGTCTGTGCGGGCAGGGTTGCGGCTGCGGCCGGTGCTTGGTGAGAAGCCGTATGACCGACGCAATCGGGAAGGCCCAGACTCAACAATGCCAGAAGGATCACGAGGGGCAGTTTAAGCATAAAAATTCCTGCGGATAAAAGGTAGCCGAGAAACTCGGCTTATAGCGTTGCCGAGGTTGCCCCACCAGATTTTTGTGGGGCTAAACCTATCACTTGCGACAAAGACCGCCTGCGTGCCGTCATATGTCGTCATATAGAGGTTCTCGCATGTGGTTCATTAATGACCGAGTTGGGCGTTCTGCGCGTCACGGTTTTCTTGCCGGACCGACCTGTCAATGTTGTCCTGGTAGAGCCGCTGGAACTCCTTGGCAGACAGCGTGCCGGTGGGCCAAAGCACGGGCGACTTGTATGTGCCGCCAACCCATCGCAGGTTGCGGAACTGCCGCTTATCGGTCCACGGCTGGTGGTGTAACGCCGCCGTGATCGCCAGTTCGGTGATGCCCTGCCAACTGGCCGGATGCGATGGGCTGTTTTTGCTCAAAGGCTTAAGATCTGAGAGTCGGAATGTTACTGTCTGCCATGCGTTGGTCTTGGCCAAGGACGCGGCGGCGTAGTAGCTCCCCCCCTTAAGCCCGGCGTAGACTCCCCAGCCATTGACCACAAAGGTCATATCGAATTCGCCGCCGGCCGGGTCCCGCACATCAATGGCGAGGCTGGCGCCGTCAGGA
>JABEVB010000011.1 GCA_013044165.1 Phycisphaerales bacterium
ACCTTTGGCTTCGGAGGCCAACGCTCTATCCAATTGAGCTACTAGCGCTTCGGCTATTTTAGGTTAACATACTGTGCGCGTTTGCGAAAGGCGAACCGTTGCTGAAGAGCTGCGGCTGTGCGCTTCGCCGCTTTTGGCTTGGCCGGAGGCTCTCCATGAAGTTTGGCGTCATTGGCTTAAATCATGGGCACATCTATCTGATGGTGCGACCCCTGCTGGAGTTGCCGGGGGTTTCATGTGCCGGCTTTTACGCCGCTGAAGACGACCTCGCCGGCGCTTTTACCCAGGCATTTCCAGGCATCAGCCGTCGCGCTGCCGCCGCCGAACTGCTCGACGACCCGGAGGTTGATCTGATTGTCTCTGCGGCCATCAATGCCGATCGCGGCCTGCTGGCAGCGCAGGCCTTTGGCCGGGGCAAGCACGTCTTTTTAGATAAGCCCGCTGTAACCACGCCGCTCGACCTTGCCCGCATGCGACAGGCACAGCAGGCCAGCGGCAAACGGCTGTTTGTATTTTTTAGCGAACGGCTCGAAAACCCCCTTGATGAAAAAGCCCGCCAGCTTGTGCACCAGGGCGCCGTCGGAGACCTGGTCCATCTTTCAGGCCAGGGGCCGCATCGCCTGCGATGGCAAGATCGGCCCGCCTGGATGTGGGATCATCGCTACGGCGGCATACTCAACGACCTTGGCTCGCATCAGGTAGATTGGTTCTGCTGGATGACCGGCCAGCACATCAGCTATTGTGCCGCCCGAATCGGCAGGTTTGGTGCCGCGCCGCACACCAACTTCGACGACTTTGGCGATGCGGTCCTTACCGCCGCCAATGGCGTCACCGGGTACTTCAGGGTGGATTGGTTTACGCCCGAAAAAAGTCCGATATGGGGCGATGTGCGCAGCACCATTGTTGGGACACGCGGCACCATCGAAATTCGCCGCACCATCAATCTTTCAACTCTCGACCCCGCCGATCGTCATGGCCATTTGCTGCTCATAAACGATAGCCTCGGCCCCACGCGCGTTGATGTGCCAGACCCAAGCCGCCACTGGCCGGCAGATATGCTCGCGAGTATGCACGGCGGCGAAAATAGGCTCCATGATGAAGCCATGCTCTGGTATGTGCTTGAAACAACCCTGCACCTGCAGGCCTCCGCTGTGCGCGTGCGCTAAGCGCATTGCTTAACCTGCAAAGCACCTCCGGCTTCCTGCCGCGAGGCTCGCGACCGGCTCATGACTCGCTCCCGCCCCAAGATGGCCTGCCATGGCTCACGGCACCGGGCCAGGTGGTAAAAAATCTCAGCCTCGTCAACAATAGCCGCCGTCAGCACCCTATGGAGCCTTATGTATGACTGCAATTTCCGCCCGCAACCTCTCCAAACGTTTTGGTCATGTTGTGGCTGTAAACGATGTAACCTTTGAGGTCGAGCCTCGCGAACTACTGGCCATTGTCGGCCCATCGGGTTGTGGCAAATCCACGCTTTTACGCTGCCTCAACGGCCTTGAAATGTTTGATGCCGGCGGCGTAAACGTCGGCGACGCTGGCGTCTCGCGGGCCGCCATCAGCGGACATCGCGCCTTTGAACGCGCGGTGCATCCGCTGCGCCAGCGTACAGGCATGGTGTTTCAGGGCTTTAACCTCTTTGGGCATCTGACGGTTCTGCAAAACGTTATGCTGGCCCTGCGAGTCGTAAAAAAAATGCCCCTGCGGCAGGCCGAGCAGGTTGCCCACGAACAGTTGGCCCGCGTCGGCCTTGGCGACCGCGCGGGATATCGGCCCCAGCAACTCAGCGGCGGTCAGCAGCAGCGGGCGGCTATTGCCCGGGCACTGGCCACAAACCCATCCGTCATGCTTTATGACGAGCCAACCTCCGCCTTAGACCCCACGCTGGTGCGCGAGGTGCTGCTTACCATGCGCCGCCTGCATGACGAGGGCGTCACCCAATTGATCGTAACGCACGAAATGCGTTTCGCCCGCGAAGCCGCCGACCGCATCATGTTGCTCGATGCCGGAAAAATCGCCGCGCTTATGCCCACCGCTGAGTTCTTTTCGCATCGCGGAAATGCCCACATCGAAAAATTTCTCGAACCTTTTAGGGGAGTCGCATGAATCACAGGCTTTTGTTTCTGGCTCTGCTGCTGTTGGCATGCTGCGCCCGGCCCGGCGCCGCTCTGGCCCATGGCACGCGTACGCTTACCTGGGGCGGCGATTCGGAAGGCGGCGCGCCGTATGTTTTTCAAGACCCGCAGCATCCCCAGCGCGTTATCGGCTTTGAGGTAGACATCGCCAGGGCCTTGGGCAAACTTCTGCATCGCCACGAAGTCTTTGTGCAAAATGAATGGGATGGCCTCATACCCGCATTGCAACGCGGCGATTACGACATGGCCATGAACGGCATTGAAATTACCCCCGACCGTGCCAAGGTCGTTCGCTTCACCATTGCCTATTATGCCTGCGCCGAGCAGCTTAGCGTTCGTAAAACCAATACCACCATTCATTCTCTGGCCGACCTTAAGGGCAAAATCGTCGGCACACTCAAAGATTCTCTGGCTGAACGCATTTTGCAAAAGGCCGGCGGCATTCACATACGCTCCTACGATGGGCAAATCAACGCCTACGAAGACCTTGCCGATGGCCGCCTCGATGCCGTGCTTATGGACCAGCCCATTGCCGCCTATTATGGCAAACCGCTCAAAGCACTTAAGTACGTGGGCCAGCCAATCGGGCACATGGAGTATGGCATCGCGCTGCGGCCCCACGATGTCAAATTGCTGCGGCAACTCAATGCCGCGCTCTTTACCCTTATTAAAAACGGCTCGCTTAAACGCATATACATAAAGTGGGGCATGTGGAATGGCGCAACTCGCGCCATGTTTGCCGCCGAAGTTGCCGCCGGCCTGCCGGCCCAGTCGGAGCTATCACGATTTACCCGCGAGTTGCAGTCGAAAAAAACCTGGTCCGAGCGCCTTCGCCAGTATGGCAGCTATGTGCCCATCTTGCTTGAAAAGGGCGCTCCCATGACGCTGGCTATTTCGCTGGTTTCAATGGCTTTGGCCGTCAGCTTCGGTTTGCTGCTGGCACTATTAAAGCTCTATGCCCCGCCCCCTCTGTCGCTTCTGGCCAAGGCATACATTGAATTGGTGCGCGGTACGCCGCTGCTGATTCAGCTCTACCTCATTTTTTATGGCCTGCCCAATGTGGGTATCAAGCTTAGTCCATTTGTGGCCGCGATTATCGGCCTCGGCGGCAACTATGCCGCCTACGAAGCCGAGAACTATCGCGCCGGTTTGCAGGCCATTCCCACCGGCCAGATGGAAGCGGCCCTGTCGCTGGGAATGACGCGCTTGCAGGCGCTGCGGCATGTTATGGTGCCGCAGGCATTCCGCGCGGTTATTCCGCCGGTAACCAACGATTTTATTTCGCTCTTCAAAGACTCTTCTATTGTTTCGGTTATTACGCTGGTGGAGTTGACCAAAGTCTACGGCGAGTTGGCCTCTACTTATTACGATTACATCGGCACCGGGTTAATCACCGCCGCCATCTACTTTTTGATGGGCTTGCCATTTGTATACCTCGCCCGCTGGCTCGAGCGCCACATGTCCGGCACCGGCCGCGCGCTGCAGGTAGGTGGCAAGCCTGTCAACGCGGCGTAAAAAGGCCCGCAACAGGGCCGCACCCGCCCCAATCGTCACCGCGCAGCGCCCAGTAAAAAGCTTAGTGTCTTTGCGCCTGATACCGTTTCCGACGTTACCACTGCCCCGGCGGAGCGGCCGGGACGCGCCTTAGCGGTAAGCCCCCGTCGTCGCCTCCGCGGCTCGCAAAATCAATGGCTTGAAGCAAAAATCTGCGATACAATTTTTATACCGGCGGTTGCGCCTGGCTTTAGAAGGAGGCATTATGGCTAAGATGGCGGTTTTATTTGTGATGACTGCCCCCCCTTGGGCACCCAAAGACAGCGGCCGACCTTTTATGAAGCTCGATAATCGCGAGGTGTTCATGCGAACCATCGAGATTTATGCCAATCGCGATCAGGTCGAACAGCGGCTTTTGTGCCTGCTGCCCGATGAGCTTTCGCGCGTGCAGCAAAAATATGGTGCTCACCTGGGCTTTCAGGGTGTGTCGGTGGCCACCGGCGGGCCGGATTGGTTCGGCGCTGTTGCCCGCGGCCTCGAAAAGCTCAAGCCCGAAATTGACCTGGTCATGATTCATGACGCGAGTTGTCCCGCGGTGCCCTACACCCTGCTCGATGCCATGGAGCAAGCCATCACTTCGGCGCCGGCCGTTGCGCCGGTGCTGGCGCTGGGCAATGCGCTGGTGCGCGTGAAGGGGGGCTTTATGGATGCCGGCTTCGATGCCGCCGGCCTGCAGCAATTGCAGTCGCCGCAGCTTTTTCAGCGCTCGGCACTCGAGCAGGCCTACGCCCAGCGAAGCGCTCTGATGGCAGCCCCGGGGCGAAGCGGCCCCGTGCACGATGATGCGACCCTGCTGCGCGTGGCCGGTAAGAAGGTGGCGGTGGTTGCCGGTTCGCTCTTTAACGTACGCGCCGAAAGCGAAGAGACCCTGCGCGCGGTAAGTGATATGCTCAAGCACCTGCCCAAGCCGCGAAGCAAAGCGCCGCTTACGCCGTTTGACGAAGCCCAGTGGTAACGAGGTACCGATTTCCCATGCGGCTACTCGGGTGCGGTGTCGCCACTTGTGGTGCAGGCTTCGAGCCTGCCGGGCCCCTTGTGAACGCTTACGCTCAAAGCAGCGCTGCCCGCGCGTAATGGGCACTGCGGACGCTGCCTGGTTGAAATGGATTGAATGCAACGAGTCCTGTTTTTAATAACCGACCTTGACCTTGGCGGCAGTCCGCTTGTGGTGCATTCCGTCGCCTGCGGGCTTAAGGCCACCGGGCGCTGGCAGCCAACGGTGGTATCCATCCGTTCGCCGGGTGTGGTGGGGCGCTGGCTGCGCCACGCCAATGTCGAAGTCTCGAGCCTGCACGCTCGCAGCCGCACCGATCCCCAGGTGTTTACGCGTTGGCTGTCGCTTATGGACCGCATCGCACCGCATGTGGTCGTCAGCGTGCTGCTGCACGCCAATGCGGTGGCGGCCGCCTGCGCGCCGTTTGGGCCACGCTGCGTGTATTTGCAGTCTATCCATACGCTTCAGGCCGAGCCTCGTTGGCACTGGCAACTTCAGGGATTTTTAGGCAGCCGCTGCGAAGGCATCATCGCTCCATGCAAGGCCATTCTCGATAAAATTTCAGAGTTTGGTCAGTTCGTCAATGGCTTTGTCATACCCAACGGCATTGATGCCCAGCGGTTCAGCCTCGCAGCGCCAATGCCCGCCGCCGAATGTCCGTGGCCGGCTGATGCCCAGGTGGTGGGATATGTGGGGCGGTTCGACCCGGTTAAGCGGCTGCCCTTGCTTTTAGATGAATTGGCATGGCTCATACGCAGCGACAACCACCACTGGCAAAAACTGCATCTGGCGCTGGTGGGCTACGGCGAGCAGGAGGCCATGCTGCGCCACCGCGCACGCCAGCAGGGCATTGCCTCGCGCGTCTGGTTTATCGGCCCAACCGCCACCCCCGAACGCTGGTACCCGCGGTTTGACGTGTTGGCCATGCCCTCGCTGGCTGAAGGCTTTGGCCTGACGGTGGCCGAGGCCATGGCTGCCGGCAAGGCGGTCATCGCCTTCGATTCGCCGGCAATGCGGCAGATGATTCAGCATGATCAAAGCGGCTGGCTGCTTGCGCCGCAGCAGCCCCACGGTATGGCGCTGGGACTTTCCCGGCTGCTCGACGATGCAGACCTGCGCCGCAGATTGGGCACGCAAGGCACCCAGCGCGTGAGCCGTCACTTTGGCGAGCAAACCATGATTCAGGCCTATGTGCGACTGCTGGAAAGCTTTTAGCGGGCGTGGCAATTTTTTCAGGCGGCCAGCCGGCTGCGCCGGTAACGCAGACATCCTGTCTGCATCGGTCCGAGTGTGAGAGTCTGCGTTCCACTTCAGAACAATGCGGGCGGCCGGCGCTGTACCCGGCAAAATCGCCTGGGGATGCCAATAAAATCGCTATGTCCCCGGAACCGCCCGAAAAAATTGCCGCACCCCTTTTACCCTCGGTTTTTAATTTCATTTGAACCGCCGGGCGGCTTTCTATAGCATAAGGGCGCAGTTGCGACGGCGCACTAAAATATTGTGAACCCAAACCTGGAGCAGGCATGACTTTGGTAGGCGACGAAACCCCTATTGGCCAACACAGCGATCGTGATCATCTCGATACCCCGCGTAAAGCCCTTGAAATAAACCTCGACCGGCGGCGCTATGGCACCTTTGCCGAAATTGGAGCCGGGCAGGAGGTTGTGCGCTGGTTTTTTCGCGCCGGCGGGGCCTCAGGCACCATTGCCAAAAGTATGAGCGCCTACGACATGGCCGTCAGCGACGCCATCTATGGCAAATGCGATCGCTATGTCAGCCGCTCACGCCTGCAGAGCATGCTCGATTATGAGCATAAGCTCAACCTGAGTCGGCTGGGCGACGCCCGCGGCGATACAACCTCGTTTTTTGCCTTTGCCGACACGGTTGCCACGCGCAGTTTTGACGGCAGGCGCGAAGGCCACGGCTGGATGGGCGTGAAGTTTCAGGCGCACCCGCGCGACCAGGACAGCCAGATTATTCTGCACCTTCGCATGCTCGACAAAGAGCAGGCCCAGCAACAGGAGGCGCTGGGCATTGTGGGGGTTAATTTGCTCTACGGGGCGTTTTTCTACCATTACGAGCCTGAGATGCTGCTTAAAAGCCTCCTCGATAATTTATCCACCGAGCGCATTGAAATAGACATGATTGAGTTTTCGGGCATTGAGTTCAGGCATGTTAATAACCGCATCATGAGTCTGCGGCTCGTCGAACTCGGCCTGAGCGATGCCGCCATGTTCGGGCCTGGCGGCGAAGTGCTCCAGCCCTCCGAAATGCTGCACAACAAGCCCATTCTCGTGGAGCGCGGCAGCTTTCGGCCCGTCACGCAGGTAAACCTCGACATGCTCAAATGCGCCAAGGCCGCCTTCATGAAAAACTCCAATGGCGAAGAGCCGGTCGAATTGATGGAAGTTACCATGCACAACCTGCAGGCCGACGGCGCCATTGACCTTAAAGACTTTTTGGCGCGGGCGGATGTGCTCTCCGCCTGCGGCAAAACCGTGCTCATTTCAGATTACTTTGAGTTTTACCGGCTCGGGGCCTGCCTCGCCCGGTACAGCCGCAAACCCATTGGCATTGTGATGGGCGTGCCAAGCCTCATAGACCTGTTTGACGAAAAATACTATGGCGACCTCGATGGCGGCATTCTCGACTCGTTTGGGCGGTTGTTTAAAAACGACCATAAGCTCTACATCTATCCCCTTAAGGAGCCTAAAACCGGCAAGCTCATCAAGGTTGATAATCTTGAGCCAGACGCCAAACTCCGCAAGCTTTATGGCTACCTGGTAGATCGTGGCTGCATCGAGCAGCTTGAGGGCTACGACGAGCGCTACTTGTCCATTTTTTCACGCGATGTGCTCAATAAAATCAAGTCAGGTGATGAAAGCTGGCAGGATATGGTGCCGCCGGTGGTGGCCGATCTTATTCGCAAGCGCGGCTACTTTGGCTACCGCTCGCCCGCGCCGGCCGCCGCGCCGGCATAGTTGCCTGCGCCAAGCGGCGGTATTTGCCTCCTTAAGGTGCTTGCGGCGGGAGCGTTGCCTCGTGCCCGCATGCCGCCTGGTGTATACTCTTGCCTATGCGCTGGTTCAGCTTTTTTATTCTGCTTTATCTGGCCGCGGCTTTGCAAATGGCGCACTTGGGTGCGCTAAGCGAGCACGGCTATTTTCATGTGGAATATCTGCCGTCGCTGGTGGTATTTTACGCCCTGTTTGCGGATGAATCTCGTTCGCTGCTCTGCAGCCTGATCATCGGGCTGGTATACGACCTTACCTCTACAAGTCTTTTGGGGACGCATACCGTCGTTTTGGCACTGGTTGCCTGGGTTATCAGCCGGGTGCGCATGAGCATTTTTCGCTACAATATGATCAGTCAAATTATTTTAACGCTGCTGGCGGTAATGTTTACGCTCTCGGCAGTGGATATTCTGGCGTGGTTGGCGCCGATGTTGATCGGTGGACAGCGACCACCGGAACTGGCTTTTTGGCAGACGCTGGGCCTCATAAGCTCCACAGGCATTTATACGGCGGTGCTGGCCCCATGGCTTTTTAAATTGGCCTTTTTGATGGGGCCGCTGCTGGGGTTTGAATCTGAAAATCGCCGTCGCTGGTTTGATGGCTAAATTACAGGATGGTTTTCACGGCAACACGCAGCAAGCTTGTTGCGGCTTTATGCGCCGTTGGCCGCAGGCTACACTATGAAGTTGATGTAGGCGGCAAACCCTTGGAGTGCCATGCTCAAACGGCGTTTAATTCTTCTTTTTGCAATTGTAGTGATGGTGGCAATCGCCATCGGCGCTCGCCTGGCAATCCTTCAGATTGTACAGGCCAAAGAATGGAAAGCCCGCGCCCAGAGTTTTAACTATCGCCACTTTGTGATTCCGACCGTTCGCGGAGAAATTGTGGATGCCCGCGACCATGTGCTGGCCGCCGAGCAGCCATGCTATGACCTTGCCATTGATTACCAAGCCATGAACCACGACGATTCATGGATTAATCACACCGCCATCGAGCGTCTGCGGCCGCAATACCACAATTGGCGGGCACTTGTGGCGCACCTTCCGGCCATGCGCCGCGCCATTGCCGCCGATCTAGCCGCAATGCCGGCACTCATTGCCCGGCATTGCGGCATAAGCTTAAGCAACGTGCTGGAACGCTTTGACGTTATTCGCTCGCGAATGCGGGCACTGCGCGAGGACATCTGGACTCTACGGTACGGCAACGACGAGGATGTTCAAGCTGATGCATCGCCCGACGCGGTAGACCTTGATATGGGCATGCACGCTCGCATCAATCTTGCGGAAGCACACACCGCACATACGATTGTGCCCGCCATACCGTCGGCCGTGGCGTTTTATTTCAAAAAACATGCCGACGAATATCCGGGTTTGGTGATTGTGCCCAGCACGGTACGACAATACCGGTATGACAGTGTGGCAGCGCAGGTAATTGGGGCGATTGGGCAGGTGACTCCGGACGAACTCAAGGCCGATTCGTTCAGGTTGCCGCGATTGATTCCGGGTAAACTCGCCGATACGCCCGGCAATTTACAGGGCTATCTGCCCGGTGATGAAACCGGGGCCTTTGGCGTGGAGTACGCCGCAGAGAAGGCCTTGAGGGGCGACCGCGGTGTAAAGCTGGTTGATTTGAGCGGCCATGAGGTTACGTCGGTGCGGCGCAACCCGGTGCCGGGGCGAACGATTCATTTAACGCTCGATATTAAGTTACAGCGAGAGATTCAGCGCAGGGTGGCCGATCCTACAACCGGGCTTTTTGATGTAGATGGCGTTGGGCATCCGGCGGCGGCGGTTGTGCTTAAGGTTCGCAACAGCCACGTTTTAGCCATGCTTTCTTTGCCGAGCTACAATCTCAACACCTACCATCAGGATTATGACCAACTTGTAAAAAATCCGAATTTACCGCTGCTTAACAGGGCGGTGGCGAGTGCATATCCACCGGGCAGCACGGTCAAACCGCTGTTGGCGGCCTGGGCGCTAAGCCACGGGGTCATTTCGCCCCAGACCATTATTGTGTGCCACGGGTATTTATTTCCGGGGCATCCGCACCAATTCAGGTGTTGGGCGTGGCGCACCGGCGGCCACGGCCCGGAGAATGTGGTACAGGCGATTGAGCACTCCTGCGATGTATTTTTTTATACGGTTGGTATGCGTCTGGGCTACAATCGGTTGATTCATATTTTTAGAGCGTACGGTCTTGGCCGGTACACCGGCGTGGCTCTGCCCGAAGAAACATCCGGTTACCTGCCACGGCGGCGGCGGGGCAAGCTTCGGGCGAGTGATCGCACCAATTCAATTTTTATGGGTATTGGGCAGGGACCCATTGCCTTTACGCCCCTGCAAATGGCTGGCGCCTATGCAACCCTGCTGCGCGGCGGCGTTTGGATGCCAATAACTCTCATGCGCGGCCGGGCAACGCCGCCGCTCCAGCGGCCCAATGTGCGTATAACTTCCGCGGCTTTAGCCGAGGTGGAGGCGGGCATGAACCTGGTGGTGCATGGAGCCGGCGGTACCACGCACGCACTGCAGATGGCTATTCAAGTTGCCGGCAAAACGGGTACTGCACAGACGGCTCAGGTGCAGTTAATCAATGGCAAAAAGGCCGTGGTTAAAGGCGATGATGGCTGGTTTGTGGGCTATGTGCCGGCCGATCATCCAAAATATGTCATTGCCGCCGTGGTGGAAATGGGCGGTGAGGGCGGTTCGTCGGCGGCGCTGTTGGTGCGGCAGTGTGTGCTGGCGCTGGAGACTCGTGGATATTTGCCGAAGGTGGACAAGCCTTGAACACCTCATTCAAATCGTCCAGCGGTGGCAGCGTTATTACGCAACAATCATTGCGACCCGAGCCTGCGCCCGGGCCTTACGATACTGGGTCTTCGCCTCGACCGGGTCGGCAGCGCAAACATCTGGTGCGGCGTTTGTTGGCCAACCAGATTGCATGGATTTTGCTTGTGGCGATGCTGCTGCTTTGCTCGGCGAGCATTGCGGCGCTGCGGGTTGTTTCCACGCGAATGGCGCACGTTCAAGAATTGCACATTCTGGTGGGGCTGGTGGGCCTTTTTGTCGTGCTTGTACCGAGCTATCGCAGTATGGGGCGTTACAGCTATGTGTTTTATGCTATCAGCCTGGCTTTGCTGGCAGGCGTGCTGTTCGCCCCGGCTATTAAAGGCTCCCACCGATGGTTTGTGCTGGGTGGCGGCGTAAACCTGCAACCCAGCGAGCTGGCCAAAATTGCCTTTGTGATGGCGGTAGCCTGGTCGCTGCGACGGCATCGCGATTGCCGCGAGCTGGGCCGATTGCTCACGCCGTTTATTTTAATGCTGTTGCCCATGGGCCTTATTTTAAAAGAATCGGACCTCGGCACGGCGCTGCTGTTTCCGATGGCGCTATATTGCATGCTCATAGCGGCTGGGGCACGTTTTCGGCATCTGCTGGCCATCGCATTGATTGTGCTTTCCATTGCGCCAGGTTGCTACCCATTGCTTAAAAGCTATCAAAAGCAGCGCATCATAGCCATGCTGGTGCAGCGTAAACCTACCTATCACCAGTTGCACGGCGACTTGTACCAGCAGCAACAGAGCGAAATTGCCGAAGGTTCAGGCGGAGTAATGGGGCAGGGACTCTCCGGCGCAAACCAGATACGCCACGGGCTGCTGCCTGAAGCCGGCAACGACTTTGTGTTTGCTGTGGTGGCCACTCAATGGGGTTTTGCGGGGGGGGCCGGTGTGCTGCTGTTGTATGTGGTATTTTTTGGCGGCTGCATGGAAACGGCCGGTTCTGCCCCCGACAGCTTTGCGCGCCTGCTTGTGGTTGGGCTTGCGAGTATGTTGATTCTGCAGGCCACCATCAACATCGCCATGACCACCGGCTTGATACCGGTGGTGGGCATTACGCTGCCATTTCTATCCTATGGCGGCAGTGCCATTGTTACCGACATGTTGGCCACCGGCTTGATTCTGAACGTGGCCCTGCGCCGCGAACGGCCTTTGGCTCCGCTGTAAAGCGTCTACACTTTGAGAATGCGAGCTGTCCTCACACGCTGTCATCGCAGGCGTCCCTCTGTCGGCGCTCTTTTAGTACCGCATGTGTTGTGATGCCACCGTCGGCATTGGCGCACCTGCTCGCCAAACTTTCCGGCGGTCGCGAAGAGGCTCCGGCAATGGCATGGTGTTTTTGTGTTTTGGGTGATTATGTGATAACCGGCGGCTTTTCGCTGAAGCGCTCGCGTATGGCGATAAATGCTGCTTCGTTGGCCAAAAATGCGTTGACAATGTCGCGGTCAAATTGCGTGCCCGAAGCACTGACAATCATGGATTTGGCAATCTCATGGGAAAACGCATCCTTGTATAAACGTTTGGATGTCAAAGCGTCGTAGACGTCGGCCACGGCCACAATGCGGCCGCTTAATGGTATCTCAGGGCCGCGCATCTGCAGCGGATAGCCGGTGCCATCAAAGCGTTCATGGTGGGTGGCGGTTATTTCGCGCGCCATCCGGAGGAACTCCGCCCGTGGAAATTTCTTCAGGGCGATGTCAATGGTGTTGGCCCCAAGAATGGTGTGTGTTTTCATCAGGGCGAACTCGCGGTCGTTCAATTTGCCGGGCTTCAGGAGCACATAATCCGGTATGGCAACCTTGCCAATGTCGTGCAACGGACTTGTGAGATAAATCCAGCGGATAAAATCGGCGGAAATAGCCGAACCATGCGAGTCGCGTCCGGCGAGGTACTGCGCCAAAATACGTGAATAACTTTGTACGCGTTCGAGGTGCATACCGGTTTCAGGATCGCGCGACTCGGCAAGTTTGGCCATCGCGAAAATTGCCACGTTGCGGGTATCAAGTGAAAGCACTCGCTCGCCGGAGCGCACGCGGGCCACGAGTTCATCCTGATCGAATGGCTTGCTGATAAAGTCGTCGGCTCCAGCACTTAGCCCTCGCACCCGCTCCTGCGGGTCGTCGCGGTCGGTTAACAGGATGATGTAGACGTAACCCCACATTTCTTCGCGGCGAATGGTTTGGCATAACTCGAGGCCGCCGATTGTTCCGGGGAAGTTCCAGTCTGCGACCACCAAATGTGTAAGGCCTTGGCGAACGATCTCCAGAGCTTCGTCGCACGTGTCGCAGGCAATTATTTCATAACCGGCGGCGGTGAGCGTGTTTTTTATGATGGAGAGTGTTACTGTATCGCTATCTACCGTGACTACCCGCATGAAACCTTCCTTGTAAACGCCGCGGCAACCGGGTGCTGCATGTTGGCTTACCATGCCTGCTCTATTATCGGCAGGCGCGTGCCCTGCGCCGCAGTCCCGATAAAAGCCTCCGCCACCCGCGATGGCCACCGCAAAGCAGGGAATATTGTATACCAGAGGGGCGAATTGTGCCGTGAGCATGCGAGTGTGGAACCACCGAGCCAGCCGTGCATCTAAAGAGGGTGGATGGAAGTCATGTGTAAGGAGAATCGGTTATAAGCAGCCTTGTTGGCCAAAGGGACGCAAGAGCATAGTCCTTTTCAATCAGAGGCGGTAAGCGATGTAACTGCCGCTGTCAGAAATAGAGTGTGGTGCACGAGTCGTTTATGGCAGCAGTGTTTTTGGCTAAGCCGTTGGCATGCATCCTTAGGCATGCGACAATCTCCAACGTATGTGTCGGGAGCCGCCCTATGGTGAATTGTTTCATGCCTTGGAAAAAGCGGCAGGGGCTATTATGTGGGGTGCTTTGGGCGGGATTGCTGCTGGCAGGGGCCACCCGGGCGCATGCACGAAGCCTGCCGCCAATTGTCATGACCGGTGCGGTCAGAGCGCACATAAGCCAACAGGCCCTGCAGCAGTGGGTTCAGGATTTACAGAGCCAGGATGCCAAGGTGCGCCGGCGGGCCTTGGTCGGTCTGGTGCAAAGTGGCGAGCCTGCAAAAGACGCATTGGTTAAGGCCCTTAACGGTCTCACCACCCCGCTTATGCGGCAGCACCTCCATGCGGCTCTTCTGCAGGTGGCCAGACATAGCGCTGTAGGAAGTCCACGCGTTACCCTGCGGATGTCCGATGCGCCTGTTAAGAATGTGCTCCAACGGCTCTGCCAGCAAGTAGATCCGTACTCGCAGTTGCAACTAACACTATCCCAACATTTTTCAATGCCGCGTTTAACAATAAATGTCCGTCACGCTTCTTTCTGGAAAGTCATCTGCCGAATAGCGAAAGAAAGCGACATAAGCCCGGCAGCGGGCGACGCCTATGACGCAACTGGAGTGTGGAACTTTTCGAGTATGAGCGGTATCACCCAGAAAACGCCGGTATCGGTGCGCGGCCCGTTTCTGCTCGATATCTCCGATCTATACGCCCGGCAGAGCATAGATTTTACCCGTGGCTTGGCGCAACGTCCGCCAATGCTTCAGATTGAATTCAATGGGTTTTGGTGCCCGGCCAAGAGCCGAATACTTGGCACCGGCCCCGCAGTCATCCGAACCCTGAGCGTTGACGACGTCAAGTCGTGGAATTCGCGCGGCGGCCGTATGCCGCCGCTGCTGGCAAACGTTCAATCGAACGGGATCCGCAATAGCTACGCAGGAATTAGTATGTTTGCCGACGTTCCCTGGTCTTGGACCACGGGGCGTAGAATCTCAGCGATAGCCGGTAAACTTCCGGTTCGCCTGGCAATTGCGCCGCGCACCGACATTTTTAAGCTCGCCGGCAAGGTCACAACCCTCAAATTCGACGGACTTAAAGTTCGTATTATGCCCCAGCAGCCGAAGCCGGCGGCAAAGCCCGGGGGGGCTGGTTCCGATCATGTGGTGACGGTTGATGTTTTGGAGCGCGGTTCGGCTACAATGGTTCCGATGTCCGCGCAATTCCTGCGCTGCCTGCCCACAGCAGCCTTCGGCTATGTGGCAAGCCTTGGCGGCGAAATTGGATTTCTAAAGGCCGACGGCACGAGCGTGCCTTGCAGGTTGGGTCGTTCGGTCGGTGGTTCAGGATGGCGGTACCGCGTACACTTTCAGTCTGGCCTGCCAAAAAAGGTGTGGATCACAACGTACCACGGATTTGTCCAGGCGAGCGAGCGATTCAGATTTAATAATGTCCCGCTTCCGGCTGCGGCTGATGCGACCAAAGCCGTGGAAGGCAAGCCATTCCTCTTACCTGACCTGCGCATCCAGCGAAGGAGGCTCTTAGGCGGCCAAAGTGCCCCGATTGAACCAAGGGTGATTGACTTGGCCGTGTTGAACCGGCACATCGCTCAGCTCGCCGAATACAGTCGCACCACGCAAGCCTCGGCGCGGCGCTCGCTCTTGGCGCTTGGGCCTGAAGCTATTGCCGCGATCCGGGAGGCGATAAATGGTTTGCGCTCGCCCCAAGAACGCGGGCGATTGGTTGATATATTGGCCTGTCTTGAAGAGCAACGAGCGCTGCGCGGTCCGCTTGTAGATGTGTCTACCGGTAGTGCAAACATTGCCGCAGGTCTGAAGCATATTTTTGACCAAATACATGGCAAATTTACTGTGGGCGCTTCGGCTATTCATGGCTGGCGGCCGAAGAAGGCGATTAAAGCAAAAATGGAGTTCTGGCAAGCCGTTCGATTGATTTGTTCCGGTTCTGGTATTGGCCCGACGATTGGCTGGGATGAATTTAATCCGAGCCGCGTCGTAACCTTCGGCCCAAGGAGTATTCTTGGTGCGTACGTTCCGCGCGAACTGACTGGTAGTTGTCTGTTGACTGTGCCGACAATTCAGCGCTCAGAGGATGAAGAACTCGCCTTGGGCTTTCGTGATGATCCCAATGGCGTATTGCTGAAATTCCTGATTTTGTGGGCCTCGATACGCGGGGAGGTAATTGAGCAAATGGGGCATTTGCAAGCGCATGTGAGCGTGTTAGGTCGTACGCAGGCTTTGATTAAAAAGATATCCATTACGAGTCCAAGCGTATTTTGGCCGAAGGTGGGGCAAATGGTTTTTCCATTTCGACTGCCGCTCGGTCAACTGCCGACAAATGCGGCGAGCCTGAATATTGACGGCCAATTAAGCGTTTATATCGCCGGCTTGCGCATGACGCGTGAGGCGGAGGGGCTGGATCGCTTTGGTGCTGCAATCAACTTCCCAGGCATGCAATTTCACTTTGGGGCGCCTCTCAAGACTTCGAAGCGTTACCGGGTGATTATGCGGGTTATTTTACCGAATATGTTCTACGGCGGTGGATCACGACGGCACTGGATTGCTTTTGGTGGTTTGCAATTGCTGCATTATTTCAGGCGGCGCTGGGGCCACTCTCACGAACTGGTATTTCTATCCAGGACGGGGCGTACTCTGAGCACTGTCAGCAAACTGCGTTTTCGGTATACATCGCCCGGCAACTGGGCGGACCGCATTGCAGCGGTGGAAGTAACTGGAGGTAAGCCCGTGGCCGTGAAAATTAAATGGTTCACGCGAACCATACGTTTGAAGATACCCTTTAGTTTCGCTGCGATTCCGGTGCCGCAGTAAGCCATACGATGCGCGATGCACTAGGGGCAACTCGAATTGCGACAATCGAATTGTGGCGCATCGGCAAGCTGGATTTGCTCGTGCCCGCCCTCAGCAGTGGCCAAGCATTTGGCTGCGTCGCACCGAATGCTGGAGTTAATGGGTATTGCTGTCCATAACGCTGCAATCGGCAGCAGTTGCGCAGGAGCTTCAATGAAATTCGTGGCGATCACAACATGGGCGATAGGCGCGGCCTGTTCGATGTGCTTTGGTACGTATCTGCAAGGCGCTGCGGTTGATAGGCTGGTGCAGATCAATATGCCGAAGGCCGAATTGAGACCACTCGACCTCGCCGCAGTTAAAGCCTTTATAAGGCAGTTGCGGAGTGTCAACGCGGCGGTGGGGCGGCTGGCGCAATACAAGCTTTTGGCGATGGGGGAGCGTATCGAGCCTTTGCTGCAGCAGGCGCGTGACGCCCCATCCACACCGGCGGAGCGGGCGGCGCTCGACGCAGTGCTCCGAAAACTGGCCTGCCGAAACGTCATCGCCGGCCCGCTGATTACGCTGCATCTGCGAAACGTTACTCTGGCTGCCGGGTTGACACGCCTCTGTCGGCAGGTTGGCTTTTACCCCAACTTTTTTCCACCTTTCCAGAGCGGTGCGCCTATGCCAACTTATTTTCGCACGATACACATGAACCTTGACGTAAGCAATGCGCCCTTTTGGCAGGTACTCCGAGCAATTTCCAAGGCAACCGGCTGCGGACCTGTACCAGGGGCATCACTTTCATTTGATCGTCAGCTTTCGGCATTTTCGGGCAATCATCCCTTTTGCATTTCAGGCGGTTATCTGTTTGTCCTGGAAGGTTCAAACAAAAATCGCCGTCTTCGGTTGAAAGGCTGGGCCAGCCATCGCACGGTCATTCGACCGAGTCTTCGACTGCAGGTTTTGTGGTGTCCCAGGGGCGAACATCTCGTTCAAATTGGCCCAATACACATAACTGCGGCCACGGACAGCCAAGGCAAGTCTTTGCTATTGCCGGTCGTTCCACAACACCACCGTCCGTATTGGCGGCTTGGCGATGGCACCGAAGGCTCGCTACGCTGGTGGTACAGTGGTACACCATTGAGCTTACGACTTGCATCAAGCAAAACCAGGCATATATCGGTTCTGACTGGCTTTATGCCGGTGGTGGGGTCTGCAGGACCGCACATGTATATAGGCCGACATGGCACAAAACAGTGGATGGTCGTACAGGTTGGCGGCCTTCGGGTGGTGCTTGACCAGCCAAGGTCGTTCGCACTGCCGCGACCGGAGGGTGTGGCAAATCAGGCTCCCACAGAAGCTTGGAAGGTTGCTTTCCGAATGGAGGCGGTCTATTTGACCGGAGAAGCCGGCAAACGCTACGCGGAAACCATGAAGCAGATTCTGTGGTCAAATGCCATTCAAATGTTTGACCATGCGGGCAAGCACCTCAAGATAGTTGCCCCCATAAGAGACTACTATGCGCCGCTGCCGCACCATGGAGTTGTGACCGTGTATGGCGGTTTACCCACCTCGGTCGGGGTGATCATTGACCGTTTTCCTCGCGCTCGGATGAAAGTGCCTTTTGTTTTTCACAATGTCTCGCTGCCAGAATGAGCGAAAGCAACCGGTGTCTATGCAGTTGCGGACTGCGCAACATCAACAGGCTTGCGCATTGATTTGTTGATGGTGCGCTGGTCAAACATCAAGCGTTTGCGCCGGCGTGCGTCTGTCGTGTATCTCGAAATTGCGTGGTTGGTACGATGGGCGCTGCCAGTCATTTATAAATAGATGAAAAATGAAGACTATTTGGGTGGGCCATTGTGCGGCCCGCCCCTGATGGCGCCGGACGGCGATATTGTATACGGCGTCGCTCATTTTTGCCTTGCAGCAATATTTTGGGAACCGCCTGACCGCTCGTGCATCCAAGAGCGGTGTAGAGGTCATGCGCTTTTGGAGAAATAGCTATGAAACGTACTGTTGTAATGAGTGTCATGCTGGTTACTGCCGCCGCGGCTGGGGTGCCGCGCCTTACTGCATTGATTCAAACCCGTGCGGCCCTTCCAGTTGCGGCACACGCACAGGGAACTGATGTCGTACCTGCAGGACACAACAGCGTGGCGCTACGGCAAGTGGAACTGTTTGCGGATGTGGTGGGCTTTTTTCAGTATGGGGGCTTGGTCCGGGGTAATAGTTCCTCAACGTTATATTTCCGGTCGGGGCAAATCAACGATGTGCTTAAGTCGCTGGTGTTTCAGGATGCCGGCGGCGGACAGGTGGGGCAGGCAGATTTTCCATCCAGCCAGCCGCTGAGTGTTACGCTGCGAAGTTTTTTAATTAACCTTGATGGATCGCCCGGCATGGCCGGTATTTTGGGTCAGTTGCGCGGGCATTCCATTACGCTTGCGATTGACCAAACGCCGGCCCGCACGCTTCACGGCCGCGTGGTGGATGTGGTGCAGCGGCCTGTATACGACCCTGCGGCCAAGCCCGGCGCAGCGCTGCATTTGTGCTGGTACGTCAATTTGTATTCAGTCGCGGGCGGCTTGCAAAGTGTGCGGCTAAGCAGGGTTGCAAGTTTGCACATCAGCAACGACAAATTGGCAGGCGCGCTCAAGCAGGCACTTGGGGCGCTTGCCGGGCGAACCAATGCCCACAAGCGTCCGCTGACGCTTATGTTTAAGGGCAATGGGACGCGGCCGGTACAATTTGCCTACCTGCTCGAGACCCCGCTGTGGCGCCTTTCTTACCGGCTCATTTTGCCCGCAAAGCCTGGCGTTAAGCCGCAGCTTGAAATGATGGCGATCATAGCCAACCAAACCGACATGAACTGGCGGCACATCAGCCTGCATCTGATGGGTTCAAGGCCGCTGTCATATATTCAAGACCTGTATCGGCCGATTTATCAGTGGCGACCGGTCTTGCCGCTTGCGAGGGATGTGTCGCTTTGGCCGCAGACGTATGGACGAGGGATGGCGGCAAGTTCGGGCAATGAGGCAGCGGCATTTGGTGGAGCCAAGCCAAGCTTTGCTCTGCCGGCAAGTCACGAATGGCGAGCTCGCCTTGCCCTGCTCATGCCAAACGCTGCGGCCAAGGCCCCGGCAGCGGCCTTGCAGTTTGCGCAACAAAACCAATCTGTTCTTCCGATGTTTAATCCGCTGCAGGGGCTTGAAGCCATGGCTCACAGCAGCAAAGCGCATCCGGCCTTTGATTATCGTGCGGATAATGTCTCGGTGGCGGCGCAGCAGTCGGCCATGATTCCAATTTTTATTACGCCCGTTACCGGGCATAAACTGGATTTATTTGACGCTACGCCGGGCGGCCTTCACCCGCTGCGCAGCGTGCGGCTGACCAACAACACCGGAAAATTTCTTATGGCCGGACCTATGACAGTGCTTCGCGGCGGCACGTATGCCGGGGATTCCATGGTAAGCGAGCTGGGCCAAAAGGCATCACAAATTGTGAGCTATGCGGTAGACCAGTCCGTTACAGTGCGGGCCGGCAACACGTGGTCGCATGGGGTGCTCCTGAGTGCCGGGCTTAACCACGGCTCATTGCTGTTAACGCATGCCGACGATGCGCACAGCGGCTATAGCGTGGTTAATCGCAGCGACCTGCCCCGACACCTGATAATTCGTGAAAATCGTTGGAGCGGCTGGCATGTCGCTGCACCGGTTAAGCGGGCCTCGCGCCGTGGCGATCAAGACCAATATACCATTGACGTGCCGGCTGGCAAGACGGTCAAACTGGCCATATTGCGGCGTCGCGTCGCAACCGACCAGATAGCGTTGGTTGGCTACAGCCGCAGCAGCCTTAAGGCATTGCTCAAGCGACCCCATTTGCCCGATACTATTATTCAAGCGATCAATCAGGCCATTGCTTTGCGGCGCACGCTGGCACATAAGCAGTCGCGCTTAAGCGAAACTCTGGCAACTGAAGCGCGTATTCAGGCCTACCAGGCCCATTTGCGCCGCAATTTGCAGGCACTGAATTTAGCAAACACAGTATACAACACCATGGCCCAGGCCCTGGCAAACCAGGAGACAAAACTCGAAGCCGAGCGCAAAATAGAATCCAAAAATCGTGGTGCGGTGCAAGCCGCGCAAGACGCGCTTGCCGCATTCTGGCAGTCAACAAAAGTGGGGCCGACGGCCGCACGGTAGAAACAGTAATCCGGTAATCCGCCCCGGCGTGTGCGAGCTACGAAAACGCGTCGGCGGATGAGACCGCCGCGGCCACGGCTTCAAGCGCTACGTCATCCTCCGATTTGGCAACGCGCTTGCTCGGCAGTGGCGGCGGTTCATGGCCCGCGGCAACTTCAACGGCAACGGTGCGCAGGCCTGCCAGGATGTCGGTTGCCGAGCGATACTGAGGCGTTGAAACATCCGCAGGCCGCAGAATCTCTTCGGTCAGCCGTTTAATGTGGCGTGCTTCGAGCGTGCGGGGGTTGCAGCGCACCAAGCCCTTGAAATCAGGGTTGCCGTGGGGTTTGTTCATCTGTACGGCCATGTAGAATATGTCCACAGCTTTGTCCACCTTATGATGGCCGTCGGAAAGCACACGCGAGGTAACCAGGCCGTTGTCCTTCATGTGGCCCAGCATACGTTGAATTTGGCTGGTGCGCATCATTTCTTCAAAGAGGGTTGAAAGCAGTGAGTTGTCGGCGAAGGTTTCGCCGGCGCGCACCGCCGAGCCAAAGTCAATAAAGCCAACGCCTTTGTCGGTAATGACAAAGTTGTCGAGACGCAGGTCCAGGTGAATCACGCCGATTTTATCGTGCATGACGGAGAGCAACTCGGCCGTTTGAAGGGCAAATTCAAGCTGTGAGATTCCCTTGCCGCCGTTACGCATCCAGTTCATGTAGAGCGTACGGACGAAGCCTTTGCTGTCGCATTCCACGCCCAAGCATTTCGGCACGCGGTTGGCGTACTCCTCAGGCAGGTGCTGCTGAAGAATTTTGAGCATAGCGGCTTCACGGGTTAAAAACACCGGGAATATTTTTTCGGTGAATTTTTGCGCTCTGCGCCGAATGTCGTCCATCGCCGCATCCGGAAATTTTTCGCGAAGTCGAGCCATTACGCGGTCGAGCGTGGGCACCTTCTTGACGACAACCCATTGGCCGCCCTGACGTGTAAGCTGTACATGGTACGTAAAGCGATCGGACGATTGCCCCGGTCTAATAAGGTCTATCTTACGGGCCGCGAAGTAAAATGTTTTTTTCCCGATGGGCAGGGGCAGCCCCATAAGGCCGCCGCGGAGCATCTGAACGTCCATATCAAGCACAAAGCCATCCCAGCGCCGATAGCGCTGTGCCAGGGCTCGCACGGCCGGCTCATCGTGGGAGGCGAAAAAGACGCGTCCACCCCAGCGCAGGTTAGCAAAGACATCTTCGGGGGCAACAGTTGCCTCGGTCGGCAAAAAGAGCGAATAAACCAAGCCCCGTTCTTCCCCATCACGGGCATCGGGCAGAGCGTAATTAAATTCCGGGTCTTTGGCTGTGCAGCGTTTGTGCACTTTCTGCACCGCATCGGAATGCTGGGCAAAGGTTAACGCTTTTTGCAACGCATCGGAAGTTGTTGTCGGCGGCATGGCACACTCTTCTGCAAAGAGGACATCAAATGCTGCCCGCTCGGCCGACAAGTCTTCGCTGGCGATTTCATCGCTCATGTCGTATCGCGACCTTCCATGTCTATGCGGGCTGGCGCCTTCCCCAATGGCTTCCCATAAATCCATCGGAGCAATGCGTGGCCGCGCATGAGGTTTTTCCGGCTGAACCGAGCCGGAACAGGGTGGCCCATAGGCCGACCATCCTTAGACGGATTATCGCCTATGGTTATCTGACCTCCAAGCAAAATAGTGCGGCATTTCTGGAGTCCTGTGCGTCTTGGAGTTGAGCTGCAGTCGCAATGTCTTTGACCATGCCTCCAAGCCGACTTATGGGACTTGGCTGCCAGCCGGTGCAATAAGCATGCACTTTTCACAACAGTTGCCGCGGCATAAGAAAAAGTGAATGGCGCTTTGCCGGCCCTTACGGTCAACATGAAGCTGTTGTTTCGACGAGGCGAAAAAACACGGTTACTGTACGGGCACAACCACCAACACGCTCTCTTTTGGGGGCACCTTGTCAGTCTCGCACAAAAACTGTACGCCTATGGAGAAGGGCGCTTTTTCAGGTGTTACTGGCGCAATAACTAAAAAATGGCCCGGTGGAATGGGGGTGGAAATCTGCAGGTTTGAGAACACATGTCGCACAGGTTGCACTCCGCCCACAATGCCCACCGCGCCGCCGGGCCGAACAAAATGTACCGCGCCGGAGTCCACGGCCGGCTCCAGTTGTACAATTGTGTTGCCTGTGCTTTTTTGATAGTGCATGGCAAGGAGCATTACGTTGTCGCATCCGCGGTAGCTGCGCACATGCGGGGTACCATCCGCGCCGTGATACACCACAAGTTCACGTCGAATGGCGGCATGGGTAAGAATGGTAATCGCGGCCACGCCGTTAATCTGACAGAACTCCGGTTTGGTGCTCGCCCCGGGAACATCTATCAGTTTGCGGATGTTGGGCCACACATTTACTTTGGCTACGCCTGCCCGCAGGCCATTGAGTCGTAGCAGCTTCGATGATTTTGCACCGGCTTTATCCCGCGTGAGGTAGGTCCATACCTTGGGTTGATTGGTAAACGTTCCGGCAGGCAACACCATCTGATAAACCCAGGCCATGGCCGGTGGTCGTGTTGGTGGCGCGATGGTTGGGTTTGGCGGCACGGGCGGCGTTGGAATCAGGTTGCCTGATGGTGATGAGCCTAGGGGTGGCGGCACTGCGGGCCTGGATGAACAACCGGCCAGCATCAAGGCAAGCCCAATTACCGCAGCTTTGCTTACGGCTCTGGCCGGAACTTTCATATAACGTATGGTGCAAACAACCTTCATGGCGGGCCATCATACGGTATGCCGTGGCGAGTTGTCATGGCGATGATGAAAATGGATAAGCCGTCATTTACCGAGAGTCAAAACGTCGCGCCAAAGGATGAGGCGACGGAGGCGATGCCAATCAACACTGCCCATAGCCAGCCCAGAGAGCTTTGCCTTGGGTGCATGAACGCTACAGTCGTGTACTTAACTTTGTGCCAAACGATGGGCTAGCTTTCGCTGCGCCAAAAACTGCGGCAGACACGCGATTGGGTGCGTGGTGCGAACGCGTTCAAGGTATGCTTTGAGGTCTTCTTCCTTAAAACGTTCGAGAAATTCCATAGCGGCGGTGCGGTTGAACTTAAGAATGTTGTCAATAATCTCGCGTTTGCTCATGCTTCGGCATCCTTTCCGAAAGAACCACAATATGTTGACACGTCGGCCGGCTCCTGCCCGTTGGGTTGTGGTGGCCGACGATACCGTTGCACCGTTTAACTGTGCCTGATGGGCCGCGATCGCATGCGGTTCATCCGATTCAAAATATTCGGTTAAGAGTGGCTGATTTCTTCAATATTATTAGGCGAAATGGATAAAAGAGCATTTATAGGACGCCGTCAACTTTTATCGCTGCCATACCTTAAAAGTTAACCGCCATCCCAAATGAAACGAAGGGTTGGTTGGTGATAGAAGCGAACGATCTCGCATCGCGTGCGTCAAACCCCTGTGCAAACTCCTGGTTAAATACATAGCCGCCGCTGATGTTGCCCTTTAGATGTCGCAGCAGGCTGAACTCCACCCCCGCGGCCAGACTGTCGTACGAAATAAATAACCGATCGCTCGTGGGGTATGAATCCACCCGGAAAGCGCCTGTACGTGTCTCAAAGTCGGTAAAGAGCGAGATGGGCTTGATGATTTGGTAAGCAAGCTCGGCCCGGCCGTCAAAAGGCACCTCATACTTGAGGCTAAGCGTCGTGCGCGGCAAAAAAGTCCATTTGAGGCTGGTTTCGGGCAGGCCGATGGTGTAAGAAAGTATCTTGCCGCGATGTTGGAATGCAAAGCCGGGCAGCGGGACATCGGGCATGAACTGGCTGTTTCCGTTGTAGCCCAAATAAAACGCAAGCGTGTCGTGCTGGTTGAGCCGGGTATAGGTAAACAGCGATGCGATGCCATAGATGGCGTGGGCGTCGTTAAAGGGTGTGCTGCCAGCATAGCCCGCGCCAATGCTGAAGCCAACGTTCCACTTGCCAATTTTGGCCAGCCCTAAATCAAGCCTCAGCGACTCGGCGCTAAGTTGCCGCGGAAGCAGCGGGCTGGTGGTTCCCAAATTTATGTAATCAAGCGAATAGCTTGCATCTTCGCTGTCGCGTGATGTTGGCTGAAAGTTGACTGTCCCCTGCGAATGCATCCACGAAAGCTGCGCCGGCGAATTGTCATTGCGTACGGTGCCTTTTGATTCCAGCACGTAGGAATTATTGATGTCCAGCAAGTCCCAATACGATCCGGCGGGTGATGCCGCCGGCACATCTTGCGGTGCCACTGGCGCCATGGCCGCCGGAGCGGTGGTCGTTTGGGCACTGCCGCGGAGCGGGCCGCATAAGATTGCCGCCGCAGCGCAAGTGGCCATCAACAGGTAGCGAGTGGAAACGCATGGGCGAATCATTGATTGTTCTCCAAATTTGTTGCCGCGCGGCTATGTCACTTCAACCCACATGCCGCCGACAAGGCCGCTGATGGTAGTGTCGCGCATCGCCAATCGCAAATGCTCCTGGGCTATGTATTTCAAGGCTTGCGTCTCAAGGGTGGCTTCAGTTGTATCGCTGCATCCTTAAGCACATATCGCTGAGAGGATTGCGGGCGGGCTTGCGGTGGGATTATGCAGCGGTTGGGGCTGGCTCGGCGGTTCGGTTTTCGGACATCGCCATCGTCGAGGGCCAAGCCGGCGATTCAATCGGCTCGGCACATCGGCCTGCGTCATACTCCGCCCGCCACGCCAGAAAAGCGTCAATCACCCGATCAAAATCTTCCCGCGAGTTGATAACGCGCATGGCGTCGCGCAACTGTCGGCATGGGTTAAGATGCTTGGCGTACCAGCTTATTCGCTTACGAAATTCACATACGGCCACGCGCTCGTTACGGTATTTGATAAGGTTATAAAAGTGATCGCGCATCATTTGGCATTTCTCCTCAACGCTTGGTGGCGATGGGATCACGCCGGTGGCCAGGTAGCTGTGGGTATCGCGAAAAATCCAAGGTGCGCTCAGCGCCGCCCGGCCAATCATAACGCCGGCGCAGCCGGTTCGGGCGATCATTTCCCTGGCGTCTTGGGGCGATTTGATGTCCCCGTTGCCAATAACGGGTATCCGCCGAACTGCCCGTACGACAGCGGCTATGCCATCGTGCCGCACCGTGCCTTGAAATCGCATTTCGGTGGTGCGGCCATGCACCGTAACCGCGGCAATGCCGATGTCTTCAAGGCGACGGGCAAGCTCCGGCGCGACAATGCGGTTATCGTCCCAACCCAGGCGCATCTTGGCCGTTACCGGCACGTGCCGCACGGCGCGAACAATTTGCTCTGTTAGGCGCAGCGTGCGATTAATATCGCAAAGCAGAGCCGAGCCGCCATCGCGTTTGGTGATTTTATCCACCGGGCATCCCATGTTGATGTCTACAATGGCGGCGCCATGGTCTTCGGCCCAGCGGGCGGCTTCGCACAGCCGTGAGGCGTCTGAGCCATAAAGCTGCATGGCCAGAGGCGAATCGTTCTCGCAGGTAGCGGCAAGTTCCATGGATCGCTTGTTTTCGCGGAGCACGCCTTCCGGGCAAAGCAGGTCCGTGCAGGCCAAGGCGACGCCGCCGCAGGCCCTTGCCACGAGCCGAAATGACAAGTCGCAGTAGCCCGCAATCGGCGAGAGCAAAAGGTTGCCGGCAAGTTTTACGGATCCAATATTCATAACCACCATGCATATGCGGCAAATACGCAGTAACGCTGCACGTTCGCGGCCCTGACCGAGCGCCACAAGCGTGGATTATTCTACCTGCTTTTTGGGCTTGGGCGAAGCGGTACGCGACGGGGATGAGAATAGGTGAGTCCAGCTGGTAAGTCCTGCCCAAACGATTCTTCATCGCACCGAGACTTCATCGTTCAAGGCTCGACAGGTGATGGATTGCCGCGTGGTTGTGATTGTGCGTATTCGCCACACCCACAAGCCCAGGACGGATTCTTGGTCGCGGGCCGGGCTCGAGACGCAAGCCGCGAAAAGGGGTGACTGATAATCGAGTGAGCGAGGCCACAGTGGCTGATGTGAGGGCAACCGGAAAAGCTGCCTGGTCATCCGTCCGCGACGTCGCTCCATGCGTGCCTAATCTCCGAAAATTCCTCCGGATTTTCGCATTGCTGATGCCAGTCTCTGACGACTTGCGGTGAGTCTTGTCTCTTGGATTTGTAATATTTTTCTAAGGTCGCTGATAGAGTGGCCGCCGCACGGCGCACTTCTAATTTTTCATCAAAAGTTAAGTATGGATTGTCCTTTTCATACGCTGTTTCACCAAGCAGCCTCTCTAGCCGCCTTGCAGTCGCGTCTTTCAACTTTTCGGTAAAATCTCTTGGCTGCCTTTTCAGGATATGAACAACGATCCCAATCGCAGTTGTGATGTTCCGGGCCGGGCACCAGCCGAGATGATCGCAAAGCATCCCTAACGGATCGTTTTCGTCGGGAACTGTCATAATATCAGTACGACCAAAAATCATTTTTCCGATCGCCCTGAGCCCGTCAGTTGTGATGCTACCTTTATTTGACGTTAGGGCGTCGTTGATCCCTTTACAAACAGCAGATTTCTCCTCGGGAAATATAGGAAGACACGCCGCCCGAGCCGCCAAGACCGACAGGCCGCGCTCCTTTGCTTCCGACAGAAGTTGGCTGAGATTCAATTTAATTGCCTTAGCAGGATTGACGTCGAGCTTTGGCCCCACAACCTCGGCCAGTAAATCGATCAACCGGGAGAACCTTAACCGGAACTCCTCTGATATTGATAAGAAACCGCTGGCGGAGTCGCCCACTCCGTTAAGTCGTCCTTTGTCCGCGTTCCACCATTCGCTCAAACGTTGTAAAAAGCCGGTGGCATCCTTGGCCGTCCAAATGCCTTTTCCTTTGCGATTTGCGCCAATGATTTCGTAAACCAACGGGATATTTCCACCCGTCATGCCGATGCCCGCGTCCTGGTTATTTCCCTGAATTGGGAATTGTGTTTCTTGGACATAGTGCTTAAAAAGTTTAAGAGGATCCACGCGCCGAGGGTGTGGCAGGCTTAAGAAAACAAATTTGTAGAAGTCGGTGTCCATTGGCATCTTAAAACTATCTTTTTTGAGCCAAATGTTTTGCCCGAGATCCTCGCTTTGCTTGGCACTGAGCAAACCCAACCTGTGGAGCGTAACCAGGGAAGAAATCGCCCAGCGTCGCCGTCCCGGCTCGTCCGACGCAGACTGGTTCAACAAATCGGCCACCGTGGCAGGTTGAATTTCTAAGGCTGGCGTGCGGCTGGGCTTTTGATGGAGGTCGAGGATCAGAAATGGGTTCGGAAGGTCCCGTTCGACGACAAAATTCACATCTGCGGGATAGGATATTTTTAGCAGGCTCGGGATGAGTTGGTACCGCTCCATTTTAGACATAGAGCTTAACAGGCGTTTGGTCAACTTCCCTAAATTGCGGTAGGCTGCTTTCTCTTGAGATGCATAAACCCCTGCAACAGAATCAAGTATGCGTCCCTTCATCTGGAAAGTGCATTTGCAACACAATCTCGAAATAACTTCGGGTAGTGTTTGGGCGATCCGGAAGCTGAGATCGCCAGCGCGTATATTACCTCGGCATTTGTCGAGTGAATCAAGATAACCCTTGACAAGGGCGTCTGCCATTGGGGCGGTATGGCCGTACAGCGACTCACGGCTGAACACACTGTCAACGGCGTCAGCTTCGCCTGTTCTCACAAGCGTTGCAGTTGCCCAATAGAATGAGTAACGCGAGATGTGCCGCAGGCTAGCGACGGCGGTATCTGTTGCCAACGCATAATGGCCGATGCGAAATGGCAGACCAGCCTCTTCACAAAATCTGAGGAAAGTAACGGCCGCGAATATTTCCTGGTCAATGCTACTGTGGTGCAACGTTCGGCTGACGTGACCGATATCAAATTCGGGACGCTCGGTTACACCCGCTCTCCGGCAGGGCGAATTTTCCAGACGCAGCTTGAACAACTCCAATTCATTCCACGGATCACACCGGAAGGCCTTAAGCTCGTTCCACCGGGCGTTTTGGTACATTAGTTCAGTCGTGCGCCGTTTGTTACGTATCCTCTCGAGTAGTAGATCCCAATCAACTTTCCGATCGCCTGAACGCTTATCAAGGAGGTCTTGCCAATCGTCGTCAAAGCAGTTGAATTGCTCCTGCCGCTTGATTATGTGGATGGTTTCAGGAGTCGGCTCCTGCCCTCTTGGGTGCCCAGCCCATTCGTTTTGGAGGTGATCCTGCATCTGTTGCCTCTCTTCGGCTGTCGCATCCGTAGGGGCGGCCCGACTGGTGGCATCTTTTACGTAACGCGAGATCATCATCTGGTATGCTTCATTCGAGAGCATTAGGTAATTCGGTGGGGTTGCATATTCTGCATTTCGTTTGCGAGACTCCTTTAGGGAAAGCTGCATTTGATCGTCCACCTGGCTACGCGGGCTGATCTCGGCGAGTGCCGCTGCACGCTTGGCCATCCAATATGGCTGCGATCCTTTAACGTGCCAAGTGTCAAGACGTTGTTTGGTATTCGGCAAATTTAGAGTGAAAAGTTCAAAGAGAAAGCCTTCGTAACTCAGGAACTGCTTCTGCTCGTCTGAGAGGCGGCCAGTGAGGCTGTTGAGTTGGACTTCTGCGTCCCGCCATTTGCCAACATTCCCCTGTTCACGATAATACCTCAACATCGCAAGCTTGATTGCAATCCACGCTGGCTGGATATCATTCCATTGTGGCCTCCGGTGTTTGTTTTCCCCGCAGCCGACCCCTGAAAGTTTATTGGAAAGCTCCGTGCGGAGCTGCCAGTATTGTTTGAGAATCTTCTCATTAAACTCCGCAAACTCCTCGGGAATTGGCACCAGGCATCGCTCCAGCCGCCAGTTAAGCTCGAATGCGTATTCAATGTCCTGCCCATCTAATGTTGATGGCAGGGTGGGAAGGTAATACACCCACCACCGCGTAAATGCCCAGAGCGTCTCGCGGTTGGCATGCGGCAGGATAAGCCAGCCGGGGTAGCTTTGCCTCTGCCCCCGCCATTCTTCGGTAATTTTCCGAATCCCGTCGGCCGACGCCGGCTCGCGACCAGGGTGCATGGTTTTGGGCTGATAGGGCCAATCGAGGAGGTACGGCTTTTGTGACCGCAAATATTCAAAAAATTTCTGTAACGCTTTCTCATGGTCAGAACTGTCGCCCCCAATGCAGCAGGATAGGTCAACAACGACAATCCCGCGCTGCGCCAGCAGTTGTAGTCTGGCTGATGAGAGGTCAAAAACCCCGACTAAATATATTTTTTGCGTTCTATCTTTCCCGAGATTGTCGCGAATCCAGCCAGTCCATTGCAGGAAGTTTGGATCATCGCCGGAGAACCCTATCAGGCAGAACGTATTTTCCAAAAGCGACTGTTGGACGGTATTAACAAAAGGCGCGTAGTCATGCGGATAGCGCCGATAGTCCTCTTCAGTGATGATAAACGGTCGCTCAGAAGGGAAACTGCCGTGGAGCTTCATAATTCGAGGCCTGACGGCGTACGGTATATCCTCTTTGGTAACCACAGGCTCATACCGCCGAGTGATGACTTTGGTGCTGGCCCGTTCCAGCAAGGTATCAAAGTTGGTGGTAAACACATCAACCCATGGCAATTCCAGCAGATCAACGTGAATCGAGGACGGCTCGACCGTTAAATCCGGGATATTGGCTCGCAGCAGACTCTCGAGCGCCGGCCGACCGATTGCAGCCTGTACATCTTCCGCGAGCCGCAATAAGTTCAGATATTTTAGTTTATTAGGATCAAGCTTCGTACCATGCGCTTTTGAATAGAACAGATCGCCCAATTGGTTCCAATCCGGGAAGTCCTCGCTCGCGTTCTTGCTAAAGCCAGCGCCAACCATGACGGCGGCACGCCCAGCCCATAGGCGGTCCGCGATTTCCTGCAGATAGGGTCGGATAGAATCTGGTACGTCGGTATCAAAGTCCTTACTCATACTGCTCCTTTAGGGCCTGTGGGAGGTTGTTGGTGGCGGGATGCGGAGGCGTGGCAGGGGCGCCGGAATGCCAATGTCTCCGAGCCCCGGGAGAGCCAGGTTGGCTGGCCCCCTGCTACGCTGAGGTTGGCAGGCGTGCCCGCGCCGCAAAGCTGAGGGCGGGTCACAATGCCGGTCTGGGAATTTGTACTTGCGAGCATAGACAGATATCCGCATGCTATGAGTATAGAAGAAGCAATCGGCAGCCTCCTGTTGGAAACGCGACATTTGAACACATCGTCAAGCGAAGGAGCGGGTCGGAAGGTCTTGAGGCACCGGCCAGCCATGCCTTCATCGCCCAAGCATAATATCAGTGAATTTCTCGCTGCACCAAAAACAATATTAAAATATAGCAGCTTCCTGCAGGATGGGCAATAATTTTTAGCGACAATTGTAAATCTGTTACGGGCCTGCGATGGGTTCTCCTCGCTGAGCCTAAATCAGAATGCATTGCCTTGGCGATGGCTCGCCTCAGCCTGAAAGGCTGGCTTTAAGAAAGCCTCAGCCGCGCCGGGACTAGCACAGGCTCGTGCGAAATTGAGGAACTTCTAGCTCGTATGAAAATTTGACATTTTGGAGAAAATCAAAGCGTAAGGCGGTAGTAGGGGCTGCGCCGCCAACCTCCAGCACCTATTGTCACGTCGACTGCAATTGGAGCATGCGAGTGAAGAACGGGATTCGCTGGCTAACGGAGGCTTAGGCTTTGTGGACTAGGCGGGCTTACGTCCGCGCGCCAGGAGATTTCTGCAGGCGGTGGCGGGCAATGGCTACGGCGTGGCGGTTTTGGTCGCAACCGAGGAACGGTCGCTTGAGCATGGCAGCGGCCATCAGCGTTGTGCCCGAGCCGCAGAAAAGGTCGCCGACCGTACCACCTGGCGGACAAAGGGCCGTGATGAGCGTTTCTAAAAGGGCCAAAGGCTTTTGCGTGGGGTAGCCGGTGCGTTCGCGGGCCATAGGGTTGAGCGCGGGGATAAGCAGCACATCGTCCGGGTTTTTGTGGGTATTGGCAGCGCTGATGCGTGCGCCCTTTGGGTTGCGGGCGCGGTGCAGGGCCTTGGGTGTTCGCGGGATGGCGATGGCTTTGCCGTTAAAGTAGTGTTGGCCGCTTCGCGCATAGAGCAAAATGGTGTCGTGCTTACGCGAAAACCGCAGCGGACTTGCACCGCCGGTTTGATAATACCAGATGATTTCGTTGATGAACTTGTCAAAGCCAAACACTTCATCGAGCATGACTTTGGCATAATGCACGCTGCGCCAGTCTAAATGAAGCAGCAATACGCCGTCGGCCTTAAGCACCCGATGAGATTCAACTGCAGCCTGTTTAACCATGGCGAGGTATTGCGCCAAGCCGCCGGGCCAACGGTCATCAAAGCCAGTGCCGATGGCGGGAGTTTCGCGGCGGGGCGCGATGTTGAATCGGCGGTTGGTAAAGTAGGGTGGGTCCAGATAAATAAAGTCGAAGGTTGCTGCGGGCAGCCTTTGCGCAAAATCGGCACAATCGGCACAGTGAACGGTATTCCATGCTGGCGGCGCAGGGGCATGCAGCGGCAGGCGTGGAAGTTTTGGCATATACGTATTCCGATGCTGGCTCTTGAGGCGCGATACGCGGGGGGCGTTAAATATCGCGATCTATGGCGGCGGCAATTCGCTTGAGCGACGCCATCGTGGCTTTGAGCGACTGTGGCGTCACAGACTGTGCACCATCCGTGAGCGCGTGCTCCGGGTCGTTATGCACTTCAACAATCAGGCCGTCGGCTCCGCAGGCGACCGCCGCTTTGCACATGTCGGGCACCAGGTGTGCATGGCCAGTCCCCTGGGAGGGATCTACCACAATGGGCAAATGGCTGATGCGATGTACCTCAGGGACGATCGCCAGCGGCAGGGTGTTGCGGCAGTATTTTTCAAAGGTGCGAATGCCGCGCTCGCAAAGCATCACATTGCTGTTGCCACGCGACATGATGTATTCGGCTGCCAGCAAAAATTCTTCGAGCGTGGCGCTTAGGCCGCGCTTAAGCAGCACGGGCTTTTTTTGTTCGCCGACGGCCCATAGGAGGTTGTAGTTTTGCATGTTGCGAGCGCCCACCTGCAGCACGTCGGCGTATTGGCATACGAGAGGCACTTGCTCGATGGACATAACCTCTGTAACGACGGCGAGGCCGGTTTTTTCGCGGGCCTGAGCCAGTATTTGCAAACCCTTTTCGCCGAGCCCCTGAAAGGCGTAGGGGCTTGTGCGGGGCTTGAAGGCACCGCCGCGAAGGCCGGTGGCTCCGGCTTCTTTGACGGCATGGGCAATTTCGAGGAGTTGGGAGCGGTCTTCGACCGAACAGGGGCCGGCTATAAGCGCTACCTTTTTGCCACCGACCGAGCCGCCCAGCGAACCACCGAGTGCCACGACCGTTCGCTCTTTTTTTACCTCGCGGGAGGCCATTTTGTAGGGGGCCAGCACAGGCATTACTTTTTCGACGCCCGGGGCGTTTTCAAGTTTGTCCTTGTCTTTTGCGCGATCGTCGCCGAGGGCGGCCACCACGGTGCGTTCGGTGCCGACAATAATATGTTCGCGCAGGCCCATTTCTCGCAGGAGGCTAACAACGTGGTTAACCTGCGATTCAGTTGCGCCCATTTCCATTACGATGATCATAGGTTTTCTCCTTGCTGGGTTTTACGGATGGTTCGAACATTTCAGCGGCTGAGCCAAAGTCGCTCCTGGGCGAATGGCTCGACCATAACGTTGAGCCGTCGCTCGATGTCTTGAGCTAGCTGCTGCGCACAGTGCGCGAGCTTGCTGCTGACGTCAATTTGGCGATGTATATGGCTGAACATAACAGGCTCCCAAGTCAGGGTCTCTTGTGCGAGCGGGGGTCGGCCCGGCTTTCGCTGTCAACAAAATAAGCCCGCCTTACAGGGCGGGCTTTTGATTGCAATTCAAGCTTATTCGAATCAATCAACCCCGCCACGTCGGGCCGGCAAAACGGCAAGTAAACCAGAAGCGATAAAATCGCTCAGTAACACCGCTGGTTAATTCAGTCGAAACGGTATCCATATGCCTATGAATATCCCCGAATCTGCAAGCAATGTCAAACAGGTGCATTTTTCATAGAGCGATGGCCTTGGGGACGCGCGTTCGGCTGCAACGCGTTTGACGGCTCGATCATGGTGGGACATTATTTATGGGGCGTACCCTGCGGGTGCGGGGTTTTGGCCTGCATCTCGGGCCACGCTGTTGGAGGTATGCCATGTTTGTCACAACAACCGTTGAGATCGCGGGCTATCGTATTGTTGAATACAAGGGCATTGTACGGGGCATTATTGTTCGCACCCCGACCATTGGGCAGGGTTTTTTAGGCGGTTTGCAGAGCCTTGGCGGCGGACGCATCAGTGCCTATACCAAAATGTGTGAGCAGGCAAGGCAGGATGCGTATGAGCTTATGGTTGAGCATGCTGAGCAGGTTGGCGCCAACGCCGTGATTGGCATGCGTTACGATGCGGCGGAAGTTATGGCCCAGCCGGCCGCCTCCGAGGTGCTGTGTTATGGTACTGCCGTGGTGGTCGAACCAGTGGCCGCCCAATCTTGACAGCACCTTGGGGCAGTGTTACGGTGCGCTTATGCAGGCGCTGCGGACGGTAACGTTATGCCAAAGCTGTGGTCTGAGGATGCTTTTGGACGCGATATGCGCGTGGCGGTGGTTTTACCAGCGGAGAACCCAATGCGAACGTGGCGACTAGGACTGGTTGCGGTGGTAACGGGTGTTATGGTCGGCTCGCTGATGGCGCAGCCTCCCCTTCCAGACCCTTCGATTTCCAGCCTGTCAGATTCGGACACTTCGGCGATAAAAGCATTCGTAACATACTATGCCAATGCCATGGCCGCCGCCAAGGGCTCATCGGACATGGTTCAGGATCGCACGGCGGTGCTCAAGCCCGTGCACGACACCTCGCACCCGGCTTCGGCGATATTTATGGATGCCTATGGCAATGCGATCAATCAGACGTTTAGCCCTCTGTTAGGCCATTCGGCAACAGCCCTTAACGCCATTATCACCATCGCGCAAGTGAATGACATGAGTACACAGCCGGCCTTGGAGCAGGCCCTGACAAGTACCAATGCTTCTGTGCGGTATTGGGCGGCCAAAGGTCTGGGGAACATTCTGGGACAGCTATCGGCATTGCCGCCCGCTTACAGGCAAGCAATTCACCGTCTGGAAGCGGCCTTGGCGATCGAAAAAGATCCAGTCGTGAAGATGGGTATTGCCGATGCGTTGTCGCAGGCGTCGGCCCCTACGGCGAAGTCGGCGGCGCTGGTGGTGACTGCGTTGGGAGCCTTTGCAAGCAACTATGCACTTGTGCCGCCTAATAACTTACCGGTTTGCGTGGGTACGATTCATGCGCTTGAGGCCATGTTGAGCAAAGGGGCCGTGTTGGAACCTGCCGTGCAGGAGCATGCGATGCAGTCCTTGGCTCGCATTATGAGCTTTACGGCGCAGTACTATCAGGCGGGGCTTTTGAACCGCACGCAAGCATTGGTTGCAGTGGATGCGCTTAGGGCCTGTGGTGACGCGATGGACGCAATATCGCACAGCCAGAAGTTTTCACTGACAACACTTGATGCTCAAACGGACAAAAGCCAGGTATTGCTTACCGTTAATGGCTTAACCGGCGATACGCAGGAAAAAGGGCTGCTTCAGGAATTGTATCCGAAGGTGGCAGCGCCGGTCCGCATATCGGGCAAGCCCTGATGCATGCCTGAGGTGATCGTCCGCGGGCGTGCAAAGTGCGGATGGGTTGTCTTCATTCTGACGTGAGGAATCTTGGATTCCCCTTTTAATGCTATTGAGGTGCAGGCTGCGGAAGGTCCGTTTGTAAAAACGGTTGTGGTGCCGGGCAGCAAAAGCATAACCAACCGGGCCATGCCGCTGGCGGCGATGGCGGCCGGTGGCGTTACCACGCTGCGCGGGGCGCTGTTTGCAGACGACACATGGCACATGATAGGTGCCCTGCAGCAACTGGGGCTGGATGTCGCGGAAGATGCGGCCACTAAACGCATTCGTGTGGAGGCCATTGGCCGCCATGGCGCGGCGTCCACACAGCCGCTTTACTGTGGTAATTCAGGCACAACCATCCGATTTTTAACCGCTCTGTGTGCTGCGGTTGGCGGACGGCATACTTTGGATGGCAACGCCCGCATGCGCCAACGACCCATGGCCGAGCTGGCGGCGGCACTGGCCCAGTTGGGGTGCCCGCTGCGCTGGGGCGAGAATGAGGGGTTTCCGCCGGTAATTGTGGAAGGCGAAGGGCTTGCTGGTGGTGAATGCAGTTTTTCGGATGTTAAAAGCAGCCAATTTATTTCAGCGGTGCTGATGGCCGCGCCGCTGGCGCAGCGGCCTGTAAGCCTGCGCCTGAACGGCCCGGTAACCAGCGAACCCTATGTTAACATGACGCTGCAAATGATGCGGCAATTTGGTGCGGACTTTTTAGATACTGCCACGCCCGAAGGCCGCTGCATTACCGTTCAGCCGCGGCGTTATGTTGGCGGGCTGAGCTACCAAATTGAACCCGATGCCAGCAACGCGAGCTATTTTTTGGCGGCGGCAGCATTGGTACAGGGGGCGCGTGTACGCATCGAAGGCCTTGGGAGCGAGTCGCTGCAGGGCGATATCGCCTTTGCCAGCGTGTTGCAGCAGATGGGGGCAACGCTCGTCATGGAGCCGACAGCCATTGAAGTTGGCGGCACCGGTTCTTTGCATGGCGTTTCGCTCGATATGAACGGCATTCCCGATATGGTGCAAACGCTTGCGGTGTTGGCGGTGTTTGCCCAGGGGCCTACCACGGTGCGCAACGTGGGCAACCTGCGACTGAAAGAGACTGATCGGCTTGCCGCATTGCAAACCGAACTGACCAAATTGGGCGCCAAGGTAAACACCACATCCGACAGCATACACATTGTGCCGCCAGCCAAGCCGACGTCGGCGGTGATTGCAACCTATGACGATCATCGCATGGCTATGGCGTTTGCGGTGGCGGGCTTACGCATCAAAGGCGTTCGCATTGAAAACCCGCAATGTACCAGCAAAACGTATCCTGATTTTTTCGAAGATTTTGCGCAGCTTACGCAGTAGAACCAGTCGCTCCACAACGCGGCCCCCTCCGTTTGGTGTGGGGCTATCGGCATGCCGCGGGGTGCGGTTTGGCCATGGGCGGCCGTGACCGAACTGGCCGGGCCAACCCGGGCGCAGCTCTTGGCCGCAGTGGCAAGCGCTACACGCTGGTATCCCAAAAAGAGCGCTTCCTAAGAGACCATCTGCGGGATACACTTTTGCATAAAGTCGCCGGGCTGGCAATGTCGGCCGCCCGGCACCTGTTCTGGAGTTGTGAGATATGACCACCGCCGTAGTGCCCGGCACGCCTCATGCCGGCTTACCGAAAGAATCATTCGTGCAGCGTCTGCGGGTGCTGCGCGATATTGTGCGCCAGCGCATGGCGGAAGACCGCACCGCGCAGCAGGCTGCTGCGCTTACTTACAATACGCTCTTTAGCATTTTGCCCACCATCGTGCTGGCTCTCATTGTGATGTCCATGGTGCTCACCACTGAGCAGGTTACGCATGAAGAAATGATCTTCTTTAGGCATCTGGGCCTTACGTCCCTGAGCACGCGCGGCACCAGCGGCAAGAACTCGCAGTTGTTCATAACCACGCTGACCAACCAGGTGCAAAAGATGCGCTCGGTGTTGCAGAACCCATCCACCGGCGTGGTGGGTTTTATTACGCTGCTGTGGGGAGCCATTAGCCTTATGCGCGTCATTGAGACGGCGTTTGGGCACATCTATCGCGTGGTCACGCCCCGGCCTTGGGGGAGGAGGCTGACGTTGTATTGGTGTGTGCTCACGCTGGGGCCGCTGGGTCTTGGAATTTCCTTCTACCTTTCCGGCGTGTTTGTGGCAATGGCATCGTCGGTGGCGGCGGGGAGCGTGTTGTTGGCGCCCCTGTCGTTTATTGGCAGCGAGGTTACGCTTTGGCTGATGATATTCCTTTTTTACAAACTTATTCCCAATACGCTGGTGAAGTGGAAATCGGCGATGATTGGCGCCCTGGTTGCGACGGTGCTTTATGAGCTGGGCAAATATGGCTTTGGCCTTTATGTGCATTATCTGGCGGGCTATGGCAAATGGTATGGCAACCTTGGCTTGATACCCCTGTTCATGTTTTGGATTTACCTGACGTGGAATTTTCTGCTCATGGGGTTGGAGGTCAGTTTTGTGCATCAGCACTTTGCCGTGTTGCGCCGCCGCTTGCTCCAGGCGAGGCAAAGCAGCAGCACGCTCGTGGATAGCCGCTGGGTGCTGCCGATTGCCGTTTTAATGGTGCGGCAGTTTAAGCTCGGTGGCACGGTTGATGCCGATATGGCATCCAACCGGCTGGGTCTATCTCCGGAGATTGCCGGCGAGTTACTGGAAGCGTTGGAAACCACCGGGTTGGTGCACGGCATGGATGGTCAAACGCGCCAGTATAGCCTTGCCAAAGATCCTCAAAACATTACCTTGGACGAATTGCTCCGCGCTGCTGCGACCCGCTGCCATAGCGCCTCTGAGGCGATGCATACTGCAACCGAGACTGATTCGCCACTGCGGTCGCCCGGTATGCTGGAATATCACGAACTCGAGCACCAGTGGTCGAAGAGCCGCTCACTTGCCGCACTGGCCGGGTGAGGTTGCGGTAGCCAGCCATCACGGCGGAGGTCATTGACGGTGATACCGGATTTTGCAAACGTACCGCCTTCCCGCATGTTTATGGGATTGATGAGTGGCACAAGTCTCGATGGCGTGGATGCCGCGCTGGTGCCTTTCCATGGGTATCAGATGGGGGAGACCGTTGGCCGGGTACGGCATTATGAAGAGCGATGGCCGTCCGGCCTGCGACGACGCCTGCTGGCGCTTATGAACGGCCACAAAACCACAGCAGGTGAAGTCGCCGCCCTTAATGTGGATGCTGGGGTCTTTTTTGCCGAGGTGGCAAACAGGGCGATAGCCCAATGGGGCCTGTCGCGCGAGGACATTCGGGCCATCGGTTCGCACGGTCAGACGGTGCATCATCATCCTCCGCGGCGCGGCCGGCTCGGTTGCACGCTTCAATTGGGCGACCCGTCGGTGATCGCCCAACAGACGCAGATAACCACCGTCGGTAATTTCAGGCTCGCCGACATGGCTCAGGGCGGTCAAGGTGCTCCGCTTGTGCCATGGGCTGATGTGCTGTTGTTCAGTCACTGTATGGTTGACCGCTGCGTGCAGAACATCGGCGGCATAGCCAATGTAACATGGGTGCCGTTTTTTAACGGTGCCGACGAGCGCGATCCAGTCGAGGCATTTGATACCGGCCCGGGTAATTTGCTGCTCGACAACCTGATGGAACTTCTGACCGACGGTCGAATGCACTGCGATGTGAACGGCAAACTCGCGGCGGCGGGAACCGTTGATGAAAGGATGCTGCAGCGACTCTTGCAGCACCCATTTTTTCGCAAGTGTCCGCCCAAAAGCACCGGCCGAGAGGAATTCGGCCGCAGCTTTGCTGAAAAAATGCTGGGCTACCGGCGGCACATGCGGGTGGTGGACCTGCTCGCCACAGCAACCGAACTGACCGCTCGCAGCATTGCTCAGGCGTATAAGCGCTTTTTGCCGCAAATGCCCGGGCAAGTCATACTGTGCGGAGGCGGAGCGGAAAATCCGGAATTGATGCGGCGGCTTGCCCTGAACCTGCAAGCCGTTGGTTGCAACGCCGAGATCGCCAAGATAGATGAATGTGGCATTCCGAATAAGGCCAAAGAAGCGGCAAGCTTTGCCTTACTGGCCGCGGCAACTATTGACGGCATAAAGGCTGGCATGCCCACGGTTACCGGTGCCAAAGTACCGGTAACGCTTGGGGTCGTTGCGTACCCATAACGTGTTGTTCAAAATGCATTCATTCCGCTCTGCGCATGGCTTGACCGTCAAAGCATGCGACCCAGCCGCCGTGTTATTGCGCGATGCTGCGCCTTTACGGCTGTTGTCGAAGCGTGCGAGCCCCAAAAAGGCCCCCAGCCATCATGCCGGGATGAGCCTGAAGTTTGACGCGAATGAAGTGTTTGCCAGCGGTAAGGCTTTGCGGCAGTTTGTATTCAATATGGAACACACGGTCGGGATGCGCCGCGTGCAGCGACTCCGTGGCGATCTTCTGGTTGTTTACCAGGACATCAAATACGCGGCCGCCCGCATCACTGCCCCAAAAGGCCAGCATCAGTTCCATGGGTTGGTTGGGCAGTACCTTAAGCCTGAACGATATGTAGCCTCCGTTGGAAGCATCGCGCCAGGAAATGCCTGCAGCCGTGCCGGTGTTGCTGTTGGCAAAGCGCACGAAGTGTGGCTTTTCGGACCGTGGAATGCCAGGTTGCAGATGATCTACGGTGCGGGCAGCCAATTCGTGCTCAAAGCGTTTTCGGGCTTGTAGCTGCTTTTGCTGCTGCTGCCACTGTTCGCGGGTGAGATTCCGCCAGTAAACGCTATAGCGTGTGTGTTGGGCGGTGTAAAACGGAATGAGTTTGACATCCCGCGGATGCCCCGCTCCGTGCGTATGAAAGCAGGTAGGATCGGCCGGATTAGGCTTCACCCATTGATCAACCGGTTTATCACCAACAAGTAAGTCGGGCACGGTTTCGGGGTCCGGCAGGTCGGCAAATTCGGATTGGTTTCCATTGGCGTACGGGATCGGCTTGGCCATGTCGGCATCGCCCAAGTCGCCGGCGAGGACAATGGGGCCATGCAAAATCGCAATATGTTCGGGTGAATGTTTCATGGATTCGATGCGCAGTGGCATGGAAACGTAGAGGTCCACCACATCGCCGGTTTTCCATTTTCGGCGCAGCACATAATAGCTGCCCGCTTTGGAGTCGTTTTTGGTTTGTTTACCGTTAATGTTTACCAACATTCCCTCGGTAGCCCAGTAAGGATGACGGATGCGAATGGCCGCTGTCACCGGCTTATCGCAGGTTATGGTAAGGCGCACATGGTTATTTGTTGGAAAATCCGTTTCCTGGCGAATGCGCATGCCACAGGCTTTCCAGTGCAGTTCGGAGGCGATAAACACCGTAAGCCACAGGTTGTCTTTGCCGTCATGGTAATAAATTTGCTTGCCATATTTGGCATGATTTTCCACGCCTGTGCCGCAGCAGCACCAGAACGAGTCAAACGGAGTTGAAAAGGTCTTAAAGTGACCTGGTTTGAGCGACATGTAGTAGGTGACCATGCCCTTTTGCGGGTCCTGCGAGGCGAGTATGGTGTTAAACAGGCATCGCTCCGCATAGTCGGCATAGGCCATGCGATTGGGGTGCCAGCACATCAGGTGGCCGGTGAGCTTGAGCATATTGTAGATGCAGCAGGTCTCTGCGGCGTGGCCGGTGAGGTTCTTGGCCGAATCGCCTATGGGAAAGAAATTTTCATAGTCTCCATGGCCACCGGTGACAAACGTCCGCCAGAAGGCGACATCTTCCCAGAAAAACTCGGATCCGGTGCGATACTTTTGTTTGCCGGTAAGTTCATACTGCCGAGCAAGGCCGATCACGCGTGGAATGTACTGGTTGGAATGTACGCCGCTGAGAATGTCTTTGCGGTGCATGAGCGGGTCAAGTTGCGAATGCTCGTTAAATGCCTCGGCCATAGTGAGATATTTGTGCTCGCCGGTAATCGAGTAAACATCGGCAAGCACCTCATTCATGCCGCCCTGCTCGCTGATGAGCATGGTCTGCATCTGCTGCCGGGAAAGCTTCTGTGGGAACAGCCCGCACCAGTCAGAAAAATTGATCAGCACCTCGCGGGCCTGATGATTCCGACAGTACAGCCAACTGTCGCGCAGGCCGGCAAGAAGCTTGTGAATGGTGTACCAGGGCGACCACATTCCGTTGAGGCTGAAGGAGTAGCGCGACTGTGGGTTGCCCACGTTAATGTTCCCGGCGAGCACTGTCTTCCATATTTTTTGACTGTTGGGGATGCCGGCGGCATATCCGTCGCCATTGGCCACCTGGGCGCGGGCCATCTCCGCAACCATGTAGACGACGCGATCTTTAAACTTATGCTCGCCGGTGGCGGCCCAAAGCATACTCACAGCCGAGAGATGGTGTCCAAGCGAATGACTGGCGACGCCCGAACCGGGACTCTCCCAGCCGCCGTACTGCGAGCCTTTGGGCTTAAGACCTGCCTCCAGCAGTACCGGCGCAAGCAGACGATCAGGCTCCATGGACATGAGCCACGCGGCGTTGCGCTGCTGGCAGTCTTTGAATGGCCCATCGAGGAGTTTCACGTCGCTTAGGTCAAATGCAAAGGCCTGCATGGCTGGCCGGTGTACATGAGCCTGCTCGTTTGCCTCGACACGAAGCCCTTTGCGGTGAGTTTGCGGAATGATGGCATTGGCGGTGCGCGAGACCACGGTGGTAGCGACTGCCCATGCGCCGGCTGCGAGCACCTTGCGTCGCTGCGGCTGCGCAGCATTTTTCGTTGATCGTGTAAGTTTGGTCATGCGTAATCTCCAGAGTGGCAGTTGGTGGTACCGTAACTGCTTCGTTATAAGCAGTATAACGTTGTGTTGGTGTTTGTATTGTAGAAAAATGAGGGCGCTTTGCGCAATCGGGTAGCGCACTTTGCGCAAAGGCCTGCAGTGGCAGGTGTGTAGATATGGCTGGTTCTAACATAAGGTCTCGCAGGCGGCCTGCCATGGACGGCGAGGCATTAAAAGCCGCTGAGGCTATGGGTGGGTCCTGTGACAGTTTATGCGGGCTGTTGACCTTGGCCGCGCGGCTGCGCCGCGAGAGCCCCGATCTTTGGCTCCCTGCCACAGAGGCCTGTCCCGGCCAGCGCCGGGAGATTTCGCCCTCCAAGGCTTCCCGATAAGTGGCTCCA